>CAKTVW010000020.1 GCA_934630495.1 uncultured Oscillospiraceae bacterium
ATCCATTTGATATGTGATCGCATTTTTTGGGCATACCTGCGCGCAAAGCTTACAGCCGCAGCACTTTTCCTTGGTAACAAGAATATCCGCACTCATCTGTCCCGCTCCCCGCATAGAATCTCTGTCAATGTGTCCAAATTGCTCTGGTATGAATACGCTTCGTCCCAGCGCTCACGCGCCTTCACTCCCATTTCACGCATTCGCTCCCAGGAAGCAGCCAGCTCTGTCACGGCAGTTGTCCATTGTGTTAGGTCTTCAGGAGAGGCCAACATGCCGCTCTCTCCGTTTTTAACAATGTCATTGGCACTGCCGACTGCGGAACTGACCGTTGCCAAACCGACCGCCATATATTGCAGGAGCTTAAATCCGCCCTTTCCGAGGGAGTGCTGTGTATTTGCCAACGGCATGATCCCGATATGCGCACGGCGGATCTTTTCGGCGGCAAGCTGCTTGCTCCACAGCTCATTCACAATTTTGAGATGCGATGTTTTCATATTCAGCGGACGATTGCAAACCACCTCTAAAACGAGCTGCTTACCGCTGTTTTGATAAATACGCTCTGCGGCAACATCCAAGAAAGGAACGACAGCAGCCAAAAACGGCAGACTGGTATAAGTCGCCAGCCACAACAGCGCTACCTCGCCGTCACGATAACGTTTTTCGCGCTGTGAAAAAAGCTCTTGAAGATCTTCGTTCGCAAAATCTCCGTCAGTCGTAGGCAAATAAATTGCTTTGTTTCGCCATTCTGGCGGGAGTGTACTCCTAAGATGATCGTTAACAACGATAATGCTCGTAGCATATTTCAGGAGCAGTTTTTTCTCTGTCCGTGTTATTTCTTTGGGCAGAAAAATATCGTCGTCAATGTCCCAGATCAATTGGCTCGTTCTTTGAAACGCCCGATTCATCAAGAGAGGGATCGGAAACAGGCAGAGCTTCGGCATAATCGCTCTGGAAACAAAAATCACATCCGGTTTCTTAACAATATCGGCAAGTAAAAACCGTATTCCACGGAAATAGGCGCAGAAGATATAGAAGCAGATCTGATACCATTTGCGGCGAAGTCCCGTCGATCTGTTATAGTTTGCGAATATCCGATCCGGCACAATGACCCGGGTGCGGAAGTCACACGCTATTTCTTTTTCATATTGAAGAATCCTGTAATAACTCGAGGGACATGTCGCTCCGCTGCGAGTATAGACACTGACTTTCTTCATTTTTCCTCCTGTATGTCGACAGCTTTTCTCAAAAAGCGCATGGTTTTATTTCGTTCTGCCGCAAGGATAGGATCGATCCGTTCATAGGGGATCGTCCGATCAATGATCTCTGTATCCGCGTAATTCTCGAGCAGTCGTTCGCGCAGTCCGGTAAGGTCAAGAATGCTTTTCAATCGAGAAGCGTATTTGTTCGGATAAAACGAAACAAACTGTTTATGCATCATGATGCTGAAGGCCGTACAATGAAAAGAATCCGTAAGCACATATTCCGCGTGACGCACAAGAGAGACAAAGCTCTCTACAGGCGGCAAAACGACCCCGTGCCCCGGTTTTCTAAGCTGATCGTAGCGAATGCATAAGCGGACCAGCTTCAGTCCCTTCTCCCGTGCGAGCCGAACGGCGTAGCGGTCAAAGTCTGCGTTATTGCAAAGCTGATAAATCAAAATATATTTTGCTTTGAAGACGCGCTTTTCAGAGATTGCAAGCCACTCCCGCGGGTCGAGCGCGACCGTCGGGTCCAAAACATGGACAGCCGCACTAAAGCCAAGATCGCGTAAAATGTTCAAGCCTTCTGCCTCACGAACGGAAATAGCATCGTATGTGCTGAGCAATTCACGGACCACCGGCTTTTCGTCATCGGAAAGCCGATCCTTCCCGAAGCTGGCCGCAAATGATATTTTTTTCCCTTCTCTGACAAACGAAAGATAAAACGGACGCGGCACACCGTCGTGCCAACCGCTGTTCCAGACCTGATCGCTCCCGGTACAGTAAATATCCGAAGTCAGCGGCCAGCGTTCAAAATCATCGTCATAAGTGTATCGCTGCTCCGTCAAATTCAGCGTTTCGGAAAGGAATGTGTCGAAAACCTTTCTGCCGCGATCATAGGACGGCTTTAGCAGAAGGCCTTTCAGCTTTTCTTTCATCGAGCCGCTGCCCGTTAGTATCTGTCGAACGCTTCGGCTGAGGATCGCCTCGCGGCGATAGTCGATGATTTGCGTTTCCATACCCAAGCTCTCAAATATTTTTTGTGTAGCATAGGTCTGCAGTGCCGAACCATAGTTCACAACGGCATGTAAAGTAATAATCGATATCTTCATTGTATTTCCGACCGATCAGAATTTAATAAATGTATAGGGCAGCACCTGTCCGTCTCCGTGCAGAAGCATCGCACACATATACCCAAAATACAGTGCCAGCATGATCACTTCAGCCAGCGGTCTGCTTTTTTCTTTAAACAGGCACATGAGCTTCGGCAAGAACATGATCAGAGACATATTGAAATACTGCGCAATACGGGAAAAAAGCCAAGTATTCAGGCTGAAAAGAGAGAATACCGCTGCGATCAGCAGCAGGATGATCTCGGAATCCGTATCGGCATATTCTCTTCTCAGTTGATCTTGGAAGAAAACACCGAGGAGGGGCGGAAGCATTGCCACGATCAGCCGCAGTACACTTGAGCCGCTTTCTGAGAGCGTCTCATAATCCGAAGCCAGCTTGCTCTGCCCGATTTTTTCCAGAAAAGAAATCACATATTTCCAAAGGCTTCCGAGAAAAACAGAAGAAAACAGCAAAACAGCGATCGTTATCTTTATAATCGGCGCGCGCAGGTTTTTCAACGACAGGAGATGCACCGGTATAACGATCAGCGCTGTAGAGTGGAAGCCGAAAGCAAGCGCAATTACGACAGCATACCAAATATATTTTCGCTCTTTAAGGCAGCAATAGTATGCAAAAAAGGACAAACTGACTGCAATTGCCTGACGTATACCGTTAAATCCGGCAAAAAACTGCATTGTGAACAAGAACAGGAGCGCAGACGCGGTAAAATCAACGCTTTTACGCCTGATCGCCGCAACAACGGGCAGATACGTCAGCGCGGCGCAAACAAACGCAAAGAATATCCAGTTGCCTCTCGAAAGTTTGGCACAAAAATACTCGATATAGCCAAACAGCATATCGCGCTGTTTATCCAGAAAATCGACCAATGATTCGTTATTATTGGTAATTCGCAAATAAGACCGATAATAAGTTCCGAAATCGGTTCCGACTCTGTAACGCAGCGAATATACTGCCGCCCATGACAAAAACAGCAGTCCTGCAAAAAATGCAGATGGTCTGATAATGGTACTACCGTTTTTGGTTTTGATTTTTGAAGGTGTATGCTCAGCATATTTCCCCCACATCAGGGTAAGCACACATACAGTAAGGTAAACAATCATGTTTCTGTCCTATTTTGTTATTCCGTGTAGCAGATGTCAAACGGGTACTTGACTATATACACATCATCACGTCAAGATTGCGGCAAGATCAAGGCAAACTTGCAGCAAGCGTTTCGCGCATCCGCGCTTCAGTTGACTTTGAAATGCACTCTGTGATAAAGATTCTTAATCGCGTTTGGCGTAAACGCCTTCAGGTAGGTCCCGATTACCTTATTCATACCTCGCATGCCGAGTCCCATTCTTTTATGCCATTTTTTGACCAATCTTGCCCAAGCCAGCCTGACACGGAACGGTCTGCGGCTGTAATAGTTCCGCTGATCCCAGCGCACTTGATATAGCTTATCGGGAATTGAAGTCAATCGGTAGCCCTTCAGGACCATACGACACCATAGGTCGTAATCCTCCGCGCGCGCAATATCCGTACTCTCATCATAAGCACCGCAGTCCACAAGCGCACTGTGCTTCATAATCACCGTCGCATGGGATAGCGTACGCTGCATAAACGCATCCAGCTTGTCGGGCGTATTGGAAAAAATTGCTTCTCCCCACACGCCGTTCTCATCAAAGAGGTCAACGCCGCTGCCGATTACATCGAACTCCCGGTGTTTTTCTGCCGTGTCCAGCAAAACCCGGAATCGCTCCGGCTTGGAAATATCGTCGCCGTCCATTCTGACCAGATATTCGCCCCTTGCCAAGGACAAGCAGTGATTGAGCGTATGGGCAAGGCCGTAATTTCGGTCGTTCTTGACAAAAACAATGCGTTTATCCGCTTCGGCATATTTTTTAACGATCGCGACCGTATCATCGGAAGACCCATCGTCACAAATAATCAGCTCAAAATCGGAAAAGGTCTGAGAAAGGACACTCTCGATTGCCTCTGCCACAAATTCGGAACAATTATAGACCCCCATTAGAACAGAAATCTTCGGCATAAAATTACTCCTTTATATATTGATCCAGCACATAATCGGCCTCAATAAAAGATGGATGCCATGCTCCGTGGCGCAAAAAGTGCTCTCTGACTGCTTGATCGTTAGAAAGCGGCTTGACGATAAAGGGGCTTCCGTCCTTAGCGGAAAAGTTTTTAATAAAACCGACGCGGCGCAGAACCTCGTTTACCATTACATCGCCGCTCTCCCAGACGCTCAACACATCGTATTGTCGAAACAGCTCCTTCAGGAGCAATGCAAATGCTGTGGAAAGCTCCGTTTTATCTGCGGTTTCTCTCTTAATCCCGAGAATATTCCCGCGCAGAAAGCCCTCTTTTACAGTGTAGCTGCAAACCAGCACCTTGCAGATCGGTTCTGCATTATGTCTGACCGTGTAATAAAAATACCCCGCGCTCAGCTTCCAATCTAAGTATTCCTGTGTAATCCGGATCCGAAAGCCCTCATTTTCAAGGAACGACAGATATTCTTCGGCATTGATATGCTCTGAACGCGTAATGGCATAATCCGACTTCTTCCCGCTGTATCGTCCCGTATGCAGAACGCGCCACACATTGGCAAGCGGGTCGAGAAAACCGGGAAGGTTCTTTGATAGCATTTCTTCCGCGACCTTCTTGACGCAGCATGGATAGAAATACTTCATCGTTCGCGCCTGTTCTTCCCATCCCAGCTTTAAAAAGCCGTGGTAGGAATTTCCGTTTGGGTAGCCGACCATCGCATCGTAGCCTTCCTCGGCGAACAGCTTCTGCGCACAAACGATCATCTTTGAAAAAATGCCGCATCCGCGATACTCCGGATCAACGGCGGTATCGCAGGACTGGACGACACGGTAAACCGTCCCCTCACACTCATATTCCATCGGAACAAAGCCGTTGATACCGACGACCTTATCCCCATCAAAGGCGCACATCACCGTATTGACATTGCTGAGGGGGTTGTCTAAGTATTTCCGTTTCCACGAAGCCGCTGTTGCGGACTGGTCGAAAACACGGTTGAATAGATCTGCCTGCTGAGCCGCAGTGTCAACTCCACCGAGGCGATATACGATCTCCTTTTTCATTTCTCTGTTCCTTCAAATTCATCCAGGATTTCGCCCATGTTCATACTTCGCATGTCGTACTTTTCCTGCAAATACTTGTAATGCTCCAGCACCTTTGTGAGATTTTTAAAGTTTTTTTCGGTATGATCGCCGAAATTGTGCGGATGCCACCAAAGATGAAATACTTTGCCTGTTTTTGCAGCATGGGTCATCTGATTACAAATACGGCGTACCTTCAGTGGTTCTAAAAAAGCAAGCTTTTGAAAATAGGGTTTAAAAATGCGTGAACCGCAAATATTCAGAACACCGCATTCCGGTTTGGGATAATGGCAGTTATTGCCGGACAGCGGAAAGTACGCGTCCGCAAAGCGAAGCACCTTCTTCAGCGGCATCGGGAGCTTAGAGTTGTAGATCCAGTTATCTTCAATTCCGCGGAACGCCCGGATACCGAGCCGATTGCACACCTCAAGGTACGGTGCGGAATATTCACACTTGGGGAACACAAGGCTCCTGACATTCACGCCGCTGTCTTCGGCCGTTCTTAACGCCGCCTTTAGATCGGCTTGGAACTGCTCCGGAGTCTGTCCTTTTTCGTTACAGTAGTAGTGTGAAAAGGTATGTGTCCCTATTTCTTGGAACGGCACGGCACGAATTTTATCCAAATCGTTTCCAGCTAAAAACGGCGAGGGTTCTTCGGCGTCCTCTTGAATGCGGTCGAGCAAACCGTAAGGCGACCGACGCGGATTGTCATAGGTAGGACGCTCATCTTCCGGCGGGAGCGCATTCATCAGCGCTTCTTTTGTTCTGTAAAATGCCGCTCCAACCATCGCCCATGTGGCGTGGATTCCATAGTTTTCAAACTGCTTTAATAATGTCGGAATTACTATTCTTCTTGCTTGGTGCACATTTTCAACGTAAGAAGCGGGCGCCGTATCGTGTACGCCCCAAAAAAACTCAGTATCGAGTGAAATGCACAACACACCGTTCATAAGCCGGTTCCCTCTTTCATTTGCAGTTCAGAAGCTTTTCTCTGTCTTGTAAAAGCTTATCCAATAAAACACGCTGGTCGAATCGCTCTGCCGCAAAGCTGCGGCCGTTTGCTCCCATATCAAGGCGGAGTCTCTCATTCTCAGCTAAAACGCGCATGGCGCGGCAAAGCGAATCGTCGTCGCCTTTTTGCACGATCATTCCGGTCAAATCAGGGATCATGGCGTCCGTCGGGCCGGGAATGTCCGTAATAATGACGGGAACGCCCATCGCCTCCGCTTCAACAACGACCATGCCAAACCCCTCCCGATAGCTGGGAAGAATATAAACATCCATTGCAGAAAGATACTGCTCGACACGATTTGTGCTTCCGCAGAAAAATACACGCGGCTCATTCTCAGCCCAATTATATAATTCAGCGTTCACCGCAGATGTAATTTCGTTATTGCCGACGATCATCAGATAGGCGTTTTCGTTCTCGTCAAAAAGCTTCTTCGATGCGGCAAGCAGCTCGTTGATTCCCTTGTCGCGCGTTACTCTGCCCACGAAACCAAATACGATGGCAGTTTCCGGGATGCCATATTTTCCCCGAATTGAGCTACGCCAAGCCGCCTTCTGCGTGCAATCGAATTTATTCAGATCAACGCCGCAAGCGCTTCCGTTCCAAATAACCGAACCCTTTTCGGGCGGATAGAGGCCTTCGTCGTGGCTGAAGCGTAAATTTCCGAAGCTGTCCGGCTCAATCCATGTGGAAAATCGGCATACCGTTTTTTCGATCTGCTTGAAGAGCTTCCGCTTCAAGCCGCTGAAGCCAACATAGGCCATTCCCCATTGGCAGTAAAGTCTGACGGGAATGTGCGCACTTTTGGCGGCCATAGACGCATACAGCGAAGCATTCGGCGTAGAGTACTGAACAAGATCGAATCTTTCCCGCTGAAAAATCTTTTTCATCTTGCGCATTGCACCGATCCCGCCGAGACTGATCCCGCGTTTCATCGGAATCGGATAATAGTGAATGTACTCGGGCAGACTTGCCGCAAAGTCAGGGTCCTCATCACAGATAAAGGAGATATCGTAACCGTTAAGATGTAAATATTCGGCGGTCTTCAATACAAACATTCTAAGTGTTAACGATACCGTTGTAACAAAACATATCTTTTTCATCTATACGCCTCTGTATCGGTCTTTCCTGTTTTAGGTGCCGATAATGAACACATAATTTGTCGTCGCCGATCCGCCGATGTTCAGCATCAGCGCATTCCGGGGAAGCATGTCGCCTTTCACGACCTGACAGTCCCCGGCGGTCCCGCTGACTTGTCGATATAAGTCAAGCAGCATTCTGCAGCCGGATGCCCCAACCGGATGTCCGCACCCGATCAGGCCGCCGCTCGGATTGATGGGCTTGGAGCCGGTGATCGAGGTCATCTCCTGCTCGACCGCTTCATATTCCTTACCGGGGGCCGTGATCCCAAATGCAGATATCGCCATATATTCCGACGAGGTAAAGCAATCATGTGTTTCAAAAACGTCAATATTTTCTAATGTCAAGCCGCTTCTGCTGTAGGCATCAAGAACCGCCTGCCGCGTCCATGGAAGCAGATACGGAGAATCAGGCTGCTCCGCTACCTTTTTTTCAAACAGCATCGGCGCGGTCCTGTGCCCAAAACCCTTGATATAGGGCACATTCGAGCGTCCAAGCCTTTTAAGCATCCGCTCGCTTGCAAGGAGAACGACCGCAGCGCCGTCAGTAACCTGAGAACAGTCGGAAACGGCAAGCCGTCCGCCGACGAGTGCATTTGTCTGCGTGCCGCGATTGCGTGCCTGTTCGTAGTCCATAAACCAGCTTCGCGTCTGTGCCAAGGGATTTCTCTTGGCATTTTCATAATTCTTGACAGAGATCCTCGCAAGGCAATCCATATAGCGATTCTCATCCAACCGATACTTACGGATCGTTTCATCCGCAAGTCTTCCGAACAGCTTCGGAAACGGGTAAGAAATACCGCGGCTTTCCTTCTCGTAATAGGAAGCATACCCAAGGATATCCCCGCAAAGCTTGGAATCCACCGTTTTCATCAATTCCCAGCCGACAACCACAGCTAGATCGTAATCGCCGGCACGGATCTTTGACGCGGCTGCATCTATCGCAACAGAACCTGACGCGCAGGCAGCCTCATACCGCGCCGACGGAACGCCATAAAAAGCAGGAGACACTTCTGTCAGCAAAGCCCCCAAATGCCCCTGCCCGACATATTTCTCGGCAATGAAATTTCCGACAAAACAGGCTACGGCGTTTTCCTTATTCAATTCCACGATATCACGAAAGTCGAGTCCGACCGAATGCAGGGCATCCGTCAGTACTTCTTTTAATAAGGCGATCTCATTTTTGCCTTCCTTTGTCCAGTTGCGCTCAAAGTCGGTTTGTGCACCGCCTAAAACATATACTCTGTTCATACCTTGATTACCATAACCATTTCATCAATGCTTTGCAAGCAGGAATCTTCTAAAATCATACTTGGAAGGATGCAGCATCTCAAACAAGCGATATTTCAGCACCGTCTCTCGTACGTCCTCGCTGAGTCTCTGTTCACAAAGCTTTTCAAAATCCGTGATCTCGGAAAAAGCTTCATAAAGCGAAAGCGGCGGACACCAGCGAAAACCGGCGGCCATCACGTCATCCGCCGCCGACGCGTCGCAGCCCATCTCCGAAGCGGCAAATAAGGAATAAACGATGTAATTCAGCAGTGCATTACAGCAAAGCATCGCCTCGGAAGAACGGTTCTCGACCAATGTTGAGATAGCTGTGCGATAGTCGCCGACACGCAGCGCATCTATCATGATCTCGGCAAATGGGAAAGAATAGGCAATTTTTTCGCGATAAGTCTCATGTTCAATATCAAAAACCCAATGTGTTTTTTTACCATTGTCCAGTAAAATCGTTTTATAGAAGCCCTCGCCGACCTTCTTACCGTTTTTTCCCTCCGCTACCAGCTTATTAACAAAATCGGGCAGCGCGAAGGTGCTATGCGCGTAATCGTCGGTATTCGCAAACAGATTGTCAACGATAGCCTTATGGACATCAAGTCCTACAAAATTCGCCGTTGCAAGCGGCGGCATTGAGCGTCCTGTAAACGCACCGAGCACGGTATCGATATAGTCAATACCGCCGTTGTATTTCAGGCGCTCCGCATTTTGCAGCGCCTCATTGATAAACTGAAATCCGATACGGTTTCCGAGAAATGCCGGTGTGTCCTTCGTCTGAACGACCGTTCTGTAAAGAATCTTTTGCGCATACTCTTTCAGCTCAGAGAAAGCCGATGGATCGCCTTCCGAATAGATCGTCGGCGTCATTTCGCAGAGGGTCATCTGATACGGCGGATTAAAAAAATGCATCCCGTAAAATCTGCTTCTGCATTCTTTCGGATAAAGCTCAGCTAAGACAGTGACCGACAGCCCTGAGGTTCCTGTGCAGACATATTTTCTACCGGTTTTCCCTTGCAGGCAGGCCGCGATTTTCTCATGAACAGCTTTTTTGACTGTATGATCCTCGGCACACGCTTCAAATATTAAATCGGAACGGTCAACACATTCTTCCAAGCTTGAGTAGTCGACCGGGATCAAGCGCCCTTTAATGCTGTCTGCGCGCACGGACAGGCAAGCCTTTTCTCGCGCACGGACCGACTTTTCCGCCTCACGGCTTACCAAATAGACAGCAGCATTTCCAAACGCCGCAAAAATCGCGGATACATTCAGGCCCATTGTCCCGTTAGCTCCGACGACCGTCACCGTATTTATCATGTTTTTGAGTTTATTTTCTGATCCCATCAGCAGATCCTCTCAATCAGTGAAAATCGGGGTCGATCATATGTTCTCACTCATGCTAGAATCTGTTAAAAAGCTTGAAAAGCTTCTTATAGCGCCAAGGGCGCGTCAGATTCTGCATGAGACGGCGCAGCGTGCTTTCGCACGATGCGAGTGTGCGTAGCACACGGGATTCTTGATTAAATCTTTTAATCAAGAATCAGTATCAGTCTGCGTGGATAAATTTTGCCGGCAGTCCGTAGTATGTTCCGGCCGTCTCAATGTCGTGCAGCACGACAGTGCCTGCCCCAATCATGCAATCGCCGCAAACATGGACATTGTTTTTCACGCAAGCGCCGATACCGACCCATGTGTTCATGCCGATCTCAACCGTTCCACCCAGCTTCGCACCGACAGAAATATGTGCATAGTCTCCGACAACGTTGTCGTGTTCCACAACGGCGGCTGTGTTAATGATGCAATGACACCCGATCTTGGCATAGGGGTTGACTACGGCATTGGCCATAATTGCGCTACCCTCGCCGATACATACTCCCGTCTTTGAAATCACCGCAGTCGGGTGGATTGCTGTGTACCAGCGTACATGGCCCAAACGTTCGACGATTTTTCTGCGTATCCTTGGGTCACCGATAGCAACGATAAAGGAATGGTCGGACGCGAACGCCGTATAATCCTCTACCCTTCCCAACAGCTTAATATCGCACGGCGACTCCATGCGCGAGTCATCTAAAAAGCCCTCTAAGACATCACCGGAGGCATTCACGATGTCGGCCACTACCCTTCCGTGGCCTCCGGCGCCAATCACGATCACCTTTCTACACATTGGAGACTTCCTCCAAACCGGTAAATTCCTCCATTGTGGCAGAGGTTTCGGAGGAAATGCCGTCGTGCTTTATAAATGCCTTTCCGATCGTCTGAAAAACGATTTTTAGATCGCCGAGAAAGGAAATATGATCTACATACCACACGTCAAGCGCAAAGCGTTCCTCCCAATTCAAGGCATTTCTGCCGTGGACCTGCGCATAGCCCGAAAGCCCCGGTCGAACCTCGTGTCTTCTGTGCTGAAACGCGTTGTACCGGGGCAAGTATTTGACAAGAAGCGGTCGCGGACCGATCACGCTCATATCACCCTTCAGAATATTCACAGCCTCCGGAAGCTCATCGAGCGACGTCGCACGCAGGAGCTTTCCAAAGTGTGTCAAGCGTTCTTCATCCGGGAGAAGCGCTCCGTTCTCATCGCGTGCATCCGTCATGGTACGAAATTTATAAAGCTTAAAGATTTTTTCATTTTTTCCGGGGCGCTCTTGGGAAAACAGTATTGGGCTGCCGAGTTTCACTCTGACAAGGATCGCAAGCAGGCCATACAGCCAACCAAACACGATGAGCGCAAGTAATGCGCAGACAATATCAAGCAGACGTTTTATGTATTTTTCATAAAAACCGATTTTTCTTTTAGCGGCCGTCTTTTCCATTCATTCTCTCTCCGCAAAGCGTTATGCTCTATGCAAAGCAGTCGCGGACGATCTCGATGATACGATCCTGCTGCTGCGCCGTCATTTTATTATCACTGGGCAGGCAAAGCCCTCTGTGGAAAATGTCCATACCGACATCCAGCGGCTTTCCGTCCTTTCCAACACTGCCGCCCGAAATATAGGCGTTGGTCTTTGCACGGCCGCTTCCCTCGCGCGTGACAAAACCGTTCATGCGGTAGATGGGCTGCATATGCATCGGCTTCCAGATCGGTCTGCCTTCCGCATTGAAACGAGCAAGCGTCTCCAGAATTTCCGTCGGGCAGGACTTGCCCGTCTCCGGCGTATAGAGCGCTTCGCATTCGCTGCGTACCTGTCGGCACATTGCCTCCCGGTCGATAAGCAGGCACGAAAGCCAGAAGTTCGGGACCGAATTACGCGCGTCATAGGGATTCATCGACACAGGCAGGTCCTTGAAGCCGTCGCGGTACCGTTCGTAGATCGCACGCTTTTGCGCAATATGCTCCTCAAGATGCGGGAACTGCCCGCGGACCACACCGGCGATCACATTGCTCATGCGGTAGTTGTAGCCAAGCTCTTCATGCTGATACCACGGCGCATTCTCGCGGCTCTGTGTGGACCATTTACGGACCTGATTTGCCGTTTCCTCGCTGTCGGTCAGCAGCATTCCGCCGGAAGAGCCGGTGATGATCTTATTTCCGTTGAAGCTGATGCAGCCGAAGTCTCCGAAGGTGCCGGTCTGACGTCCCCGATAGCTCGCACCGAGAGATTCCGCCGCGTCCTCAACGATCACCGCATTGTGCTTCTCAGCGATTGCGCGGATCTCGTCGATCTTGCCCGGCGTACCGTAGAGGTGTGCAACGACAATATGCCGCACCTCCGGATAAAGTGCAAAAGCGCGCTCCAAGGCCGCCGGGTCCATATTCCAGGTATCGTACTCCGTATCGATAAACACCGGAATGCCGCCCTCATAAACGACGGGGTTAACAGTAGCGTCAAATGTCATATCCGAGCAGAACACGCGCATACCCGGCCGCACACCGGCAAGCTTTACGGCAAGGTGAAGCGCCGCCGTTCCGGCTGACAGCGCGACCGCGTATTTGCAGCCGAGCTTTTCGCAGGCCAGTCGTTCCGCCTCATTGATGTTTTCTCCGACCGTAGACATCCAGTTCGTCTGATAGGCCTCTGTGATGTACTTCAATTCTTCTCCGTGCATCGTAGGGCTGGAAAGCCAGACCTTTGACGCAAACGGTTCAACCGCCGATTCTCTAAACATTTTGCTCTCTCACCTTAATTGTCTCATTTATAATTGTCATGCTCTTTCGCGGGAAGCCGCCGCTGCCGGCTGTTTACTGATCGGCAGGCGGTAGGTCTTGACGACCGAGGCAA
Source organism: uncultured Oscillospiraceae bacterium (assembly GCA_934630495.1). Taxonomy (GTDB): domain Bacteria; phylum Bacillota; class Clostridia; order Oscillospirales; family Oscillospiraceae; genus JAZOXB01. The sequence continues at coordinate 13,105 of CAKTVW010000020.1, forward strand.
TGATCTGACGGATATCGTCGGAATTTTCCTCACAGGCGGCATGAAGCTGCTCAAGCTGACGCAGGAACTCCGTTTCGTCGATCTCCAAGGGCTTGCCGATATGGATGAGGTTGTTTGCAGTCGCCCGAAGTCCCTCCTCGTCCATCAGCATTTCTTCAAAGAGCTTCTCGCCGGGGCGAAGGCCGGTATATTTGACCTCGATATCCACATCCGGCGTAAAACCGGAAAGACGGATCAGGTTCCTCGCCAGATCGTCGATCCGGACAGGCTCGCCCATATCCAGAACGAAAATTTCGCCGCGATTCGCGTAGGCGCCCGCCTGAAGGACAAGCGACACCGCCTCGGGAATTGTCATAAAATAGCGGATGATGTCCGGGTGCGTGACCGTGACCGGACCGCCCTCGGCGATCTGCTCCTTAAAGAGCGGAATCACGCTGCCGTTGCTGCCCAGCACATTGCCGAAGCGAACGGCGACGAACTTGGTCTTCGAGCGGTTTGCCATCATCTGGACGATCATTTCACAGATCCGTTTCGACGCACCCATGACATTCGTCGGGTTAACCGCTTTATCCGTAGAGATCAGCACAAAGGTATTCGTGCCGAATTTATCCGCAGCCTGAGCGACATGGTAGGTGCCGAATACGTTGTTTTTGATCGCCTCGTTCGGGCTGTCCTCCATCAGCGGCACATGCTTATGCGCGGCCGCATGGAATACGATCTCCGGGCGGTAGGTCCGGAACACCAGCTCGACGCGCTCCGTATCGCGGACCGAGCCGATCAGCGTCACCAAGTCCAATTCCGGACAGGAGCGGCGCAGCTCCTGCTGAATTTCATAGGCATTGTTTTCGTAAATATCAAAAATAATCAGGCGCTTGGGGCTGTGCTGTGCGATCTGACGGCAAAGCTCGCTGCCGATCGAGCCGCCGCCTCCGGTCACCAAAACGGTCTTGTCCTGCAGATATCCCGCGATCTGGCTCAGATCGACCTTGACGCTGTCGCGGCCGAGCAGATCAAGCACATCCACATCGCGGATCTTCTGGACCTTGACCTCGCCGTTTGCAAGCTGATAAATGCCGGGCAGCATCTTGAGCTTGCAGCCCGTCTGCTGGCAGATATTCAGGATCGCCTTGCGCTCTTTTACGTCGGCCGTCGGGATCGCAAAGACGATCTCCTCGACCTTGTAGTCCTTCGCCGCCTTCAGAATATCGGCTCTTGTACCGACGATCTTGACATTGTGAAGATATCTGCCGCTCTTTTTCGGGTCGTCGTCGATAATGCAAACGACCTGATTCTGGGAATTTTCACTGGCCTGAAACTCTCTCAGCACCAGCATACCGCCGCTTCCGGCACCGATCAGCATGGTGCGTTTGGTCGTTTGATTGCTGCGGTGTCGGCGTACTCCGCTCCGAAACAGTCGATAGGAAAAGCGCACAGCTACCACCAGCAAGCTTAAAAAGAAGCCGAACAGGATCGGAAAGCTTAACGGCAGGTCAAGGAACCCAAACACGATCGCCGCAAGCTGCAAAAGCGCTATCAAAACCACCGCAAACACAATATGCAGCAATTCGTCAATGCTCGCAAACTCCCAAAGGCTGTTGTACAGCTTTGACGGGATAAACGCCAAAACCGTCACCGCGCAAAAAATCGGAATATAGAGATAAAGATTATCCATAAATCCGCTTTTCCGCAACAGCTCCATGCTCAGGTCAAGACGCACAAAGAGTGCCAAAAACGTTGCAGCCGTAACCGCAAGAATATCCATCAAAACCAAGAATGCGACGCGGCTCTGTTTAACAAGTGCATCGCTGCAATTCCTTTTCACGTTGCTTTCCTCTCTCTTATACGGCTCTTTGCCGGTTTTCAAGAAATACGGGTATCTTTGACCTTTGTAAATTCTCTTACGATCGCCTTCGGCCTTCTAAACAAGGTTCGAAAGCCTCTCGCGGTCCAACAGAACGGCAGTAAGACCGGCATTCTTTTTAGTACCGGATACATTTCTTTCATCACATAGCAGCTCGGGAAAACGACAGAAAGAAAATATCTGCATTTTGACTGCCGTTCCGACAGGCCGTGCTCCATCATCTGCTTGACTGCCAATTTTGTATGAGAGCCGCTCACGCCGTATGTGGCGCTGTTCACGATAAATTCCATCATTTCCACAGCCCCGGCGGACAATTCTGTCTCCGAATTTCCAAACCACGCTTCGGCTAACTCCGTAATATTATTTGCAAACTCAGCGATCCCCGCTTTTTTCAATTCTCTTTGGAGATAACCTCTGTGAGTCGACAGATCAGGATGTGCACCTTGGAACACAAAAATATCGAGCACGGAACGTATACCCGTTCCGTAGTAAAAGTAGTGTTTTGCCGCATGGCCGATCAGGAAAATCAGTTCATCCTCCGGCGAGAAGCAGTATTCCGTTCCGTTTTTCGGTGCAATCGCGCGTTTCCACGCATCGGAGAAATAGCGGCTGATCTCATGATCGCGCGACATAAGCTCCCAGTGCAGCTCAACGGAGGTGTACGGTGCCTTGAAGTATTCAAAGTGATTTGCGCCTTTTTCGCGAAGGACAAATCCGTTTGCCGTCAGAACGTCTCCGGCGGCATCCATGCTTTCCGGCCGAACAAGGATATCCAGATCCGCCATTTCCCGCAGCTCCGGGTGAGGATAGAGCGGACGTATATGGCCGCCTTTCAGGACCATGAAATCGATCTTTTCGTTGCCCAAGGCGCGGCGTAGCAGCTCCAGATTATCCATCTGGTTAAAAGATTTGACCAGATTTTGGGCACGATAGATGCTCCAGTTTGCTATTTCGGCTTCACTGATGATCCCGTTGTCGTACATCGTCTGCACGGCAAGTAAAAAAACGTCATGTCGTTTGGCCAGTTGGAGCAGGCTCTCCAATTCGACATTCTCGGGCAGCGGTTTGGGCCGCTCTTGGCTTAAACTGCAGCGCAGCAGCTCAAGCAGATATGTTATTTCCGGTTTATACTGTATCACGTTGGCATTCTCCAATCTATGGCAGGAAGCCTCTGACTCAGTCGGCGTCATTATGCCAAATATCGTCGAATCCGGCCTCTCAAGCTGAGAATCATCAATGAGGTAATTGCTTTTTTCTGAGAATTTGCTTCGCCGCAAGGCGATATCCATCGAGCCAAAAGAAAAACGGTCTTGCCTTCAGCAGCCATGTCCAAACCGTGCGGTAAACACGGTAGAGCACATTGCGGTTGGTGAGCTTTTTCCCCTTCCGCACAAAGGCCGTAGCAAGCGCGACGAGCTGCTCCTGTCGGATCCCATGCTCCTTCTGCCACTGGTGATCGCCGCACATGGTATAGGTGCCGTCCTTTTCCGTTTTCACGATCCGGTGCAGCACAAAAGCGCCGTCCGTTCTCCGATAAAGCGGAAGATCGTTCTTTTTCAGTCTTCCCGGAATGGGAGAAAGCGTGACCTGATCGCGGCCGCCGAGAATAAACGGATACATGCTGCTTCCGGTGATCGTAAGCGTAAAGGTGCCGCCGCTCTGCAAGACCTCTTGGATCAGAGGGTACAGCTCCGAAAGATTCACGCTTTTCGTGGTGCGGGTCAGCTCGGGGGCGCGAAGCTCCTGCTTACTCAAGACACCCTGCCTCGTCGAGCTTCTTGATGAAATCCGCCGCACAGGACCGCGCGGTCGGCTCGTCGACGTCATACTCGCGCAGGAGCGCGGCGGTCAGGCCGTCGGTGTCGGAGCCGTTTGCAAGCTCCTTCCAGAGAAACGCGCCGGAGTCGTTGAGCGTAATCATGCCGTTAAAATCCACGCTGGCAGCGCCCACCGGCACTACGATGTTAGAGCCTGCGATCGAGCGCAGGACAAAGCCTTCCTTAATTTTCATTTCGTTACTTCCTCTTTCCCGTCATAGTTTCATAAGACAGCCTTGCGGCTGAAATATCCTGATTACATGCCAGATCGTAGATGCGGCCGTCGGAGACGATCGCCTCGACCGTTTCCAGACATTGCTGTGCATCCTGCGGCGCAACAGCGCGGAGCGTTTGATTCATGATCGCATAAAACGCCTCGGTCGGCTCCATGCGCCGAACGGCGTTCTGTTCCGCGCGGCGCAGGACGGCGATCCCGCCAAGCTCCGCACGCGCATTGCGGTTAATCCCGTGCTTGCCGCTCCACGGCGTACCGTAGACATAGATTTTGCCCTCCAGAACGCGCAGTGCAGGCTTATCATCGTTCAATATGTAGGCCCGATTGCCGAGAAGCTCCGTCCACAGGCGGACATGCGTCGACTTTCCGGTGCCGCACGGCGCGGAAAACAGATACGCACGCCCGTCAGTCACAATACAGGACGCATGCAGCATGATCCCGCGGTAGGCCACGAGCTGCCGATAAAAGCTGATGCCCGTCGCAAGGTATTCGGCATAGTCCGGCGAGGTATTCTTCAGTCGGGACAGATCGTCGGCGGAGGCCGCGACCGTGATATCCGCTTCGGTTCCCGTAACGCGGTAAGGCTCGGCGTATCGGGCGGTACGTCCGACGGTGTTCATTTGAACTGACAAGTCCGCAATGCGATAAATGCTCATTTGTGACCTCTTTTTTCGATACTCGATAATATTTTAGCACATACAGCGGCATATTGCAATGATAATTTTTTGCTTTCGTCCGCTATTTCGTCGATACCGCCAGTTTGAACAGGAAAAGTGACGTTTCCTCATTCAGTGTTGTAAAATTACCTTCTTTGAAGGCAAGGCTGCGGCCCATGCCGTCGAGCGACAGGACAATTCCGTCTGACGTGAGCCGCGCGGAAAGCTGCGTATGTGTCAACCCCGGTGCGATCCTCGGGCCGTTTTCGTCAAGATGGAGCCATTCTCCGGCGGCACTGCAAAAAGCGATGGTGTCCTGTTTTACGTCAGCCGTCCAAAGCAGATCGGCGGTGACCGTGATAGATGCGCCGTTTTCGGGCGGGACGATCGGGACCGCCGTACCGTCAGGACCGAGCGCGAACCATTTATCGTTTTCGCAGGCGGCGATCACGTACCGGCCGTTGTCCTCGGGAAGCCCGTCGGACAGCTCCGCGCCAACCGAACGGTAAGCAGTGCGCCCACAGCGCGTGCAAGCCCCGTCCTGCATCGTATGCTCCGTCCGGGGCAGGAGCTGTCCCGCGCGCACGGACTGCCCGCAGAACAGGCATCGGCTGTCGCAGATCGCACCGGCGCTCACGCAGTCCGGCTCATACCGCAGGCCGCTCCTGACGGACCTATGCTGACATTCCGTTACGGAAAAGCGTTCAAAGGCGACGCGATACGTTCCGGAGGCATTTTCCGCCCAAATCATCAGCGTGTAATCCCCGGCCGGGAGCGCGGCGGTCCGAAGCCCCTGATTCAGGGCCTCGACGGAAAATTCCGTCCCGGACGTTTGCAGCGCGGCCGTACAAAAGCGTTCGCCGTCGGCATTGACGATCTCCGCCGTGACGCTTTGAAGCGCCGAGACGTCGGAACGAAGGACGCCCCAAAGACTGATCGCCTCACCGGCGGCATAAGCGCGGCCGTCGAGGCTGAAGCGATCGCCCGACCAATGCACCGAATCGCGCGATCTGGTCACGGTGAGGGGCGTATCGCAAAGCGTCGAATAATTGTGCGCATTCTCCGCTGCCGCGAGCAGGCGATATTCTCCCGCTTCAAGCGTAGAGAGCAGCAGCTCCTTTCCCATCGCGGTCAGGTCGTAAACATAGGAATCCGGCGCGGCGGCGCACTGTCTGACAGGCCGTCCCTCGGCATTCAAAACCGTAAGGGCGACATAGCGCAGGCGCGTCGCATCGGAGGCCACAACGCCCTCTATCACCGCGCTCTCTCCACATTCGATCAGCACGGGCGGCGTAAACCCACACAGACTGAGCGCATCGCCGCTGACGGAAACGTCCCGACGCAGCAGCTCGACCGGTCCGCCCGCATTCTGCGCGGTAACGGTCAGAACGTAGCTGCCGACCGGAATCGTCTGCTCATCGAGCGCACGGCAGAGGCGCGAAAGCAATATCTGCTGCCGCCCGTCGGTCGTCTCCGACGAGGCCGCGACCGTCCCGTCCAAGCTGCTGAGCGTCACTCTGACACGATCCAGTGCGGAGGCCTTCGAGGTCACGACTCCCTCCAGTCCAAACGATTCGCCGTAGAATCGATCCTCCCGCAGTGCCAGTCCCGTCAGTTCCACAGGATCGTCATTCGCCCACACCGTAAAATCGGCGCGAAGCAGCTCCGTTCGGCCCCGTCCCGCATTTGCCGTAACGCAGTATATGTAGTTCCCGCGCGGAAGACGCGTCACATCGAGTGTTTCGTCTACAAAGTCATATGTCCTTTGATTCGGCTCGACGCGGGCACTGCATACGGCGGTACCCTTCTGATCTCGGACCGTCAGCTCGACCTCTGTGATCGTTTTATCCGAGGTCAGGAGGCCCGTCGGTCTGAACGCCTCTCCGACAAGCAGGTCCTTCGGAGGGGTGCAGCTTTCAAGCCAGACGCCGCCGTCGGCAACGCGAAGCGTCTGCCGAAGCAGGACGCGCGTCGTCGACGTGTTGGTCGCCGTCACGCGAAATTCATAGCAGCCTTTGGCAAGCGTCTGCATTTTTACACCCGAAGCAAGCTCGCTCAGGTCGCATTTCAGCGCCTTCGGACCGACGGAGCGTCCCGTCACCATCTCGCCGTCTGCGGAGTAGATGCCGACGGTAACATTCGTCAGCTTTTTTTCGGCAGAGGTCACGTGCCCGGCGATCGGAAAGCTTTCTCCCGCCGCGATCAGCTCAGGGACGTTGACTCCGGAAAGTGAGATTGGCTCCCCGCTGCGGGGATAACCGCTGAAGCCGTACTCGCGGCAGATAGACGGGTAATCCTTAAACGCCACGTTCAGATCGACGGTCCCGGGCACTCCCTCCACCGTTCCCGACGCGGTATACTGCCACATTCCGAAGCGTCCGTGATACCGCTCGTATGTCTCGCAGCTTCCGCCGGGAAGATACATAGCCATCCAGCACTCATACGAAGCGCCGAGCAAGGCGGTATCCAGCTTATTTTCGAGCCATGACATTGAGGAATAAAAGCCGCAGAGCCAGCCGTCCTCCGCCATCGAAGCAAGAAACGCGGAGGCAAGCGCCGTTCTTGACTCGCTGCTCATCGGCTCATGCTTCTGCGGGTCCTCGATATCAAAATAGACCGGGTACTCGAGGCGTTTTCCCCGCAGCCATTTTTTACAGGCTGCCGCCTCTGCCCTTGCGCCCTCCGGCGTCTGCGCATAGGAATACAGGTATGCTCCGACATCCAGCCCCGCCGCCTTTGCGCGGGCATAGTTTTCCTCAAAGGTCTCGTCCTCGGCCGTCGAATAGCCTGCGCGCAGGATCACGAACGCATAGCCCTGCTGCGCGATCTTTTCAAAATCGACCTCATGTCCCTGCCATGCGGACAGATCTATGCCGTGCGCGTAAATACCCGCGCCGTCGCCGGCCATTCCGTCCGAATAGCCCGAATCATATTCTGCCGACGCACATATCGACAGCAGCAGAGCCGCTGCCAGAAGCGGCAGAAAAAACCGCAGCAGTTTTTTCATTCTCTATGTATCCTTCTCTGTATCGAAAAATCTCGCATATTTTTGTTTTTTTGATTCTTTTTACGCAAAAAACGTCTCAAGCGGCACACAATTCGTATTTATTTTACCACAAACGCCGCCTCCGTGTCAATTCTGCCGCAGCTCTTTCCTTCGACAAAATTCTTCCTTCTCCGCGCGGTTCCCCCGGCCGCCGCCGCTGCATGCAAAACGCCTCCGCACCGAGATCGGCGCGGAGGCGGCTTTCATATTTTCATACAGTTTCGGCATCGACCGCGATCCTCAGCCGTTCGGGAACAGCGTCTCGATCGCGCGCATGGCAGCGTTCTGCTCCGCGCGCTTCTTGCTGGTGCCGCTTCCCTCTCCGACGGGCGTACCGTTCAGCAAAACGCGGACCGAAAACTCTTTACAGTGGTCCGGACCGGACTCGCCCGTCAATTCATAGGACAGGACCTGATTCTTTTTCCGCTGCACAAGCTCTTGCAGCTCCGTCTTGTAATCATGCGTTTTAACGACCTCGGTCAGCTTGGGCAGAATCACGCGCTCGACGATCCCCCGCGCGGCGTCAAAGCCGCCGTCAAGGTAGGCCGCCGCGATCAGCGACTCCATCACGTCGCACAGGATGCTGCTGCGGTCCCGACCGCCGCCCTGCTCCTCGCCGTGGCCGAGCAGCAGCTCACTGCCGACGTCGAGCTGCCGCGCAACATGCGCCAGATTCTTTTCGCATACCAGCTCCGCACGGATGCGGGTCAGTTCGCCCTCGTGCTTGGTCGGAAATGTCCGGAACAGATACTCCGCCGCGACAAAGCCCAAAATGGAATCGCCCAGAAACTCCAGACGCTCATAGCTCCGCAGAGAATCCTGATACGTCTCGTTGGCATATGAGGTATGCGACAGCGCCGTTTGCAGCAGAAGCTTGTTTTTGTAGCGGTAGCCGAGCGCGTCTTCCAATTTATTCAGCATCCCGCGCCTCCCGCATACTCATCGCCGCGACATTGGCGCGGATATCCTCGCAGAAGCCGCTCTCCACCGCAGTGATCGCCTGTCTGACCGCGCCGCGCACGGCCCGGGCGTCGGAGGAGCCGTGTGCCTTTATCACAGGCTTACCGATGCCGATGAGGACGGAGCCGCCCACTTCCCGATAATCCATGGACTTTTTCATATCCTGTACGCCGCGCTTGCACAGCAGATAACCCAGCTTCGTCAAAATATTGCGCATAAACACCTGCTTGATCAGGCCGGACATATACATTGCCGTGCCCTCGACGCTTTTCAGCAGCACATTGCCGGAAAAGCCGTCCGCAACGATCACATCCGCCGCGTCGTTCAGCACATCCCGCGCCTCGACGTTGCCGATAAAATTGATAAGCCCTTCGTCTGCAGCATTCTGCAATAACCGATAGGCCTCCTTGTGCAGCGAATCACCCTTGGAATCCTCTGCGCCGTTATTGAGCAGGGCGACGCGGGGATTCTCCTTTTTCTGGGCTTTTTTGGCATAGAAGGACCCCATACAGCCGAATTGCAGCAGAAACTCCGGCGTACATTCGGCATTGGCTCCCGCGTCGACTAGGATCGACCCGTTTCCGATGGGGATAACGGGAGCGAACGCCGCGCGTCTGATCCCACGGATCCGCTTGACGACAAGCGTCGCGGCCGAGAGCAGCGCGCCGGTGTTCCCGGCGGAGATGAACGCGTCGCCTTCGCCGTCGGCAAGCATTTTCAGTCCCAGCACCATCGAGGAGCCGCGATGCTGCTTGACCACCTCGGCGGGATCGGCGTGCATGTCCACCACGTCCTCGGCGTTGCAGATCTCAACACCGGCGGGCAGCGTGTCCCAGCCGTGCGAACGCATACTGGCCAAAATTTCCTCCCCGCGTCCGACCAAAACGATCTGAACGCCAAATTCCTTTGCGGATTGGAGCGCCCCGAGTACGATCTGTTCCGGTGCGTGGTCGCCGCCCATGGCGTCAATGATGATCTTCATATAGCTTCCTCATTTCTGATTGTTTCCAGATGCGCCAGTGCGCGTTCTGCAATGGCAAGGTTTTTATTGGCTTTTCCCTTTATGCGCTGCTCCAAGGGCGCAATGATGCCGAAATTGACATTCATTGGCTGGAACGCCGTCACGGAAGCATCGCTGATGTAGTGCGCCAGCGCGCCGATCGCCGTCAGGCTGCTGAAATTCGGGATCGGACGGCCGCGCAGACGGGCGGCCATGCAGATCGCCGCAAGGCAGCCGGACGCGCAGGACTCCACATACCCCTCCACGCCGGTCATCTGCCCGGCAAAGGCCACCAACGGATCTCTGCGGTCGGCATAAGTTTCGTCGAGCAGTCTCGGGGAATTTAGGAAGGTATTGCGGTGCATGACGCCGTAGCGCACGAACTCCGCGTCGTGCAGGGCCGGGATCATGGAAAAGACACGTCTTTGTTCCGGGAACTTCAAATGCGTCTGAAAGCCCACGATGTTATAGATATTTCCCGCGGCATTGTCGCGGCGGAGCTGTACGACGGCATACGGCTCTCTGCCCGTAGACGGGTCCTTCAGGCCGACGGGCTTGAGCGGCCCGTAGCGCAGCGTGTCCACGCCGCGCCGCGCCATCACCTCGACGGGCATACAGCCTTCAAAAACGCGCTTGTCCTCAAAGCCGTGGACCTCGGCCTCCTGCGCCTCGGAAAGCTCCTTTACAAATTGCAGATATTCCTCACGCTCCATGGCGCAGTTGATGTAGTCGGCCGTCCCGCGGTCATAGCGCGAAGCGTACCACGCACGGCTCATGTCGATGCTGTCAAGCGTTACGAGCGGCGCGGCGGCATCGAAGAAATGCAGATACTCCGTATCGCCGAAATACGTTCCGATCGCGTCGCTGAGCGCGTCGGAGGTCAGCGGCCCGGTCGCCACGATCACCGGCCCTGCCGGGATCTGCGTGACCTCGCCGGGGACGACGGTGATATTCGGATGGCTTTTAATTCGCTCGGTGACCATCGCGGAAAAACCGTAGCGGTCGACGGCAAGGCAGCCGCCCGCCTCCACGCGCGTCGCGTCCGCACAGGAGAGGATCAGACTGTTAAGGCGGCGAAGCTCCTCCTTCAGCAGGCCGACGGCGTTTTCCAGACGGTCGCCGCGCAGGGAGTTGGAGCAGACCAACTCGGCAAAGTCCGCGCAATGGTGCGCCGGGGACATTTTTTCCGGCTTCATTTCATACAGCGTTACCCGAAATCCGCGTTCCGCAAGCTGCCACGCGGCCTCGCAGCCCGCAAGGCCGGCGCCGATAACCTTTACTTCCGTCATGATTTTTTGGTTTCCTTTTTTGTTTTGCGCTTCGGCGCTTCCTTTTTCTCGGGCTTCTCGGGCAGCTCCTCGGCGGTATCCACCGTTTCGGCGGTCGCCTTCGGCATTCTGCGGCGGTAGCCGCGCTTGTCTTCCGGGAGGAAGTCCTTACAGTTTTCGTTGATGCAGAAGGGCTTCATGTGTCCCTTGCCGGACTTTTTGAACATCGTCTGTCCGCAGCTCGGGCAGTCGTTCGCCGTAGGCACATCCCACGTCATAAAGCCGCATTCCGCGCCGCGTTCGCAGGCATAAAACACATAGCCCTTTTTGCTCTTGCGCTTGAGAAGCCCGCTGCCGCATTTCGGACAGCGGCCCGGCATACGCTCGACCAGCGGTTTGGTATTCTTGCACTCCGGGAAGCCCGGGCAGGCAAGGAAACGTCCGAAGCGTCCGCTTTTTATGACCATGCGGCGGCCGCACAGCTCGCAGACCTCGTCCGTCTCCTCGTCGGGGACCTTGATGCGTTTGCCCTCCAGCGCCGTCTCCGCATCCTCAAGCTCCTTATGGAAGCCGCCGTAGAAATCGCGCAGGACGGTCTTCCAGTTCACCTTTCCCGCTTCGACCTCGTCGAGCCGATGCTCCATGTTGGCCGTAAATTCCACGTCTACAATGTCGTTAAAGCGTTCGAGCATCAGGTCGGTCACCACGATGCCGAGCGGCGTCGGAGAAAGATGCTTTTCCGTTTTCAGAACGTATTCGCGGTCCTGAATGGTCGCAACCGTCGCCGCATAGGTGGACGGACGGCCGATGCCGCGCTCTTCCATCGCTTTGACCAGCGTCGCCTCCGTGTAACGCGCGGGCGGCGTGGTAAAATGCTGCTCCTTTTTCGGGCTGTCACCCAGCAGGCGCTCATCTCCCTGCAGATCGGGCAGCGTCCCGGCCTTCTCCTCGGCCTCGTCGTCGCGGCCTTCCTCATAAACGGCCGTAAAGCCGGGGAATTTCATGATCTGCTCGGAGGCGCGGAAAACATGACCCGCGCATGCGGCGTCGATCTGCACCGTATCGTAACGTGCGTCGGCCATCTGGCAGGCGACAAAGCGGCTCCAGATGAGCTTATAGAGCCGATACTGCTCTCTGCTCAGGTCGTTCTTGATGCTTTCGGGATCAAAGCGGACGTTGCTCGGGCGAATGGCCTCATGCGCGTCCTGCGCTCCCTCTTTTTTGCGGAAACGGCGCGGAGCGCCCGCATAGTATTTTTCACCATAGCGCCCGCAGATAAATTCCTTGGCCGCCGCAAGCGCGTCCTCGGACAGGCGGAGAGAATCGGTACGCATATAGGTAATCAAGCCGACCGTTCCCTCGCCGGAGATGTCGACGCCCTCATAAAGCTGCTGTGCGACCGCCATGGTGCGGCGCGGCGTCATGTTCAGCTTGCGCGAAGCCTCCTGCTGAAGCGTGGAGGTGATAAAAGGAGGCGTGGGAGAGCGGCGCTTTTCCGAGCGCTTAATGCCGTTGATGGAAAATTCTTTTCCCGTGATGTCGCGGATGATCCCGTCGACCTCATCCTGAGAGTGCAGTTCGCGCTTCTTGCCGTCGCCGTAATAGCGGGCGGTAAAGCTGCCGGGCTTGTCCGTGCAGCGCAAGAGAATATCCAGCGTCCAGTACTCCTTCGGCACAAATGCCTCGATCTCGCGCTCGCGCTCCACGACCAGACGCGTCGCCACGGACTGCACGCGTCCGGCGGACAATCCGCGCCGAATTTTTTTCCACAGCAGCGGGCTGAGCTGATAGCCGACGATACGGTCAAGAATGCGCCGCGCCTGCTGCGCGTCGACCAGATTGTAATCGATATCGCGCGGATGCGCGATGCTTGCCGTTACGACGCCTTTTGTAATCTCGTTAAACGTTACGCGAAGCGTCTTTTGCTCCGGGAGCTGGAGCAGCTCCTTCAGATGCCATGAGATCGCCTCTCCTTCGCGGTCAGGGTCGGTCGCGAGATAGACGCAGTCGGCCTTTTTGGACGCGCTGCGCAGCTCGGAGATCAGACTTTCCTTGCCCTTGAGCGGGCGGTACTCCGGCTCAAAATCATGCTCGATATCCACGCCCAGCGTGCTCTTCGGCAGGTCGCGGAGGTGGCCCATGCTGGCCACGACCTGATAATTCGGCCCGAGATATTTTCCGATCGTTTTCGCCTTGGAGGGCGACTCTACAATTACAAGATTTGTTCCCTTTGCCATGCAGGAACCTCCAAATCAACTTTTAGTCGGCAGATCGCCGTTCAAATGCCCCGGTAGAAATTGCCCGGAAGCTTTTCCGCGCATTTATGAAGCTGCAAAAGCGTCAGCGCCGCCAAAACGCGCTGTGCGGGCAGACCGCTGCGGGCGATCAGCTCGTCGGAATGCGTCGGCTCGACGCCGAGCAGGGCCTTTACCTTTTGCTCGTCCGGGGTGAGCGGCGCGTACTCTTTTTCGTCACTATACGCGTTTGAAGCAGGAATGTCAACGGCTTTTTTGTCGTCTCCGTCCGAAATGCACTTCGGCGTATAGACCGGCAGCGCCTTTTTATAGCGCATTTGATAAACGTGCTCCATTGCGGAGCGCGTCCGCCCGTCTGTCAGCTTATCCGGGAACAGATAGACATAACTCGAAACGACATCCCAGCCGTCCATGACCAGCGACGCACCCTCGCGAAGCAGGCGGTTCGTCCCCTCGCAGTTCTTCGCGCCGATATTGCCGGGAATGGTAAAAACGTCGCGCCCCTGCTCCAAGGCGTGCGTCGCGGTAATGAGTGCGCCGCTCCGTTCCGGCGCTTCAATGACCAGAACGCCGAGTGAAAGTCCGCTGATGATGCGGTTCCGCACGGGGAAATTGCCGCGATCGGGCCGCGTGCCCGGCGGGTACTCGCTGATCAGGCAGCCGTGGGCCGTGATCTCACGAAAGAGGAACCGATTCTCCGGCGGGTAAGCGACGTCTGCGCCGCACCCGAGCACGCAGACCACCGGCATCGCGGAATCCAGCGCGGCGCGAAGCGCCATCGTGTCGATCCCCCGTGCGCCGCCCGAAACGACGATTGCGCCGCTTGCGGCCATCAGCTTTGAAAACTGCTTGGCATGGAGCAGGCCGTATGCGGTGCAGTGGCGCGTACCGACCACCGCGACGGCCGCTTCATGGTCAAAATCAGGCAGTGTGCCGCGATAATAGAGCACCGCAGGAGGATCGGGAATATTTCTGAGGCGGTCGGGATAGGCTTCGTCGGCGTAGGTCAGGACGCCGATGCCCAAATTGTCGCAAGCAAGAAGAATGCGCTCCGCCTCTTCGGTCGATTTATCCAGAACGCTCTCCAGCCAGCGCTTATCGAAGCCCTCGGTGCTCCGGCACTCCGCCTCGGTCAAAGCATAGATCCGCTCCGCCGTTCCGAATATCCGCAGCAGTGCGGCACGTCCGCGCGTACCGATGCCCGGGCGGCAGGTCAGCCAGAGCCAATGCTTCAGCATAATTTCTCTCTCTTTTCTGTCTTTTATTCCGCCGCGTCCGATATTTGTGCGGGCCAAGCGCGGACGGCGATATTACGGTTTTCGACTTTGGGCCGCTCCCGTCCGAAGCTAATCGGTGCGGCGCATCTGCCACATCACGATCGCCGCCGCGACCGCCGCGTTCAGCGATTCACAGCGGGGCGTCATGGGAATGATGATCTGCTTTTCGGAAGCGTCGAGGAGCTGCCTGCAAATTCCCTGTCCCTCGCTGCCGATGACCGTAACATAGTCGTGCAGCGGCAGTGTGCAGATGCTCTCCGCAGAGGGCGTCAGCGCGGTCGCGGCCAGAGGGAGCCCCTGCTCCGCGCAGCAGCGCAGGAGCTCGTCCATGGGCGCGGAGGTCGGCGGCGTGCGGAATACGGCGCCCATCGACGCACGTACCGTCTTTTCCGAAAAGGCGTCGGCGCACCCGTTCGTCAGCACGACCGGCACGCCGAAGGCATCGGCCGTGCGCAGGATCGTGCCCAGATTTCCGGGGTCCTGAATGCGGTCGAGCAGAAGCGTCCCCGCCGTGATATGCAGCGGCTGAGGCTTCGGGAGCGCACAGGTAAAGACCACACCCTGCGGCGTTTTCATGGTGGAAAGGCTGTTCATCAGACTCTCCGGCACCGTCACGAAGCGCACCGTCTCCGGAAGCTCCGGACACGGTACGTTCTCTGCGGCGATAACGGTCAGCAGATGCGGGTACCACAGCAGTGCCTCCCCGAGGAGCTTTTGTCCGTCGCAGACAAACTCGCCGCAGCGCTCACGGTAGGCGCGGTCGGCCTGCAGCTTCCGAACATGCGCGATCAAAGGATTTTTACTGCTTGTGATGTATTCCATGCTGTTTCTCCCCGGATACGGCCCGCAAGACGCCGTGATACAATATATTATAGAATATCATCGGAATTTGCCTTTGTCAACCTGTGGATTCCGAACTTTTTCCGCATAAACAGCTTCCCGTTTTCCGATGACTTTCTATGCGGCAGGGTCGTAAGAAACGATATCCCGGAAAAAGTCTTCAAAAATAAGTAAAAAACATGCGAAAAAAAGGTTGACAAATGGGGCTTGACTCTGTAAAATAAATGAGCTTGTGCATACAAGCAATCCTTGCCGCCGACGAGATCGGCGGCCACAAGTCCAAAAGGAGGTGCAACACAACAATGGCTAAGATTTCCGGCAAGTATGAGATCGTCTATATCATCGACCCCGCTAAGGGCGAAGAGGGTATCGCCGCTCTCGTGGAAAAGTTCAAGGCGATGGTTGAGGCAGAAGGTACCCTTACCGGTATCGAGGAATGGGGCAAGCGCCGGCTGGCGTATCCCATCAACGACCTGCCCGAAGGCTACTATGTCCTCATGAACTGCGAATGCAAGCCCGAGCTCCCCGCCGAGCTGGACCGTGTGTTCAAGATCACTGACGGCATTATGCGTTCCATCATCGTCGCCGTCGAAGAGTAAGGGGGGCTTCTTCATGCTGAACCATATCGTTCTCATGGGTCGCCTTACCCGTGACCCCGAGCTTCGTCGGACGGGTTCCGGCGTGGCCGTGGCCACTTTCACGCTCGCCGTTGACCGCGATTTCGCGAACAGTCAGACCGGCGAACGTGAAACGGATTTCATCGACATCGTCGCATGGCGCAGTACCGCTGAGTTTGTCAGCAAGTACTTCGCGAAGGGCCGTATGGCGGTGGTTTCCGGTCGGCTCCAGATCAGACCGTGGACCGACAAGGACGGCAACAAGCGCCGCAGCGCCGAGGTCATCGCCGATAACGTCTACTTCGGCGATTCCAAGCGCGACAGCGACAACAGCGGCTATTCCGCCGCGCCGAGCTACGGCAATCCGCCTCCCGCTCCGGCGAACAACGGCTACGCCCCTGCTACTCCGGCGCCGGCATCCGACTTCTCGATGATCGAGGACGACGACAGCCAGCTCCCGTTCTGAGCTTTTCTACCTGAGTATTGAAGAAGGAGGATTTCATCATGGCTATGACCAATGACAAGGCTCGCCCGCGTAAGCGCAAGAAGGTATGTAACTTCTGCGTGGACAAGGTCACGAGCATTGACTTCAAGGATTCCGCCAAGCTCCGCCGTTATACCTCTGAGCGCGCCAAGATCCTTCCCCGCCGTACCACCGGCACCTGCGCAGCGCATCAGCGTCAGCTGACGATCGCCATCAAGCGCGCCCGTCAGATCGCCCTGCTGCCCTACGTCGCAGACTGATTTTCATTCGGATATCAGAAAAGGCGCCGCTCTGTGAGAAGCCTCGCAGAGCGGCGTTTTGTCGTTCTCTTATCAGAAAAATAGGGGTTCTATAATAAAAGTTGGGGGCAGGCGATAAGCCCCAAGTTTCTTGTAGGACCGCTTTATATCAGTTCAATACCGTTTTCAAAAATGCGGTGGTGGCTTTTGCTTTCTTTGAAATTAAGAAGCTATTGAGGAAGCCGTCGCCGTAAAGCGTGATACGATAGACATGATCATCGCTATTCGTGTTGTATTTATCGAAAGCGTAGATATTTCCCTCCTGCGCGTCCTGTACCAGACACTCGCGAAGCTCGGCGATCTGCTTGGAGCTTAGGGTGAAATCCGAGATCGAGTTGTATGTCCCATAATTGGTGACATTGACTCGATCGGTTTCGGACAGCAGGCGGTCAAAATAGTCGCCGTTCAGGTCGCCTCTTGTCAGGAGCGCGTCGATCTGCGCATCGATCTGCGGCTCCTCTGTTTCCAGCGCATTCCGGCTGTATCTGCGTTTGACCGTTTTTCCGTTCTTCAGATGGTATGTCAGACACAGCTCGTCATATCCGGATCCGAAGTAATCGAAATTCTCTGTGCGGTGCTCCAGCAGCTCCTTCTGGAGCTCCGTCAGCTTCGCGACGTCCTCCTCGGAGGTCAGCTTCAGTCCGAGGGATTCAGAAAAATATGTGCCTGTCCCAACCACAGCATATTCGACCTGCTCGACCTGCGGCACATAACGGACGATGCCGAGCCAGTCGAATCGGATACATGCAAAGGCCAGCAGGACGATCGCGGCAAAGCAGCCGTAGCCGATCCACGCGCGCTTTTTGAACACACGGGCAGAGCGGCGCAGCAGCATTTCCGCACCGAAGAAGCCGATAAATCCGCCGATCAGCAGGAACAGCATCGTCGGCAGGAAGCGTCCCGCCGAGGTCGCGCCGAATAAAATGAGCCGTGTCAGATACCCGATAAACAATGCGTTCAACAGCGCCACCAGATACTTAACGATCGGGCGGGCAAAGGGAAACGCGATCGCTTCGCCGCAGGACTCCATCCGGCGGCGGCGATAAAGGCACCACGCCAAAGCCATCAACGCCGCACCCACTGCGGCGATCACGCCCACATAGATCCAAAGCCCGGTAAGCTGGGTTCGGAGCACAGCCGATGTAAAGAAAGCACCGCTATTCGACGGAGCGGACAGATTGCTCACAACAAGCAGCAGATTGATCGCGGGCGAGAGCGCGGTAAACAGCTCGGTCGACGAGAAGTCATAGCCGTAGAGCAGCGGCTCGATCAGCAGACGGGTCAATCCCTCCAGCACAACGGGAAGATAATTCAGCAGGCAGTACAGCAGGACCCCGTGCACCGCTCTGCCTGTCATGTTCATGCAGAACACAGCCAGACCGTAGAAGAACAAATATGTCAGAAGGCCGAGCGCATAGCTCTGCAGCAGTGCGCCGAGAAGGAGCGCGATCGACTCGGCCTGCAGCATCGAAGCAAGCAGCAGATCGATGCCGCAGATCGCCGTCCACGGAACAGCCATAAACAGCAGGCCGCTGATGAGATTCGTGCGGAACAGGATCCCGCGCGAGACCGGAAAAGCATGGAGCATATACGCACTGCGCGTCCGGTGCAGATAGCCGAAGCAGCACACCGCGCACACGATCGCATACGGGCACAGCACGAGGCACTCGGAAACAACGTGAGTCTCAATGAGGGATGTTGCCGTCTCAAGGGTCGATCGGGTCGATTCAAGCCCTCTGCCGGAAAATAGTCCCGTCAGGATCGGCATTGTGAATACCAAGAACAGCAGAAAGGCGAATAACGACCACAGCGGCCAGAAGCGCGTGATATTCTTGCGCAGCAGCGTGCGATTACAGAAGGATGTTCTTGACGTCATAATCTACACCTCCCAGCTCATAGACAAATATTTCTTCCAGTGTCAACGGGACCATGTCAAAAAAGGTCGGCTCGAGCGCGTTCAGCCTCTCGGCGATCTCACTTTGGCTGCCGCGAAGGATCAGCGTCTTGATCCGTCCGCTGCTGCCCTCGTGAACGACCTGCAGATCGTCGGGCACGCCGCAGCCGTCGCGGAAAACGATCTGTACCTTGACCACATTGTCCTGAAGCTCCGACAGCGCACGCTCCAAGATCACCTTGCCGCGGTGCATAATGCCGACATGGTCGCAGACATCCTCCAGCTCGCGCAGATTGTGCGACGAGACAAGGACTGTCATGCCGCGTTCGGCCACGTCCTGCATAATCAGGCTCCATACCTGCCGACGCATTACCGGGTCAAGGCCGTCGACAGGCTCGTCGAGGACCAGGAGATCGGGCCGCGTGCAGATCGACAGCAGGAAAGCCGCCTGCTTCTGCATACCCTTGGAATAACGGCGGATCGCCGCCTTCTCATTGAGCGAAAACGCGCCGAGCAGCTTAGCGTAGCGTTCCTTGTCGAAGTTGGGATAAAGGCCTGCATACAGACGCATCATATCCCTGAGATCGGAAGAATTATAGTAAAAAATATCGTCCGGAATGTAGGCCATCCGCGCTTTAAGCGCCGCGTTCTCATAGACCGGCATCCCGTCGATGCGGATCGTACCGCTGTCCGGGCGAAAGACCCCCGTCAAATGGCGGATCAGCGTGGACTTGCCCGCCCCGTTCGGGCCGACAAGACCGTAAACCGAGCCGCGCGGGACGGTCATGCTGAGATCATCTAAGGCGCGATAATCGCCGAATTTCTTTGTAACATTGCGTATCTCTATCATTGGCTTCTCCCTCCTTGATCCTTCAATTTTTCATTCTGCTGTTTCGATGCGCCGAAGCAGCTCCTGCTTCGGTTCTCCCAGCCGCAGCAGCTCCGCCGCAACGGCCGAAAAATCCTCGAGCAGCTTTTCCCGACGCTCCCTGTTCACCTCGGAAAGCGCCGCGGCGAACGTCCCCTTCCCCTGTACCGTGCAGAGATATCCCTCCGCTTCCAGCTCCCGATAGGCGCGCTGGATCGTGTTGGGATTGATCGCAAGCTCCGACGCCAGCTCGCGCACCGACGGCAGACGCTCTCCGGCGGCAAGGCCGCCCGTCAGGATCAAGCGGCGCAGATTTTCCTTGAGCTGTTCGTACAGCGGGCGGGGATCATGATAGTTCAGCGAGATCAACAAACCGCCTCCTTCCGCTAAGTGTATCAACTGTTCTAATACAGTTATACACGGTTTTATCAAATTTGTCAAGAGGCGCTTCACGGAAATGCGGTATCTTTTCGGCGATCGCGGCTAAAACGCCGCAGGCAGCTGTTTTGCCGCTTTCCTTTTTATAAAAACGCACGGGCAAGCCGTATGCCCGTGCGTTATCCCTTATTTACAGAAAACCTCTTTCATGCCGTCGGCAAAGGCGCTGCGGTCGATCTCCAGCAGGACGAGCGTATTCTTGGTCGGAAAACGGAAATCACTGTAGAGATCGGTGACGGTCTTTCCAAGCGTCAGCTCGCTCCGCGTTTCGACAAACACGCCCGCTTCCCTGCCCGAAAACAGCTCCGGCCGCGCAAGATACCAGATCGGGCAGGCGTCGTGAATGCTCCAGCCGGGCTTCCCGGCGCGAAGATTTCTTTCCAGAAGATCGCGGCTGAACGCGCTCAAATACTGTCCGAGGCGTCCGCCGTTTCCGATGCGCTCCAGCTCCTCGGACGTCAGATACGCCCGATTCGTCACATCCAGACCGCACATGACGACGCGGCAGCCGCTTTGAAATACCGCCTGCGCCGCATCGGGATCGGTATAAATGTTATACTCCGCACACGGCGTCCGATTGCCGCCGACAGCAGCGCCGCCCATGATAACGACGCGGTGCAGCAGCTCAGGCAGCTTCGGATACTTCGCAAAGGCCGTGGCCACGTTTGTCAGCGGACCGAGCGCCACCAGCTCCAGCCTGCCCTCAAAGCGGCAGGCTGCCTCATAGAGCGCGTCCCACATTGTCTGCGGCTCCACCGCCCTCTTCGGCTCGGGAAGCGTCACGCCGCCCAGACCGTTTTCGCCGTGAAAGACCGAGGCGTCCCGATACGGGCGCAGCCACGGCTTCTCCGCACCTCGATAGACGGGATAGTCCGCCTCCATCAGCTCGCAGAGCGTCAGCGCATTTCTCGTCGTTTTTTCCAGCGGGACATTCCCGGCTACGCTGCTGATCGCTACGATCTCAAGCTCCGGCAGGCTGTGCGCCAGCATCAAGGCCGCCGCATCGTCAACGCCGGGGTCGGTATCGATCCAGATCGGGAGCTTGCTCATACTCATGCCTCCTTATATGCGCCGACCGCCTCGACCAGCAGGTCGGCGAAGCCGTCGCGGTCGATATCCAGATTTACCAGAGCATTGGGCGGCTTTCGGTCGTGTCCCACCGTCATACCGCGGCAGTATTCGCCGCGCGTCTCGATCTCGACGCACATCGGCTTCGTTGTCAGCAGCTCAGGGCGGATCAGGGCCGTGACGGCGACCGCGTCGTGGACCGGCGCTCCGGCATAGCCGAGCTTGCGATGGAAGCCGTAGAAAAATTCCAGCCAATCGGCAACGACCAGCGCTACGGGATTCCCGACGGCGCGGATGCGTTTGAAATCCTCCGGGAAAATCAGTGCGCGCTCCGTCACGTCCAAGCCGCTCATGCGGATGGGCAGGCCGCTGCGGAAAACGATGTCGGCCGCTTCGGGGTCGACCAGAATGTTAAACTCCGCCGCTGCCGTCCAGTTGCCGGTGGCAATGCCGCCGCCCATCAGGCTGATCTCGCCGATCTTCGGCTTCAGCTCCGGGTGCGCCAGCAGCAGCGCCGCGATATTCGTCAGCGGTCCCGTCGGGATCAGGGTGACCGGCTCGTCGCTCTCGCGCAGGACGCGCGCCATCAGCTCGACGGAGGGCAGCTCGCTGAGCTTCCCGGCAGGCTCCGGGAGCTTCGGGCCGTCCAAGCCGGTCTGTCCGTGGATGTTTCCCGCAGTGATCGGTTCGGAAGCCAGCGGACGGGGCCGTCCCATGGCGATCGGCGCGTCGATCCCGAGGAGCGTGCAGATGCGCATGGCATTATATGTGGTCTTTTCGATCGTCTGATTCCCGCAGACGGAGGTCACGGCACGGATCTCAAGAAGCGGGCTTGCCTTCGCCAGCATCCACGCGATCGCATCGTCGTGACCGGGGTCACCGTCGAGGATGATCGGTCGTTTTTTAAGCATTCTCGCGCCTCCTTATTATGCCGCCGACTGCGGCAGCTTCTTATGTGCGCGGCGGCGCTTCCGCTCCGCGCGAACGACCACAAGGACCATCATCACGATCGTAATGGCATACGGAATGATCGCCGTGAGGTCCGAACTGATGTAGCTTTGCAGCCGCAGGCCGATGGCGTCGAAGAAGCCGAACATCAATGCCGCCAGATAGGCCTTTGCAGGGTTTGCCGCGCCGAAGATCACGCAGGCAAAAGCCACGTAGCCTCGATTATTGCTCATATTTTCCGCAAAAGTACCGTCCGCCAGAGACAGGTGCGCGCCCGCGATGCCGCAGAGCACGCCGCACAGCAGGCTTGCAAGCCACTTCATTTTCTCCGGGCTGAGTCCGGCGGTGCGAAGCGTATCGGACTTTTCACCGGCGGCGCGAAGCCAGAAGCCGTAGGGCGTCTGATAGACAAACAGCCAAAGCACGACGACCAGCAGCACGGTCAGATACACAAAGACCGAATGGTTGCTGAGGACCTGTCCGACAAACGGAAGCTTCTCCAGCAGGTGCAGACGGAGCTTCGGAAAGGCGGCCATTCCCTTCGCGCCGTTGGTCCCGAAGTAGGACCGCGAGAGGAACGTCGTCAAGCCGACGGCAAACGTATTGAGCGCACAGCCGATGATAAATTCGTCGGCGTGGAGCTTGACGGCGAACAGTCCGAACAGCAGTCCGACCAGCACGCCTGCGATCAGCGCGAACGCAAGTCCTGCCCATGCGCTTGCAAACAGTGCGCTGCCGAGAATGCCGAAGAACGCGCCCATCAGGATCATGCCGTCCATGCCGATATTCATAATGCCCGCATGCTCGGTCATGGAGCCGCCGATCGCCGCCAGCGCGACGGGCGTCGCGCTCCGGAGCGTCTGACTGAACGTTCCGACCGAGAATATGCTTTTTAAGACCGTCAGGAGCTTATCCATTTGACGCGCCTCCTTCCTGCCGGGCCAACGCGTCACGCTTGGCGCGGCGGCGCTGCAGCTTGGCGGCAACCGACGCGGAGATACCGCTCTCGGCGGCCATGAAGAAAATAATGATCGTCTGAATAATCAAATAGATCTGCGAAGGAACGCCGGACAGCTCCATGCCCTGTGCACCGATCTTCAGGATCGCGAAAAACACGGACAGAACGATCACCGGGAGCGGCCGGTACTGCGCGATCATGGCAACCATCAGCCCCTCAAAATAGTAGTCACGGCTGATGGAGTCCTTATAAAGATGCTCCGCGCCGTAGACCCGGAACATACCGACCAGCCCGCAGATCGCACCCGAAAGCACCATGCACACGAGGATCAGCCGATCGGCCCGAATGCCGATAAACCGCGCAAAGCGCGGATTCTGTCCTGTCAGCTTCATCTCAAAGCCGCGCGAAGTCTTCTGCATCACATACCAGACAAGGAACGCGATGACCGCCGCGCCGAAGATCGCCGTCGTCAGCGTGGAGGTGCTCAGCAGCCCGCTGAACCAGTATTTCGCGTTTAGCTGCTCCGTCGCCGCGACCATATTCGGGTTGGAGTTGTGCCACGGGCCTTTGGCAAGATAGGCGCACAAAAATGCAGCGATGGTGTTGAGCATGATCGTGGTGATGACCTCGTCGACCTTGACCTTGACCTTCAGCACACCGGGGATGAACGCGTAAACGCCGCCGACCGCCATCGCGGCCAGCGCCGCGCACGGTAAAACGATCCAGCGCGGCATCCCATCCATCCACACGCCAACCTGCGCCGCAAAAATACCGCCGAGAAGGAGCTGCCCCTCGCCGCCGACATTGAAGATGCCGACACGCGCGCCCAGCACGCAGGCCAAGCCGCACAGGCACAGCACCATGGCATACTCCAGAAAATCGCCGATATGCCGCGCGTTGCCGAACGCACCCTTGAGCATGGCCGCATAGGTCGTGATTGGGTGGAAGCCCGCAATCAGC
The DNA here is from genome assembly GCA_934630495.1 of uncultured Oscillospiraceae bacterium. Lineage (GTDB taxonomy): Bacteria > Bacillota > Clostridia > Oscillospirales > Oscillospiraceae > JAZOXB01. Next base: position 36,854 of record CAKTVW010000020.1, read on the forward strand.
AGAAAAACGGCGCCGATGGCAAAGCCGCACAGCACACTGACCGTCAGCGACAGCAGATACCGCAGATTCAGGCGTTTGCGGCGGCCGTTTTGTTTCAGCTCAGACATGTTCCCGCTCCTTTCTGCCGCGATCGCCGGTCATGTAATAGCCGATCTCTTCCTTGGAAACGGAATCTGCGGCAAACTCACCGGTGATCCGGCCTTCATAAAGCGTGATGATCCGATCCGACAGGCGGAACACCTCGTCCAGATCGGCTGACGAAAGCAGGATCGCACATCCCGCGTTTCGCTTTTCAATGATCTTCGTATGGATAAACTCGATCGCGCCCACGTCCACGCCGCGCGTCGGCTGCGCGATCACCAGCACGGGCGTTTCAAAGGAAAATTCCCGCGCGACAACGACCTTCTGCATATTGCCGCCGGACATGGAGCCGACCGCCGTGTCGACCCCCGCGCCGCGCATATCAAATTTTTGGTAAACCTCCCGCGCATAGCGCTCGATGGTGGAGGTGCGCTGACGGAACGCGAAGCCGTTGAACTCCGGCTGCCGCTGCTTTCCCGCAAGGAGGTTGTCCGCCACGCTTGCCTCCCGGCTCACACCGGTCGCAAGACGGTCCTCCGGAATATGTGCAAGCCCGACCGCGCGAATCTCGCCCGGACTTTTTCCGGTGACGTCCCGGCCGCAGACCGTTACCGAGCCGCGCTCCGTCGGCCGCATTCCCGTGATCGCCTCCAGCAGTTCGCTTTGGCCGTTCCCCTCGATCGCCGCGATGCCGAGAATCTCTCCCGCGCGGACCGCAAGGCTCAGGTCCTCCACTGCCGTCATCCCGCGATTATCGCAGACGGAAAGATGCTCGACCTCGATCCGCACCTCTCCGGGCTTTCCGGTCTTTTCCAGTCGATCATACAGGACAGGCCGCCCCACCATCATTGACGAAAGCAGCTTTTCGTTCACGTTACAGGTATCTTCGACACCGACGAGCTTCCCCTTTCGCATTACGCCGACGCGGTCGGAGATCGCCATGACCTCATAGAGCTTGTGGGTAATAACGATCACCGTCATGCCGTGCTCATGGACGATGCGGCGGATCACGGCGAACAGCTCGTCCGTCTCCTGCGGTGTCAGCACAGCGGTCGGCTCGTCAAGGATCAGAATATCCGCACCGCGATAGAGCGTTTTTAAGATTTCCACGCGCTGCTGCATTCCCACGCCAAGCTCCCCTACCGCTGCGGAGGGATCGACCGTCAGGCCGTAGCGCTCGGAAAGCTTGCGGACCTCCGCTTCAGCGCGGCGGTTGTCAAAGAAAATGCCGAGCTTTCGCGGCTCCTTGCTCATTACGATATTCTGCGCGACGGTAAACGACGGCACCAGCATAAAATGCTGATGCACCATGCCGACGCCGCGATCGATCGCGTTTTTCGGGCTGAAATGCGTCACGGCCTCGCCGTTGATCGCAAGGCTGCCGTTCGTCGGTTCATGGATGCCGTAGAGAATATTCATCAGCGTTGTTTTTCCCGCGCCGTTTTCGCCTACCAGCGCAAAGACCTCGCCCCTGCGAATCTCAAGGGAAACGTCGTCGTTGGCAAGCACACCGGGGAATTCCATGCTGATATTTCGGAATTGTACTGCGATTTCCTGCATCTGTCTTCCTCTCACTTTACAGAATATGGCGTGGCAGAAGCCACGCCACAGACCGGCAAAAAAGTCAAGTTTGTCATTGCGACGTCGTAGCCAAGGGCGGCGCGGCAGTAGTCACGCCGTTTATGCTGCCGATGTCATTAACCGAAATCGGTCAATATCAGCAGGCCGTTAGTCGGTATCAGCGGGTCGTTTCGACCACGATCTCGCCGTTGCCGATTTTTTCCGCAAGCTCCGCGACCGTCGCCTTCAGCTCGTCGGAGATCTGCTGCGTTGCGCTGTCATCGCCGTAGCCGATGCCGACATAGCCGTTGGTCATATCCGCGATCCAAGTCGTACCGAGCTTGGAGGTGTCGCCGGAGACGAACGCCTTGACCGCGTCATAGATGGAATTGCCGACTTCCTTCTTCATAGAGCAGATGATCGTGTCGGGGTCGATGTACTTCTGGTCGGAATCCACGCCGATGGCGTAGAAGCCCTTTTCCTTTGCCGCTTGGAACACGCCGTCGCCTGCGGCGGAAGCGATCTGGAAGATCACGTCAGCACCCTGATCGTGCAGCGCCAGCGCACAGTCCTTGCCGACGACGGGATCGTCGTATGTATTGGTGTAATTGCTGACGACGCGGACCTCGTGGTCACTGCCCTGCGCGTAGTATTCCGCGCCCTGCTTATAGCCGACGATGAAGTCGTTGATCGTAGCGCTGTCCTCGCCGCCGACCGCACCGACAACGCCGCTTTCGGACATAGCCGCCGCGATATAGCCCGCGAGGAAGGAGCCTTCATTCTGCGCATAGGTGATGTTCAGCACATTGGCGACCGGAGCGCTCGTGGCATTGTCGATCCAGATCCATTTCACGTTCGGATATTCCGGCGCGATCGTCTCTACATTGTAAAATTCCCAGCCGACGCAGACGACAATATCCGCGTTCTCCGCAGCGTTCTTCATTTGCGCGTCGTGGTTCTCGTTGTTGCACTCAATGGTCGTGACCTTTACGCCGAGGTCATTTGTCAGGCGGTCCGCACCCTCCTTGGAGGAGTCGTAGAAGGAACGGTCACCGAACTTTCCGGCAACGACCAGCGCCATGGTAACGTCGGCGTTGTCCGAGGTCCCGTTGTTCCCGTCCTTTCCACAGCCGCCCAGCATCGCGGCAGCGCACAGCAGCAGTGCCAGCGCCAAAACGGTAGCGATCAATCTTTTCATATTCTTTCCCCTTTTCATTATTTTGGGCACACGGCGGCATCGCGATAACGGACGCCGCTTTGACATGTTCATGCCGTGCCTCAAGTAAATTATAATCGAAAACTGCCGCCGTATCAAGAAGAAAAGTCGGCAAAGTATCCGGTAAGTCGCATAATTTTCAGCGGTCGAATTTGTCAATAATTCACAAACAACAAAAAACAGTTGCATTCTCGGAAAAAAGGTGCTATACTATTCAGGCGCTCGGAAATGGAGTGCCGCAGATGATTCATCCGATATGCAGGTGTAGTTCATCGGTAGAACATCAGCTTCCCAAGCTGAATAGGGGGGTTCGACTCCCCTCACCTGCTCCATAAGCCGCAGAAGCCTTGATTTTTCAAAGCTTCTGCGGTTTTTATTTTCAAGGATCCCCTGCGGCGGCGAAAAAAGCGGCGCAATTTCCATGCATGAAGTTTTCTGCGCGGGGCAGTTCCGCGCGGCGTATGCATATCCCGGCCTCTGCGGCGCATATACTCTCACAGCGATACACAGCTTGGGAGGTGTCACATGAGAGACAATATCGAAGAGCGAGCCTGCGAATTGGCTGTGTACATCATCGAAACGCGATCCACTGTTCGCGCCGCCGCAAAGCGCTTCGGGATCAGCAAGTCCACGGTACATAAGGATATCAGCGAGCGCCTGCCGCTGTACAATCGGGCGCTTTACCTTCAGGTCAAAGAGATTTTGGAGCAAAACAAGGCCGAACGCCACATCCGCGGCGGTCTGGCGACAAAGCGAAAATATCACAAGGACGCTTAGCACAGCGGGCGGAAAAATCAGACAGGGCGCATGAGACGCAGTCCGCTGTACGATCCCCATTTTTACATTACGTTTTACAGCCCTTTGCGGTGCCATAGTGCCGGTGAGACGCATTACGCCTCTCGCCGGCACTGTCATTCTGCCCAAATTACAGCGCTGTTTTTTGTTTGAAACGCTGATTTTTGCAAAAACCTTAAAATTTTTGTAATAACCCAAAAAGTTTTGAGTTTTTTCGGTTGATTATTTGTTCCGAATGGCGTATACTTACTTTATAGAAGGGCGTCCTGCCCAAAAATAACAGGAGGCAACACAAATGAAATACGGTCGTACTTATAATTTCTCTGCCGGTCCCGCAACCATGCCCGAGGAGGTTCTGGAAGAGGTCCGCGACGAAATGATGAATTACAAGGGCAGCGGCATGTGCGTTATGGAAATGTCGCACCGCTCCAAGGTCTTTCAGCAGATCATCGACGAGGCGGAGCAGGATCTCCGTGACCTGATGAACATCCCCGATAACTACAAAGTCCTCTTTATTCAGGGCGGCGCAACGCTGCAATTCTCCATGATCCCCATGAACCTGATGAAGAACGGCAAGGCCGTTTACATTGAAACCGGCGCATGGTCCAAGAAGGCCATTGCCGAGGCCAAGAAGGTCGGCGAAGTCATCGTCGCCGCTTCCTCCAAGGATAAGAATTATACCTACGTTCCCGACTGCTCTGATCTGGACATTCCGGAGGATACCGACTATGTCTACATCTGCGAGAACGAAACGATCCACGGCCTGACCTGGAACAAGCTGCCCAACACCAAGGGTCACGTTCTGGTTTCCGACCAGTCCTCCATGTTCCTCTCCCGTCCGTGCAACGTGTCCGACTACGGCATGATCTACGCGGGCGTGCAGAAGAACGTCGGCCCCGCCGGTATGGTCGTCTGCATCATCCGCGAGGACCTCATCCGCGACGATCTGACCGATCTGCCGATCTATCTGCAGTATAAGACCCATGCCGACAACGGCTCGATGTACAACACGCCGAACTGCTGGGCGATCTATGTCTGCGGCAAGGTCTTCAAGTACCTCAAGAAGCTCGGCGGCCTGACCGAGATGGAAAAGATCAACATCGACAAGGCGAAGGTCTTCTATGACTTCCTCGACAGCTCCGCAATGTTCAAGGGTACCGTCGTCCCCGAGGACCGCAGCCTGATGAATATTCCGTTCGTCACCGGCGACAAGGACCTCGACGCCGAGGTCATCGCCTACACCAAGGCGGCGGGTTTTGAGAACCTCAAGGGCCACAAGTCTGTCGGCGGCCTGCGCGCTTCGATCTACAACGCAATGCCCAAGGACGGCGTTGTTGCGCTGGTCGACTGTCTGAAGAAGTTCGAGGCCGAGCACAAATAATTTATTGATCTTCGGGCGGGGCTTTCCCCGCCCGTGTATCACACCCGGAAACGCTTCCAAAAATATTTTGAATAGGAGAGTTACAAATGCGTATTCTTGTTACCGACGGAATGGATAAAACCGCCATCGCCACCCTGACCGCACAGGGTCATGAGGTCGTTGAGCAGTTTTACGAACCGGATCAGCTCGGCGCGGCGCTCCGCGATTTCGATGTTGTCGTCGTCCGTTCCAAGACGAAGGTCCGCGCCAACCATATCGACGAGGCAAAGGGCAGCAAGCTCAAGCTCATCATCCGCGGCGGTGTCGGCGTTGATAACATCGACGTCAAGTATGCCGAGGAAAACGGCATCAAGGTCATGAACACCCCCAGAGCCTCTTCCCAGTCCGTTGCGGAGCTGGCCATGGCTCACATGTTCTCCTGTGCCCGCTATATTTCCATCGCCGGCCACACCATGCGCGAGGATAAGTGGGAAAAGAAGGCATACGGCAAGGGCATCGAGCTTCAAGGCAAGACCCTCGGCATCGTCGGCTTCGGCCGGATCGGCCAGCATCTCGGCGTCATGGCTAAGGCCATCGGCATGAATGTCATCGCGTTCGATATTTTCCACATTCCCGGCATCGAAGAGCAGCTCGGCATCCCCTACGTCGAAATGGACGAGCTGCTGGCAAAGTCCGACTTCGTTTCCGTCCACGCTCCCGCAGTTGACGGCGGTAAGCTCATCAGCGCGGAAAACATCGCCAAGATGAAGGACGGCGTCGTCATTATCAACACCTCCCGCGGCACCAACGTCGACGAGGATGCGCTGCTCGCGGCTCTGGAAAGCGGCAAGGTCCGCGCAGCCGGCTTGGACGTCTACGCCGAGGAGCCTGCAAAGAACCATGCGCTTTACAGCCATCCCATGGTCTCCTGCACCCCGCACATCGGCGCCGCCACGCAGGAAGCGCAGAAGCGCATCGGCACCGAGATCGTTTCCATCATTGAAAACTTTGGCAAATAATCCGAAGCATACGAACAATATTACATAAAAGGAGAACTGATCCACTATGAATGCGTATGTTCAGAGCGTCATTGAAAACGTAAAGAAGAAGCACGGCAACGAGCCGGAGTTCGTGCAGACCGTCGAAGAGGTCTTTTCCTCCATTTCCCCGGTCATCGACGCACATCCCGAGTATGTCAAGGCCGACCTGCTCAACCGTATGGTCGAGCCGGAGCGTATGTTCACCTTCCGCGTCGTCTGGATGGACGACAAGGGCGAGTACCATACCAACATCGGCTACCGCTGCCAGTTCAACGGCGCGATCGGCCCGTACAAGGGCGGCCTTCGCTTCCAGCCCAATGTTTATCCCGGCATCATCAAGTTCCTCGGCTTTGAGCAGATCTTCAAGAACAGCCTGACCGGCCTGCCTATCGGCGGCGGCAAGGGCGGTGCCGACTTCGATCCCACCGGCAAATCCGATGCCGAGATCATGCGCTTCTGCCAGAGCTTCATGACCGCACTCTACCGCTATATCGGGCCGGACATCGACGTTCCCGCAGGCGATATGGGTGTCGGCGGCCGCGAGATCGGCTATCTGTTCGGCCAGTATCGCCGCCTGAAGGGCGCTTGGGAAAACGGTGTTCTCACCGGCAAGGGCTTCAGCTACGGCGGCAGCCTGACCCGTCCGGAGGCCACCGGCTACGGTGCAATGTACTATCTGCAGGAAGTCCTCAAGCACGAGGGTGAGGATATCAAGGGCAAGACCATTGCCTGCGCAGGCTTCGGCAACGTCACTTGGGGCATCTGCAAGAAGGCGATGCACCTCGGCGCGAAGGTCGTCACCCTCTCCGGCCCCGACGGCTATATTTACGACGAGGAAGGCGTTTCCTCCAGCGAGGAAAAGGTCAACTATCTGCTTGAGATGCGCAATTCCGGCCGCAACCGCGTGCAGGATTACGCAGACAAGTTCGGCGTTCCCTTCTTCCCCGGCGAAAAGCCTTGGGGCGTCAAGGCAGACGTTATCATGCCGTCCGCCATGCAGAACGACGTCAAGATGGAATCCGCAAAGAAGATCGTCGAGAACGGCGTCAAGTACTATATCGAAGTCGCTAACATGCCCACCACGAACGACGCTCTGTACTATCTGATGAGCCAGAAGAATATGATCGTTGCTCCGTCCAAGGCAGTCAACGCCGGCGGCGTCGGCGTTTCCGCGCTGGAAATGGCGCAGAACTCCGAGCGTTTGGTCTGGACTGCTGAGGAAGTCGACAATCAGCTCCATCGCATGATGGAGAACATCCATCGTGTCTCCGCAGAGGCCGCCGAGGAATACGGTCTGGGCTACAACCTTGTTGCCGGCGCGAACATCGCGGGCTTCAAGAAGGTCGCCGAAGCCATGATGGAGCAGGGCATCTTCTGATAAACCGCATAAATCGCAAAGCTTCCGTTAACAAAATAGCTCTATAAATAAAATAGGGGTCAGGCTTATCGCCCAATGTCACTAAGTTAGGAACATTGTTATCAAATGCAACCCCATAATGAAAGAGTGCATTCCGCAAGGGAT
>CAKTVW010000021.1 GCA_934630495.1 uncultured Oscillospiraceae bacterium
TTTTTGAATTAAAACGCAGGGGCTGAAAATTCATAAAAAAGTGAACCGATTTTGACGATTCCGGACTTTTTTGACAGTCTGAAAAAGCTTTTCAAGCTTTTTAACAGATTCTAGGGAAGCTCTGATTAAATCGACAAGAGCGGACGTCGAGAGATTTTTTGGCGGGTTGAGATTTGAAAAGCGCAGGAATACTTTGTGTATTTCAAGCTTTCCAAACCGAAAAGCCGACGAAAAAGATCCGACGACAGCCGCAGGCGATTTATTCAGAGATTCCCTAGTATAAGAGACGCCAAGCCGCCGCGCGGCAAGATTTCAATCGGAAAGTCGTCAGTCTGCGGCGGAGATGCCCGCGAAAGAATGCCTTGAGGAAAATGATATGAACGATAGGAAAAGACCTGCCGCACATTACCACCTGCCCGGCCTGTTTGAGTTTTACGAGCTGTATCGCCGGTTTCTGCCGCTGTTTCGGGAGCATCGGGAGTATTTCTACGACTGGTGCGATATCGGCTCGATCTACGGCGCCCCGGCGGAGTGCGTCTGGGGCGGCGGGCGCGTGGAGTGCGGAGAGTGCGACCCGTCGGAGGTCTTGGCGCTGACGCGGGAATATGGGATCTCGGCGCGCCTGACGTTCAGCAACTCCCTGCTCAGGCAGGAGCACCTTTCCGACCCGAAATGCAGTGCGCTGTGTGCCTTGTTCGCGGCAAACAGCACGCCGCAGAACGGCGCCGTGATACACTCGGAGCTGCTGCTGGACGATTTAAGAAAACGATACCCGCAGCTTTATTTTGTTTCCTCCACCACAAAGGTCCTGACGGACTTTTCGCAGCTCAGGCGCGAAGCGGAGCGGGAGGAGTTTCGCTATGTCGTGCCGGATTTCCGCCTGAACAGGGCATTTGACAAGCTGAACGCCCTGCCGCCGCGGCTGAAGCGGAAAATGGAATTTCTGTGCAACGAATGCTGCAGCTTCGGGTGCAGGGACAGGAAAGCCTGTTACGAGGCGGTCAGCCGGATCAATCTCGGCGAGGCGCCGTCCGCGCACCGATGTACCGCGCCCGATGCCGACGGCGGCTACCGTTTTTCCAAGGCGATGGCCAATCCGGGATTTATCGGTATCGAGGATATACTAAATGTGTATCTGCCGATGGGCTTTTCCGAGTTCAAGATCGAGGGGCGCGGCCTCGGCAGTGCGTTGATCTTGGAATTTTTACTTTACTATATGACAAAGCCGGAGTGCCGTCTGCGCGTCCGCGAGGAGATCTATCTGGACAACATGCTGGACCTCTTCTGATACTGATTCTTGATTAAAAGATTTAATCAAGAATCCCGTGTGCTACGCACACTCGCATCGTGCGAAAGCACGCTGCGCCGTCTCGTGCAGAATCTGACGCGCCCTTGGCGCTATAAAAAGCTTTTCAAGCTTTTTAACAGATTCTGGTATGACACCGATCTCCGAAGCCGTGTCATACAAAATCCGCACTTTTGCGGTAGTTCCATATAATATGCCTTGCGGCAGGAGCGGTGTGCTCCTGCCGCAAGCTGTTTTGTAGGAACCGCTGTGTCCGAAATGAACGCGGCCAGCCGCCGTACGGTGAAAATGTCTTTTAGCGCTGCTCAGCGCAGACGGGCATCATGCGGTCGGAGCTGCGTGCAAGGCTGCGCGGCAGCGCCAAGGCGGTCGGCCGTTCAGCGGTTCAGGAGCCGCGCGGGCAGCGGGCGATGCACCTGCATGGCGCCCTTGGGGCAAAATTCCTGACAGCAGAAGCAGCGAATGCACTTCTCCCGATCGATGACCGCTTTTTTCTCCGTGATTGCGATCGCCTTTGCAGGGCAGATGGCGGCGCACTTTCCGCAGCCGATACAGAGCTTCTTTTTCAGGCGGGGCGAGGAACGAAGCGCGGCCTGCGCGACCTTTCCGAACGCCTTGCCGAGCTTTCCGGGCAGCAGCGTTTCAAATTGCAGCCCTTTTCCGCGCTCGATCCGCTTAAAATCGGGGAGCACGAACGCGTCGACGTCTCCTGCGACCGTTACATTTTCCGCCGTCTCTCCGATCAGCCCGTAATTCGCCGCGGCGCGGAGCGTCGGTACCGCCATCGGCTCCAGCCCGATCAGCTTGGCGCAGATCAGGTCGAGCTTGTGGCAGTCCGTGCCCGCCAGCAGCGCGCCCATGTGACGCGGCATGCCGGCGGTCGGGCCGTTGCCCTCCATCGCCTCGACCGCGTCGACCAAGTACAGCCGAGGCTTGAAATAGGCGTTCAGATCGACGATCATGCCCGCAAAATCCAGCGGGTCGGGGTAGCGGAAGTGATACTCCGGCTTCATCGTGCCGGGGATCGCGCCGAACAGATTTTTTGTCGCCGCCGAGAGCGACATCATGCCGTGGCTTTTCAGCTTGCAGAAGCTGATGATCGCGTCGGCGTCATCCAAATAGGCCGTGTAAGTAAAATGACGCGCAACGTGTGCCGCCGGGAAAACGGCCTCCTTCTGCGAAAAATCGCGGTTCAGCTCGGCGCCGGTCGTTTCCATGCCGGTAACGGCGTAGACGCGATTCAGCACCGCCGCGTTAAACAGATTCCCCGGACTGTCCCCGATCACGACCGACGCGCCGCGCGCTCTGAGCGCCTGCGTCAGGGCGCGAAGGAGCGCGGGATGTGTGGTCGCGGCCTCCTTGGGCTTCATGGCCGAGACAAGATTTGCCTTAATAACGATCCGCATCCCCGGCGTTACCCAGCCCAGCCCGCCGAGCGGCTTCAAAACCGCCGAAAGCGCCTGTGCGCAGTCCTCCGGCGCGTAGGTTTCACATTTTACGATCGATACGTCGAACATACGCCCGCCCCCGTTTCCGTTTTGGTATATTCTATCGGAAATTGACGGGAAAGTAAAGAAAAACCGTGACGCATCAAAGCCCGCCGCCCGGTTTCCTTCGTAGGGCGGGCTTCCCTAAGCCCGCCGCTTGCAGGCAGTCACGCCCTACGCGAGGTCGGCGGCGTATGCCTTGTGGTGAGCAAAAAATCAAAAAGAGCAAAAAAAGAACGGCGAACCGCGAAAACATCGTCAGCGGTTGACCGTTGGGTTATCGGTGCGTTCAAGCAGATAGTCGATCGATACATTAAAATAGTCCGCAAGGCGGATGAGGGTGCGGTAATCGGCCTCGCGTTCACCGCTCTCGTAGCGGCTGATCGAATTTTGGTTCATTCCCAGCTCTATCGCCAGCCGAAGCTGCGAAATTCCGCGCTTTTTCCGCAATTCCTTCAATCTCATGCACGCACCCCCTTGACAGTATTATCCCATATTGGTATAATCAAAATATCCCAATTTGGTATATTCGCGAAAAGGAGGTGAAAAAATGGGTCGCACACTTGACATAAAGCAAAAGTCGGGGATCGCGCTGATCGGTCTTTTGGCGGTCGTACTGATTTTGAGCTTCCTTCCGATCTCCTATGAAAGCGCGTACTATCACAGAGAGTATACTAATAAATACAGTAGTTCCATGCAGCTTTCCTCGATAACCGAGTGCTCCTTGCTGCAATCCCATCAACCGCTCAACTACTATTGCGTGATCGTCATGCTTGCTTCTGTTGCCCTCAACACGCTTGCGGCCTGCAAGGTCAAAGGATTCCGAAAGACGGTTTTCTGGTCGGTGCTTGCCGTTGCGATCATTTACGGCATTCTCTGTATTGTGATCCAAAGCACGCATACATACGACCACGATGAGGACGGTATGTGGGGGATGGAGCTGATCGGTGTTCTGCTTCTCGGCGCCTGCGTGCTTTCCGCAGTCATTCAGTTCAAGAAAATCGAAGTCCCGAGCAACCACGCGCTCACCTGATACCGGAAGATCATAGCACAAAATCCGAAAAATGGGAGGAAAGAATGAAAAAAATATCGATCGTATTGATTCTTGCTATCGTGCTGTCGCTGCTGTGCAGCTGCGGCCAAAAGGGCGGATATGAAACGCCGGAGGAAGCCGCAACGCTGTTTGTAAAATCCGTCATTGAAAACGACCCTGAAGCGTTTTCTCAATGTGTTCACCCCAATATGCTGAGCGACTGGGCAAGTTCGTTTCATGTAGACGGCGAGGATCATGACAATGAGGTGACCGATGTTCATGTAGGCGGGGTCGGTTCTGTCGCTGTCGAAGATCTGGAGGATATACAGGATGACCTCGGTGGTGACTATAACATTACGATCACCGACGAAGTGGTCGTAACCGTCTATGCAAAATTCTACGAGTACGGACACAGCGAAGAAAAGAGCCACTCTTTTGATTGCTACGTTATGAAGGTCGGCGGCCGCTGGTATGCGTGGGGCTGGTCGTGACCGAACACCAACGGACATCGCTCATTTTGCCCCGACTTTGACGGGCCTTCTGTCAAACTGTTCAAAAATCAGTGGGAAATTTTGTAAAATATGGCAACAGAAAAAGCCTTGCGTCAGCAGGGCTTTTTCGGTATAATAATATTGTAATTGAAGATTGATAGCTGTAACGAAGTGCTTTGCGCACGGGCTTGTGACTATCACTCAGGTTTTCTTGAGTGGAGATGCGGACGACGTTCCGTGTCCCCATTTTTTGTTTATTTACGGAGACAAAATTCGAGATCATTCAAAACTAAGGAGGCAGCACTATGTACATTCTCGCAAACGGCAAGCTTATCACCCGCAGCCGGACGACGCCCTACCTGCCCGACGGCGGCGTGGTCATCGACGGCACCAAGATCAAGGAGGTCGGCAAGACCGCCGATCTGAAGGCGAAATACCCCGATGCGGAATTTATTGACGCCAAGGGCGGCGTGATCATGCCCGCGTTCATCAATGCGCATACGCACATCTATTCCGCCCTTGCCCGCGGCCTGTCCATCAAGGGCAATAACCCCACGAACTTCTTCGAGGTCCTCGACGGAACGTGGTGGGCCATCGACCGCAAGCTGACGCTCAAGGGCACGAAGGCCTCCGCCGATGCGCTGTATCTGGACTGCATCAAGCAGGGCGTAACGACCATTTTCGACCATCACGCGTCCTTCTGCGAAATTCCCGGCAGCCTCTTTGAGATCGCCAAGTCCGCGAAGGAGTTCGGCATCCGCTCCTGCCTGTGCTACGAGGTCTCCGACCGCGACGGCGAGGAGAAGTCCATTCAGGCCGTACAGGAAAACGCCGACTTCATCACCTACTGCGAGAAGGAAAAGGACCCGATGCTCGCCGCGATGTTCGGCGGCCACGCCCTGTTCACCATCTCCGACAAGACCTTTGACCGCATGGTCGCCGCCAACAACGGCCGCACCGGCTATCACATCCATGTCTCCGAGGGCATGAACGACGTCTATGATTCCCTGCAGAACTACGGCCGCCGCCCCGTGCAGCGCCTGCACGACCACGGCATCCTTGGCGAAAAGACCATCCTCGGCCACTGCATCCATGTCAACACTGCCGAGATCGAACTCATTAAGAACACCGGCACCATGGTCGTCAACAACCCCGAGTCCAACATGGGCAATGCCGTCGGCACCTGCCCGGTCCTGCCGCTTTACAAGGCGGGCGTGCTGCTCGGCATGGGCACCGATGCCTACACCAACGACATGATCGAGTCCATCAAGGTCGCGCTCCCGGCACAGCGCCAGAACGCCTGCCTGCCGAACGTCGGCTGGTGCGAGGTCACGGACATGCTCTTTAAGAACAACGCCCTCATCGGCGCGAAGTACTTCCCCGACAAGCTCGGCGTCCTCGAGGCAGGCGCGGCGGCGGACGTGATCGTCATGGATTACAAGCCCTACACCCCGTTCTCCGACGCGAACGTCGACGGCCACATCATCTTCGGCATGACCGGCCGCCAGTGCCAGACCACCATCGCCAACGGCAAGGTCCTCATGAAGGACCGCGAGCTGGTCGGCATCGACGAGGAAGCCGTCAACGCCCACATTCTTGAGGAATCCAAGAAGCTCTGGGGCGACCTGAACCACTGCAAGTACGACGCCAACGGCGAGTGCTGAGCGCATCGACCCGCAGCGAAAGCACCCCCGCCTGACCGAATACGACTATGCCCAAAACGGCCATTATTTCGTCACGATCTGCACCAAGAACAGAAAGTGTATTTTGAGCACGGTCGATATCGCCCGTGGTGAAATAGAAACGAGTGGTGGCTTTGCATGCGTAGGGCGGGGTGCCCTTAGCGCATCCGTAAGGCTCCTTCGTCGCCAACGGCTGCGCTATTGGCATCGGCCCCTACGCAATCGCTCGGAACGCGTGTTCGCTCATTCAAGACGCTTACCGGTAAGGCAGCGGGCTTCCCGCTGTGGCAGCGTTCGTATTACGATCATGTTATTCGTAATACGGAGGATGAGCTTCGCATTCTGGAATATATCCGGACGAACCCCGCCCGCTGGGCGGAGGATGAATACTACCAAACTTAGGAGGTTCTCCCATGTCAGAAAGAATGTACCCGATTCCTTTTAAGGACCTGATGCGCTGGGTCATTACCGAGCGCGAAAACGCCGGAGAAATTTTCGGCATCCACACCGAATACAAGGCCGACCCGGCCAAGACCCTGCCGATCTTCGGCGAAAAGATCGAGACGCCGTTCGGCCCCGCCGCCGGTCCGAACAGCCAGCTTGCGCAGAATATCATTGCGTCCTATCTGGCCGGCGCCCGCTTCTTTGAGGTCAAGACCGTCCAGAAGATGGACGGCGAGGACCTTGCCCGCTGTGTGCCGCGTCCGTGCATCCTTGCCGACGACGAGGGCTACAACCAGGAATGGTCCACCGAGCTTGAGGTCGGTCAGGCCCTGAACGAGTACATCAAGGCTTGGTGCGCCCTGAAGGTCATGGCGAAAAAGTGGGGCTACGGCGACCCCGACGGCTTCGTGTTCAATATGTCCGTCGGCTACGATCTGGAAGGCATCAAGGGCGAAAAGGTCGATAACTACATCGAATCCATGAAGGACGCGACCCGCGCACCGATCTTTGCCGAGTGCAAGGCGGTGCTGACCGAGCTGTTCCCCGAGGAGGCGGATTTCATCGCCGCCATTTCCCCGCGCGTTTCGCGCTCCATCACCCTTTCGACGCTGCACGGCTGCCCGCCCGACGAGATCGAGCGCATTGCCTCCTATCTCATTACCGAGAAGAAGGTCAATACCTTCGTCAAGTGCAACCCCACCATCCTCGGCTACAAGGACGCCCGCGGCATCCTCGACGGCATGGGCTACGACTATATCGTCTTTGACGAGCATCACTTCAACGAAGATCTGCAGTGGAAGGACGCCGTTCCCATGTTCGAGCGCCTGCAGGCATTGGCAGACAAAAACGGTCTGGAATTTGGCCTGAAGCTGTCGAATACCTTCCCCGTCGACACCACGCGCGGCGAGCTGCCGAACGACGAAATGTACATGTCCGGACGTTCCCTGTTCCCGCTGACGATCGAAATGTGCCGCCGCATCTCCGCGCAGTTCGGCGGCAAGATGAAGATCTCCTTCGCGGGCGGCGCGGAGTACTTCAACTGCGATAAGCTGTTCGCCGCCGGCATCTGGCCGATCACCGTCGCCACCACCATCCTCAAGCCGGGCGGCTACAACCGTCTCGTCCAGATGGCGAAAAAGGTCGAGGGCATGGCGTTCAAGCCCTTCGCCGGTACCGATACCGACGCGATCGCCAAAATGGCGCTCGACTGCCGCACGGACTATCACCATGTCAAGCCCGTCAAGCCGCTGCCCTCCCGCAAGAACGGGGAGCGCGTGCCTTGGATGGACTGCTACATTGCCCCCTGCAAGGGCGGCTGCCCCATCGAGCAGGATATCCCCGAGTACATCGAGCTGTGTAAGAAGGGCCTGTACAACGAGGCGCTCAAGCTCATCACCGAGAAGAACGCCCTGCCGTTCATCACCGGCACCATCTGCGCCCATCGCTGCATGGGCAAGTGCTCCCGCAACTTCTATGACGAATCCGTCCAAATTCGCGCCACGAAGCTTATCGCGGCCGAAAACGGCTACGACGCGCTGCTTGCGTCCGTGAAGAAGCCCGCCAAGGTCGAGGGCAAGAAGGCTGCCATCATCGGCGGCGGCCCGACCGGCATTGCGGCGGCTTACTTCCTCGGCCGCGCCGGTGTGGAGTGCACGATCTTTGAGCGCACGAATGCCCTCGGCGGCATCGTTCGCCACGTCATCCCCGAGTTCCGTATCAGCCACGAGGCCATTGACAAGGATATCGCCCTCATGCAGGCCTACGGCGCGGAAATCCGCCTGAATACCGAGGCTCCCTCCGTTGAGGAGCTGAAGAAGCAGGGCTACACCCACATCCTCTACGCCGTCGGCGCATGGAAGCCCGGCAAGCTCGATATCCCCGGCAACGTCCGCGGCGTTATCGGCTGGCTCGAGGAAATGAAGGCCGGTAAGGGCGGCAAGCTCGGTCACGTCGCCGTTGTCGGCGGCGGCAACACCGCCATGGACGCAGCCAGAGTTGCAAAGCGCGCGGGCGCGGCGTCTTCTACGCTGGTCTATCGCCGTACGAAGAAGTACATGCCCGCCGACGCCGAGGAGCTGGAGCTGGCCATTGAAGACGGCGTGGACTTCCTCGAGCTGGTCGCGCCCGTCGAGCAGAAGGACGGCAAGCTGATCTGCAACAAGATGGAGCTTGGCGCACCCGATGCTTCCGGCAGAAGAAGCCCTGTTCCCACCGGCGAGACGGTCGAAATCCCCTGTGACCTCGTCATTTCCGCCGTCGGCGAGCAGGTCGATGCCGACCTGATGGCGGCCAACGGCATTGAAATGGGCCGCAAGGGTCCCGCGTTCCGGACGAACGTCGAGGGCGTTTACGCCGCAGGCGACTGCCACCGCGGCCCCGCCACCGTCGTCGAGGGCATTGCCGATGCTGCGAGGTTTGCCGAGATCGTCATCGGCGAGAAGCACACCTATGAGATTCCCGACGCCGCCTACCCGACCATGGCCGAGGCCATTGCGAAGAAGGGCATCCTTGCCATGGCGAAGGATGTCAAGTGCGAGGGCGAGCGCTGCTTGGACTGCAACACCGTCTGCCAGAACTGCGCTGACGTCTGCCCGAACCGCGCCAACGTCGTTGTGCATCTGCCCGACGGCCGCACCGAAATTCTGCATGTGGACAAAATGTGCAACGAGTGCGGCAACTGCACCGCCTTCTGCCCGTACAACGCCCGGCCGTGCAAGGATAAGTTCACCATCTTCCAGACCGAGAAGGACATGGACGATTCCGAGAACTTCGGCTTCTGCTTCCTCGAGGACGGCAAGATTCGCGTCCGCCTGTTCGAGGAAACGGTCTGCGGCGCCGACTGCGCCGGTCTGCCGGAGGATATCGCCCTGTTTATCCGCACCGTCCGCGACGCGTACAGCTACCTGTATTAATCGCTCCTGCGGATGGCGCAGAGCCGCGCTTCGACGCGGCGGCGCATACAGCTAAAATGGATGGGAGAGGTCACGATTCCGTGACCTCTCCCATCAGCGTATTTATACTAGAATCTGTTAAAAAGCTTGAAAAGCTTTTTATAGCGCCAAGGGCGCGTCAGATTCTGCATGAGACGGCGCAGCGTGCTTTCGCACGATGCGAGTGTGCGTAGCACACGGGATTCTTGATTAAATCTTTTAATCAAGAATCAGTATTAAGATTATTTTATCCCTTGAAGAGCGAAAAACCGAGAATTACAACACCCAGAATGACCAGAATAACGCCGGTCGCGCGGTTGAGCGTCTTCGCGTCGGCCTTGTTGGCGATCTTTGCCGCGATCCGCGCGAAAATAAAGGTAAAAACGATGCACAGCACAAAGGGCAGCCAATCCGGCGCGCCGCCGATGGCAAAGTGCGAGACGGAACCGGTCAGCGCCGTGAAAGTCATGATAAAAACGCTGGTCCCGACGGCGGTTTTCAGCTCGTAACCCATGACGCTCGTCAGCAGGAGCAGCATCATCATGCCGCCGCCCGCGCCGATAAAGCCGCAGATAAACCCGACGATCGCGCCGCAGACGATCGATTTGATAATGCGTGTGCGCATCGGGACAGCTTTCATGTCCTCCTTGGTCGTCATAACCGGGCGGACGATAAACTTGATGCCCAGCAGAAGCGTCATGACCACCGAAAAATTGCCCATCGTCACGGCGGGGACGAGACTGGAGATATAGCTGCCGACCACCGTAAAGATGAGCACGGCGGCCATCATGACAAGGCCGTTTCGGATGTCGAGGTTTTTATTCTTCCCGTAGGTATAGGCGGAGACCGCGCTTGCCAAAACGTCGGAGGCCAGTGCGATACCGACCGCGGTGTACGGCTCTATGCCCAAGAACGTGACCAGCATCGGCGTTATGACGGCGGCCGCGCTCATCCCGGCAAAGCCGGTGCCGAGACCGGCGCCGACGCCTGCGAACAGGCATACCAGCACGGTGATTACATATTTCATGCGTCATTCTTCCTTTCGAGCGAAATATTGTCTGCAATTTTGGCGTGAAGCCGGGAAAACTCAGCCTTTTCCACGTCTGAAAAGCCGGAAAACAGCGTTTCGGCAAATTCCTCCTGCACGCCGCGTCCGGCCTCGATCACGGGGGAGGCCGCGTCGGTCGGCAAAAGGTGGACGCTTTTCCTGTCGTTCGGCGCATGTCGGCCCGTCAGCAGCCCGGCGCGGCAGAGCGAAGCGACCGAAAGCGACACCTGCGACTTGGGGATGCGGCGGAGCTTTGCGATCTGCGCGGCCGTGTCAAATTCGGGATTGTTGGCGAGGAAAAGCAGAATATCGACCTCCGCCGCCGTGAGCGAAAATTGCTGCATGATCGTCTTGCGGCGGGCGACATACGCATTTTCGACGGCAAGGATAAACTCCCAGAAATCATTTTTTGTTGTCGGCATCGGGACGCCTCCTTTGTTCGATTTTGAACGATTTGCATTATAGTTCAAATTAGAACGATTGTCAATACGCAGACGGAAAAATTTTTGGGAAAAACAACGCGCCGAAGCAGCCGCTTCGGCGCGCTGACAGGCTGTAAAAAAGTTCGGAAGACAAGCAACTCACGCCCGTCGGCGTACTAAAGTACGGGGACGTTTGCCGGTCGAAGTAAAATAGAGAGATAATCTCCCATTCTTGTCATTGCGAGGAGGGCGCAGCCCGACGCGGCAATCCGTTCTCCTCTGTAACGTTTTTAAGAGAAAACCGGCGCAAAGAGATGCGGATTGCCACGGTTTGTTGCGCAAACCTCGCAATGACATATGGGGTGGTTTTTTTGACAGACTGACGCGCCGAAGCAGCCGCTTCGGCGCGTGAATACGTTATAGAGACTTTTCCCTTACAGAGATCTGCTTTTCAGGAAGCTGCCGGGGACGATGGGGGCCGCCTCAGCCGCAGACTCAGCCGCCGCAGCCGTGACAGCACGATTCGCAGGCGGCAAATTCCGCGCTGTCGTATTCGATGCCGTTCTTGTCGTAGTAGTCCTTCACGGCGGCCTTGATCGCTTCCTCGGCCAGCACAGAGCAGTGCATCTTGTACGCGGGGAGTCCGTCGAGCGCCTCGGCCACGGCCTTGTTCGAGAGCTGAAGCGCTTCGGAGACGGGCTTTCCTTTTATCAGCTCCGTCGCCATGGAGCTGGACGCGATCGCGCTGCCGCATCCGAACGTTTCAAACTTGACGTCGCTGATGATGCCGTCGTTGATCTTGAGATAGATTTTCATGATGTCGCCGCATTTTGCGTTGCCGACCTCGCCTACGCCGTCCGCGTCCTCAATGACACCGACGTTGCGCGGATGGGTAAAATGATCCATGACCTTTTCACTGTATAATGCCATTGTTCACACCTCACAAAAGAAATGGTTTTTCTCCGTTGACCTTTTCGCGCCAGAGCGGAGACATATTGCGCAGATATTCCACGACGGGCGGGATTTCCTGCAAAAGATACGCGATTTCGGCTTCGGTCACGTCCTCGCTGAGACTCAGGCGGAGGGAGCCGTGCGCGATCTCGTGCGGACGGCCGATCGCCAGCAGCACATGGCTGGGGTCCAGCGAACCGGAGGTACACGCCGAGCCGGAGGACGCGCAGATACCCTTCGCGTCCAGTAAGAGCAGCAGGCTTTCGCCCTCGATGCCCTCAAAACAGAAATTCACGTTGCCCGGCAGCCGATTGATCGGGTCGCCGTTGAGCGCACAGTGCGGAATCACCGAAAGACCCGCGATCAGCTTGTCCCGCAGAGCGGTCAGGCGGCGCTGCTTTTCCTCCGGATTTTCACATGCCTCGGTCAGCGCCTCCGCCATGGCGGCGATGCCCGCGATGTTTTCCGTTCCGGCACGCTTGCCGCGCTCCTGTGCGCCGCCCTCGATCAGCGGCGTCAGTACGATCCCCTTGCGCGCGTACAGAACGCCGACGCCCTTCGGCCCGTGGAACTTGTGCGCGGAAAGCGAAAGCATGTCGATGTTCTGCGCGCCGACGTCGATGGCAAGATGTCCCGCCGCCTGTACGGCATCCGTGTGGAACAGAACGCCGCGCTCGCGGCAGACCTTGCCGATCTCCGCGATCGGCAGGACCGAGCCGATCTCGTTGTTGGCGTACATCACGGTAACAAGACAGGTGTCGTCGCGAATGGCGGCGGCGACCGCCTCGGCGGTGACGGTTCCCGTCTCTCCGACGGGCAGCAGCTCGACCTCGAAGCCCTGTGCCTGCAGCCGCTTGAGCGAATGCAGCACCGCGTGATGCTCAAAGGCCGTGGAAATAATGTGCTTTTTTCCCTTCCGGGCGCCGAGCGTGGCGGCGGAAAGCAGCGCCTGATTGTCCGCCTCGCTTCCGCCGGAGGTGAAATAGATCTCCCGCGCGGAGCAGCCCAGCAGCGCGGCGATCCGTTCCCGCGATGCCTGCAGTGCCTCCGCTGCCCGCTGCCCGACCGTGTGCAGACTGGACGGGTTGCCGTAAACGGTGTCCAGATAGGGGAGCATGGCGTCAATGGCGCGGCGGCTCATTCGTGTCGTCGCCGCGTTGTCGGCATATACCTGCATACTGTCAACCTCCTTAAATCACTGCAAACCTATTGTGGCCGCAGCCGGTACTTTATATACTTACCTACTAGGTAGGTATATAATAGCACCGCGATTTTGGTTTGTCAACCGGTATTTGGCAAGCTTTGCATTTCCGCCGAAAAAAACACCACATGGGCCTTCATACCGAAATCCGGTGAAAATATGAAATGCTTTCACAGCCGCCGCTGCTCTGCTTCCCCCTGCTTCGGAATGCGCCGATCGGCCGCAAAAAAAAACAAACTGCACCGGCTTTCGCGCCGGAATACGCTTGAAAATCAAATCGGAGAGGCTGCGCAAAAGAGGTTTGGACTGTTTGACGCTTTGCGCTATAAAAAGCTTTTCAAGCTTTTTAACAGATTCTAGTATAAGAGAAAACCGGCGTAAAGAGATGCGGATTGCCACGGTTTGCTCCGCAAACCTCGCAATGACATGCGGGGTAGTTTTCTGACAGCCTGAAACACAAAAAGGCCGCCGCAGCTTCCAAAAAGCTGCGGCGGCCTTATTTTTCAGCGCGGTGCGCCTTGTAAATCGCGGTACAGATCGATGCGCGGCAAGCTTACATGAACTGCTTCATGGCCTCGGTCGCGTTGGCGGGGTCCTCGGAAACGACCACGGTGAAAGCGAGATCGTTGGCCTTGCCGAACTTATCGCACCAGAGAACGAAGTCCTCGACGTCGGCGACGGAGCCGCCGTCGACCAGCTTATAGAAGCTGTCGATAAAAATGTGGCTGATGTCGAAATTGCCCGCGTGCAGGCCGCTGATAAAGCCCTTCAGGAAGGGCAGCGAGCCTTCCAGCCGGTATTCCTGAAAATCGACCAGACGGACATGCATATCAATATCGTAACGCAGCTTGGTGCCCTTTTCGATGCAGATCAGGCTGCCTGTTTCGTTTTTAACGGCTTCGTTGATGTTCTGAATAAGCTGCTTGGTTTTGCCGGAGCCTTTCAGACCCATGATTAACTTGACCATAGAAATTCCCCCTTCGTATTGATACTGCTATTTTATCAGGTTTTCCGAAGGATTGCAACCGCTCCGGGAAAAGTTTATAAAACATTCATAAGGGGGCGTCCGCCGTGCGCCGCTTTCGTACGAATATTATGTTGAAGCGTCAAGAGCCGCGCGAAGCGTTCCGTGCAAGCCTTGCAATGACAAGCTTGACTTTCTTGCAGCCCGAACGGCGCTTCGCACAGTTGACGCTTCAACGCTCAGTCGACGTAGAGGATATCGAGATGACCGAAGCTGACCTCCGCGTCGATCAGGAGCGTGCCCTCCGTCTGCGGCGCGGGAGAGCCTTTGACCGTCGTGGCGGCAAAGCTCTCGTCGCGGGTCAGCTCGACGCCGAAGCGGGACGGGATGCGCAGCGTCAGCTCGCCGAAGCTGTTCTCCACGGTAATGCGGCATTCCGGTGCGACGGCCTGCACCTTGGTGAGATCGACGACGCAGTCGCCGAACTGCGTTTCGATAACGCCGCCCTGCAGCATGGGCGTCTCCGCGACCCAGTGATGGCTGCCGAAGCTCATTTCGCAGTTGAGGCGGCCGCCGTCACAGCTGCAGTTCTGAACGGATTGCTTTCCGACCGGCGGGGTCATGTGCTTGAGATGCTTTTTGATGCGCTTTGCGCGGCGCTTGCCGAAAAGCACGTCGATCAGCAGACTGATGCCCCAGAGAATGAGGCCGACGGGGATGATGATGCCCCAAGAAAGCGCGGCGGGCAGCACATGGTAGGCGTTGAGCAGGAAGTATGCGCCGCCGAGCGCCACGGCGATGCCGAACAGGGAGAACTTGTGGCAGGTGATGCTCAGACCGATCATCACCAGCGCGGTCATCCAGACGACCGACCAATTGGAAACGTCGAGCTTTAAAATGTAATTTGTAAGGATCAGCCCGCCGACCGCGAGGATGTACAGCGCGAACCATAGGGCGCTGCGCTTGCCGCTTCGCTTCCATTCAAAGGTCAGGCCGCGGCCGTCGTCCTCATCGTCATCGTCGTCCCCGTCGACGACCTCCGCGCGGTGTGCAGGCTCCTTGCCCAGAAGCTCGTCGACCGAGATGCCGAACAGCTCCGCAAGCTGCGGGAGCGCCGAGATATCGGGGCAGGACTGATTGGTTTCCCATTTGCTGACGGCCTGCGGCGTGACGCCCATGCGCTCTGCGAGCTGCTCCTGCGTCATGCCGAGGCGTTTGCGGTGATGCTTGATGCGTTCACCGATCGTATTTTGACTCATTTTTCAAATACCTCCTTGATGTTTCAAATTATTGCACACGGAAGTAAAAAAAGCTATCATCTATCGGTTAAAATTCGGTTTTTTCCGACTCAACCACCGGTTGATTTTTTCGGGAGAGCGCCGAACGATATCAGACCGTCGCGTTATGCGGCTCCCAGTCGAGGCTGCGGCCGACCGCCTTCGCCCAGCCGAGCCGACCGGCGCGGCGCACCTCGTCAGACATCTGCGGCTCAAAGCTGACGTCGCACTGCCAGAGCGCGCGGATCTCCTCCTGCCCGGACCAGAACCCGACGGCCAGACCCGCAAGGTAGGCCGCGCCGAGCGCCGTTGTTTCCCGGACGGTCGGACGGCGGACGGCCTTGCCCAGAATGTCCGCCTGAAATTGCATCAGGAATCGGTCGCGGCTGGCGCCGCCGTCGACCTTCAGCTCCCGAAGCGTCAGGCCCGTGTCCTTCTCCATGGCCTCGACCAGATCGGTGCTCTGGTAGGCGATCGATTCCTGCGCCGCGCGGATAATGTGCTCCGGGCGCGTGCCCCGCGTGATGCCGACGATCGCGCCGCGGGCGTACATGTCCCAATAGGGCGCGCCCAAGCCCGTAAAGGCGGGCACGAAGTAGACGCCGCCCGTGGAATCCACCTTCTGCGCGTAGTATTCCGCGTCGCGCGCGTCGTTCATAAAGCGCATTTCGTCGCGCAGCCACTGGATCACCGCGCCGCCGACGAATACGCTGCCCTCCAGCGCGTAGCGGACCTGACCGGGCAGGCCCGCGGCGATGGTCGTGACAAGCCCGTGCCGACTGACGCAGGGCGTGTCGCCCGTGTTCATCAGCAGGAAGCAGCCCGTTCCGTAGGTGTTTTTCGCCTCGCCGCGCTCAAAACAGCACTGCCCGAACAGCGCCGCCTGCTGGTCGCCCGCGACGCCCGCGATCGGCACTTCCCTGCCGAGAATGTTGCACATTCCGAGAACACCGCTGCTGTCGCGCACCTCCGGCAGCATACACATCGGAATATCCAGCGCGTTTGCCAGCCGTTCGTCCCAGCGCAGCTTGTGAATGTCGTAAAGCATGGTGCGCGAGGCGTTGGTGCGGTCGGTGACATGGACCTTGCCGCCCGTGAGCTTCCAGATCAGCCAGGTGTCCACCGTGCCGAACAGCAGCTCGCCGCGCCGTGCGCGTTCCCGTGCGCCGTCGACGTGGTCGAGGATCCATTTGATCTTTGTCGCGGAAAAATAGGCGTCGAGCACCAGACCGGTGGTGTCCTTGATATACTGCTCCAGCCCGAGCGCACGAAGCCCGCCGCAGATGTCCGCCGTCCGGCGGCACTGCCAGACGATCGCGTTATAGATCGGCTGACCGGTCGTCTTATCCCAGACCACGGTCGTTTCGCGCTGATTTGTGATGCCGACGGCGGCGATCTCCTCGGCGCTGATGCCGCTGCGGGTGATCGCCTCCATCATCACGCCGACCTGACACGAATACAGCTCCATCGGGTCGTGCTCCACCCAGCCCGCGCGGGGATAGAGCTGCGGAAATTCCTTCTGGGCGACGGCGACGATGTTCTGTGCGCGGTCAAATACGATGGCGCGGCCGGAGGTGGTCCCCTGATCCAGTGCGACGATATATTTCTTCGTCATAGAAAAACGGTCCTTTCAAATCAATACGGAAGTGTGCTGCCGCCGATAAATTCGCGAAGCAGCGAGTCCTGCGGCACAAGCTCCGACGAAAGCGCCGGGACCTCGCGCATGATCCGCACAAGATCGGCAAGGTCGGGAAACTGCGGCAGCAGCTCCTCCAGATCGCGCAGAAGGTACGGCCGGTAGACGCTCATCTCGGCGGAGCAGAACGAATCCACGCTGCAATGGGCGCGCGGCTTGAAGGGCATGATGTACTTCTGTTCGCCGCGGTCGACGCGTTCGCGCATGGAGACGGTGTCGATCAGTCGGCGTCCGCGCCCGTTGCGGTCGCGCAGCAGGCGCCGCGCCAGCCGGATCTTCGAGGGATGCAGCACCGTGCCGTCGTGCGCCGTGATGCGCGTGCGCACGCTGACGTAGACGCGGGTGGTGGCGTCGTCGTGGCCCGTGACCGTCGGGTTCAGCGCGTGGATCCCTTCCATTATGACCAGCTCGCCGGGCCTGCGGCGGAGCGTGCGGCCGTCAAAAATACGTTTGCTCTCCTTAAAATGGTAGCGCGGGAGCGCGACCTCCTCTCCCGCGAGAATGCGGTCGAGCTGCTCCTGGAAAAAGGGAATGTCCACGCGGCTCGGCTTTTCGAGATCAAGCTTGTTTTCGCTCAAGAGGCGAAGCTCCTCCTGTGTCAGGGGCGCGAAGAAATCGTCCATCTGAAGCGTGTGCGTTTCCATGCCGCGTCGGTCCAGCTCCCGCTCGATCAGGAGCGCCGTGGTGGTCTTGCCGGAGCCGGACGGCCCCGCGAGCAGAATGACGGGACGCTGTGCGGCGTTTGCGGCGATGATGTCCGCCGCCTGACAGATCTGTTTATGATAGTGCCGCCGATCGCTTTCCAGCACGGCCTGCGGGTCGGCGTTCAGCAGAGCGGTGAGTTGATCGGTTGTCATGATCGAGGCTTCCTTTCCTGCGATTACTGCATCGGCATCTGCCGAGAAACGATTTTATAATTATATCAAAAACGGAAAGACGGCGCTATCCCTCTTTCTGATTTTTGTGCAAAATAACGAAACGAAACGGCGGCTCGGCGCCAACCGGGCGAAAAAAAGACCGCGCACCCGACGAAATGCGGGCGGCGCGGCGGGGTGCTGCGCGGGAAAAAGTTCGTTTTTCTCCCGTGCGCGGCGTCGGCGGTCAACTTCAATGCGGAGAAAGCGCTCCGCGCGCCACGATAGTCGAAAAAACAGACGGAGTGCGCGGCATGGCAACGACTGTCCGCACACGCAGGACGATTGTGTATATTGCCTAATTTCGGAGCATTTCCCGGCACCCTCTTGCATATTCCGCCGAAAACCGTTACAATGAAATCATCAAAATAAGGAGGTAACTCTGAATGAAGCGATCATTTACCCGCACACTTGCGATCGTATGTATGCTGGCGCTGGTGCTGGCGATGCTCCCGGCCGCGTCTGCGGCGGAAACGGGCGAATTTACGATCCTTTCCACCACCGATATGCACGGCCGCTGCTGGGATACGAACGTCCTGACCGGCAGCAGCGAAAGCGCCACCATGCTGGCCGTGGCGACTGCGGCGGCGAAGGTCCGCGCGGAGAAGGAAAATGTGCTCCTGATCGACAACGGCGATATTTATCAGGGCACGCAGGTCTCCGGCTACCAGCTCGCTCAGCAGGCGGCGGGCGCAACGACCGACCCCAACCCGATGGCGCTGTCCCTCGCGGAGATCGGCTATGACTATGCCATGCTGGGCAACCACGAGTTCAACTATTCCTGGAAGGTCATGAGCGACGTGCGCAGCTATCTGGAGACCAATGGCGTCCAAACGCTCTGCGCGAACCTCTATTACGACGGCACAGACGGCGTCCATGCGCGCGGTGAAAACGTCTTTACGCCCTATGCATTCAAGACCTTCACCGTCAACGGCAAGGAATTTAAGGTCGCCGTCATCGGCTTTGAAAACACCGACTGCCCGCGCTGGGACGTTCCGGACAACTACCCCGGCATCGTCTTCACCCACCCCGACAATCCCACCGGCGCGATGGCTTGGGAGGCCGAGCGTTATATCGCCAAGGTCAGGGAAGCGGGCGCCGACGCCGTGATCGTTGCGTATCACTCCGGTCTGGGCGATCCGACCGACCCGGCCGATATCGAATTTGGCGTTAATTCCGAGAACCAGATCGCCTCGATGGTCGCAAACAACACCGGCATCGACCTCGTGATCGCCGGTCATGACCACGCCGTCTATCCGACCGATACCGTCTGCAAGGACAAGAACGGCAAGGAGATCCCCGTCGTCAACGGCGGCGGACAGGACCTGACCTGCACCACCTTCGCCGTTGATGCCGACGGCAAGGTGAGCGTCAAGAGCAACGAGAATCTCGCGCTTTCCAAGTATGCCGCCGACGCCGCGCTCAAGGAGAAGATCAAGCCCTACGCGGCCGCCGCCGAGACGTATGTCAACCAGCCGGTCGGCCACCTGACGGGCACTTGGAACACGGTCTCCAACTACTACCTCGCGCAGAGCGACGCGATGGACCTGATTAACCGTGCGCAGATGGCGCAGGGCGGCGTCCATCTGGCCGAGAAGTATGACACGGCGGAAAAGGTCGCCGCGCTCAAGGAGAAGACCGGACTCGACCACCTGACGGTCGATCTCTCCGCGACCTCCGTGGTCATCTCCGGCGGCTACCGTCCCGCAGCCGGCGCGGTGTCCATGAAGGATATCTACCGCCTGTACCGTTATGACAATTCGCTCTATCTCGTCCCGCTGACCGGTGCGCAGATCAAGGAGATCATGGAGTTCAACGCCTCCGAGCGCCTGTCCGTCAGCACCATGAGCGGCAAGCCGATCTTCGGCACCAAGAACGACGACTTTACGAATCCCATTTTCTACGGCCTCGACTTTGTCTATGATATGTCGCGCGATCCCGGCGACCGCGTCCAGATCAAGCAGTTCTCCGACGGCCGCGAATTTGACCTGAACAAGACCTATCTGATGGCCATTAACAACTACCACCTCGGCAACGGCCCGTTCAAGGATTACTCCCCCGCCGATTCCGTCTGGTCGCAGAACGACGACATGAGCGGCGCTACGGTCCAGACTCTGATCGCGGAATACCTCGCGGCCTCCGAGCCGGACGGCATCGCGCCCGCTCCCTCCAAGTGGAGCGTGGAATATCTCGGCGAGATCAAGCCGGGCGTGGCGACGGGCAAGTATATCGCCGATCTGGCGGCGAAGCCCGCCGATCTGAAGAACGGCGACACCGTCCTGATCTACCATGTCGCAGGCAACCAGCTGATTGTGACCAACGGCGCGGATATGGGGCCGAAGGGCACGCCCAACGTCACTACCGGCGATAAGCAGATCGGCACCGATGTGGAAAAGGCGCTGTTTACGCTGGAGATCGACGCAGCGGGCAAGTACCTCTTCCGCGACGCCGAGGGCAATTATCTGACCGCGACGAACGGCCTTGTCATGAAGGCCCCGGCAAACGAGTACAGCACATGGGACCTCGAGCCGGTCGGCACGGACGGCATCGTCCATGTCCACAGCGTCAACGCCGCGTACAACGGCAATAAGAATCAGTATCTTGAGTTCTACGGCGGAAAGTTCACGACCTACGGCCTCGGCTCCGGCGGCGGCGCGTATGAGTACATGATCTTCGTCCTGAAAGATACCTGCACGCACGAGCATACGAAGACGGAGACGAAGGAAGCGACCTGCACCGAGGGCGGCTACGAGCGCGTCTACTGCCTCGACTGCGGCGCGGACCTGATGGGCGCCGAGTTCCCGGCTCTGGGCCACGATTATCAGGAGACGGTTGTCGCACCGACCTGCACGGCCAAGGGCTACACCGAATACACCTGTTCGCGCTGCGGCGACAGCTATAAGAAAAAATTCACCGCCATGGTCGACCACAAGTATGAGAACGGCAAGTGCGCCGTCTGCGGCGCGGCCGACCCGAGCTACAAGCCCGAAGAGGATAAGACCCCGAAGTACGGCGATTTCAGCGACCTGAAGACGGGCCGGTGGTATGAAGCGGGCGTGACCTTCGCGCTGAAGAACGGCCTGATGAACGGCGTCGGCGGCGGGAAGTTCGACCCCGACGGCAGCGTGACGCGCGGGATGCTGGTGACGATCCTGTACCGCGTGGAGAAGACGCCGAGCGTCGAGGGCATGAAGAACCCGTTCACGGACGTCAAGAGCGGCGCGTGGTACACCGACGCGATCGTGTGGGCGGCCGATCAGGGCATCGTCAACGGCACGAGCGCGACGACGTTTGCACCGGACGCGTTCATCACGCGCGAGCAGATCGCGACGATCCTGTACCGCTATGCAAAGGCCGAAAAGACCGAGAAGGACCTCACGGCGTACCCCGATGCGGGAACGGTCAGCGGCTATGCGGTCGACGCAATGCGCTGGGCAGTCGCCGAGGGCCTCATCAACGGCAAGGACGGCAGACTTGCACCGCAGGAGAACGCCACCCGCGCCCAGATCGCGACCATCCTCGAGCGCTATTTGAGCAAGTGAGCAAACGGGGGAATGTCCGAGATGCGCAAGCACCCGAACAAGAAGCCCTCCTGAAATTCAACTGAATAAACAAAAAAGCGAAGCGCCCCGGCGCTTCGCTTTTTCATGCGCTGAAATCTGATGAAAACAGGAAATGTCGTTCAATTAAAATAGCGGTTTTAACCGGATATTAGCATTTGTGTGGCAGTCCCGACAGAGACTGCCGCACCGAATCGCGTCCAAGCCCCCGTCCTGTCATTGCGAGGAGCGAAGCGACGCGGCAATCCGCGTCCCCCATTCCTTCGTTTTTTCAAATCGCGCGGCAGGCCCAACCGGGCCTGCCGCATAAGACGGGCATTAAAGAATATCGCTTTTTAAGGCGCTTCCTGAAATGAGAACTGATAGCGCAGATAGTTTTCGCCCGCCTGCTCCGTTACCGTCAGTTCGGTCAGATAGGCCTGCGCGCTGTCCCACTGCGGATGCACCAGCGTTGCTTTTGTGCCCGAGTAAAAATACGCGCACAGTGCGCGGAAGCTCCGATAGGCGTCCGCGCCGTAGAAAACGCCCTCGCCGCTGAAGACTCGGCCGAAGCGCGCGGTGTTGCTTACGCTCCACAGCCCCGAAGCGGTCGGCTTGACCTCGACGTTCCGACGGAATTTGACCGTCAGCTTTTCCGGATTGTTCGGCCAGACGAAGGTCCCGAATTGCATTGCTTTCATTTGCTGTCCCTTTCCCTTACAGTTCCTGATAGGCGCGGCAGCGGACCTCCATCTCCTCAATCAGCATCCCGCTGCCGTCGCAGCCGCAGGCGACCGAGACGATCTCGCAGCCGATATAGACGAAGGTGAAGTCGTTTTCGACGATCGTCAGCGTAAAATCGCGCAGACTATGGTCGACCAGATCCTGCACGAGCAGCGCACAGCCGGGCCGAAGCTGGCTGAGCGTGACGGCATAATAGGTCGTGCCGGGCAGAAAGGCCGTCGGCCTGCTTTCGCCGATGGCATAGACGGGGATCAGCTCCGTCTTTCTGCGCCGCCGATAGCTCTGCACCATGCCCAGCTCATGCTCGTTGATCTTAACGGAGATCAGCGCGTCCATTCGCAAAACCGAATTTTCCATCTCATGTCACCTCGTTCGTATACATCAGCGCCCGCACCTTGACCGTGATGCGGCAGCGGAAGCAGTCGGAATTTGGATCGTAGTGCGCCTCGTCCACGCTGATGCGCTCCTTCGTCAGCGTGCCGAGGAAGTTCCAGAGCGCGTCGACGGCCTTGCAGACAAGCTGATCGGCGGCGTCCGCGCCCAGATGGTAGGGCGTGTAGACGTCCAGAAAGCCCGTCGCCTCCAGACACCGCCCGTAGACGGGCGTTTCCTCTGCGGACCACCCGAGAAAATTCCCGATCGGCCCGGGAATCCAGCTCACCAGCGAATCGCCGACACAGATCAGCGGCTCCTCAAGATGCGGCATTTTGCGCACGCTTTTGGCGGCCACGCCGTTCAGGCCGCCCGCCTTTAACGCGCGCTGCAGCAGGAGCGGGATATCGACGGTATTCACAGCGTTTCCGTACCCCCTTCGACACAAAGTCCCCAGATAAACAGCGCCTCGTTGCGGTAGCGGATCGGCTCTGCGCGCCGCACGGAGAAAAAGCGCGAATCGAAATAGAGCCGGTCGGCGGGCCGGAGCGGAACGTCCGGCGGGCCGATGTAGAGATACTGTCCGCGTGGAATTTCGCCGATGCTGTCGATCATGCGCTCCATGTTCTGCCAGCTCTTGGAGGTGACGAGCTGCAAAAAGGCGCGAAGTTCGGTGTCCGTGCCGTCGCGGCGCAGCAGCATGTCCGAGCCGTATTGCCGCAGCAGCGTTCCGATCAGGCGCTTCATGTCCTCACCCCGCAGAAGGCGACCGTGCCTGCGCACCACGGGGCGATCAAGCGCCGCGCCTGCTCAAGCAGCGTGCCGTCCCCGTCCCGAAAGGCCAGCGACAACGTCCCGGCCTCGAAGCGCTGCAAGCGGCCGTTTTCCTGAAGCTCCCGGTAGACGGCGCAGACGGTGAGCGCCCCGGCCAGCACCAGAGCGTCCGCGCAGTCCTCCGGGCGGACTCCCGCCCGGAGCTGCGCCGTCAGGTACGCGGCTGCCGCATTGCAGATCGGCACGAACGCCGCGTCCTGTTCGCCGCAGAGCGTCTGCACGGCTTCAAGGATCTGTGCAGACAGGTCCATATCAGACCTCCAGCGCCTTGACGGCCTCGGAGTAGATCTTGCCGAAGCCGCAGATGGAGGTGATCGCCGCGCGTTCGAGCTGACGGTCGATCAGCTTGTCGTACTCGACGCAGACGTCGCCGGCCTTGACCATTTCAAGCGCATAGCGGCGGTCAAGACCGATCAGCAGGCCGTTGTCGACCACGTCGGAAACGACCAGCTCCGCGCCCATGGGCGAGGTAAACTTGCCGGTGCCCTGAAAGTTCAGCCCGGTCAGCGGGTTCTGAAATTCGGGGATCATCATAAGCTGGGCCATCATCGCGGGGTTGACCAGCAGCGTGTTCATCTCATACGGCGCGAACTGCGTCCAGAACTCGACCAGCGCGTTGTAGCACAGGGTCTTGGACGTGATCGGCGCGATGCCGGGAGAGAAGGATGCGGAGGCGTTGCCGTTGCCGTCGCCGTTGATGAGCACGTCCACGGCGTCGTCGAGATGCATTTTCTGGATGTAAGCGCCGATCTGCCGCAGCATGACGGAGAAGAGATCGAGCTTCTGGAAGCGAAGCGCTTCATACGAAGCGATCAGCATTCTGCCGCGCTTGCGCAGAGCGATCAGATGCTCGCGGCTGCGAATGGCGGTCGCGGGGATGCTTGCGCCCTCCGCCAGCTCCGTCAAGGCTCTGTCGCCGTCCGTGGGGACGGAGTAAATGCTGCGGTAGTCCATTGCGTCGACGGTCGTCACCGTGGCGGTAATGGCGGGCAGCGCGTTGCTTTCCTCCATGCCCTGCCGCACGACGCGGGAGATAAATTCCGGGAAGAGCACCGCCGATTCAAAGGTCGAGAAGAATTTCTCCACCGGGTCGGAGGCCGCGCCCTTTACGCGGATGCCGAAGCGCTTGAGCTGTCTCTGGAAGGCGTCGGTGCCCTCCAGCGCGAAGCCGCGGTATGCCTCGGACGGGTCGAGCGCCTCCAGAACCTGCGTGAAGCTTTTGCCGCTTTCGCGGTACATGCCTTTTTCGAGCCGAATGTTGTCGTATGCCATAAATAAACCTCCTGTCGTAGTCAAAACGCCCCGAGCCGAACGCTCAGAGCAGGAATGTGATCGTCTGCTTGGTGGTGTCCATGTCGATCACAAGATAGCTTCTTCCGTTTTCGTTGACCTGTACCTTGCCCGCGCCGTCGGCGGCGAGGTTGACGTAGCCGACGCGCATGTTTTCGCCGCTGAAGCCGAGCGTTACGAAGCCGCGCACCTGTACCGAGCCGACGGAGCCGCGCTTGGTCAGCAGCACGCCGCAGAAATTGTCGTTCGCCGCGCTTTTTTTCACAAGGCTTGCGCTTATGAGCGTGCAGGGAACGCCCTCCGGGATCGTACCCGAAAGATTGACCGTAACGCACTCCTGCCCGATGGACTGATAAGAAATTGCCATATTGATTCCTCCGTAATCATTATTAAGGGAATCTCTGAATAAATCGCCTGCGGCTGTCGCCGGATCTTTTTCGTCGGCTTTTCACTTTGAAAAGCTTGAAATACACAAAGTATTCCTGCGCTTTTCAAATCTCAACCCGCCAAAAAATCTCTCGACGACAACTCTTGTCGATTTAATCAGAGCTTCCCATGAATCGCAGATACAGGCATAGAAAACCTGTATTGCCGAATTTGAAGCATCCGCTTTGCCCGGATGCCTCGCTTGGGTCAGATCATGTAGTCCGCGTCCCGACCGGACGGGCGCGGCTCACCTGTGGGAAGCTGCGGCTTTGCCGGGAAAAGCGCCGCGGCCTTTTCCGACATCGCCCGCTTGAGCGTGCGAAGCTCCTGCGCGTCGAGCGCGGAAAACGCCTTTTCCAGCACGGCCTCATCCGCGCCGAAATCCAGCAGCACGCCCAGCGCGACGGTTTCTCCGAGCAGCGCTTTTCTGCACTCGCGGCCGAACTGCGCCTCCTGCTCCAGCGCTTCCAGCGCACCGCACAGCTCCGGGCTGCCCGCTGCAAGCTCCTTCAGCGTCATGCGAACACCTCCCTTCGCCTTCAGCACGCCCGCCCGTGTTTGCGCGGGCACGGCGACGAAGGAAAATTCGTAGGCATCCGTCGGCTCCGACAGCACCGTCACGCAGCGCTGCCCGTCATAGACCGCGCCCTTGCGGTGGCTGCATTCGCCGTAGGGCTTCCCGCAGATGCCGCAGGTCGCCCGGGCCATTGCACAGCCGACCGACACCTCCTTTTTGATCCCGCCCTCGATATCCGCGATGATCGCGGCGTTCTTCTCCGAGCGCAGCATGTAGCAGTCCGCGCGGATAAAGGTCACATCCTGTTCGCGGCAAAGCTCCGTGTCAAAAATGCGCGCGATCTGGTGCTGTGACGACCATTCGTGGTCGAGGATCCCCGTTTTTCCGCGAAAAAGCTCGGCCAGCTTGGCCAGCGCGGCGGTGTCAAAGCGCTCAAAGTCGCGGTCCGGCAGATCGTCGCACAGCCGTACGCGGAAGCAATAGACCTCCTCGGCGGTCAGCGGCGATTTTGTCCATTGGTTGATCTTGGCAAGCTGCTCCGCCGTCGGCGAACCGGCGGACGTGACCGCCGCCTCCTTGCAAATTTTCAATGTCCCTCACTCCTTTGATTTCGTTCCCTATGCCGTGCCGAGTCGGGCGGCCTGCGCCCGATAAAGCTCCGCCTGCGCCTCCTCGACAAGGTCCTGCAGGCAGATGTCCTCCCAGACGATGCGCGGCGTACAGGCGTGACCGTGCAGCCGAAGCCACAGCTCGCAGATCTGCTCCAGCGCAGGCTCGACGGCCCGTCGGATGGACCACAGCTCGCTCGTCAGCATATCGGCCTGCTGTCTGCTCATGCGCTCGGTGCTCGACCAGCTCAGGCCCAGCATAAAGGGCGGCAGGCCGGTTTTGGCCACGAGCTGCTCAAGGATCTGCCTGACCGGGATCTCGGAATCCAGAATCTGTCCGTCCGAGCCGATGACGCGTACCGATACGTCGCCGACCGCGACGAAGTCCCGAACGATGCCGTTCTTGCCGTCCTGCATGGCGGCGGACCATTCCTTTGCGATCGTTTCGGCGTTTTGCGCGGCGGCTGCACGCTCCAGACTGTCGCCGGAGGGCTTGCACACGACCGCGTAGCGCACGTTCCCCGCGCGCTCCCAGTTTACGCCCAGCGTGTGGTAAATTTTCAGCAGCACGTCCGCCAGAAACGGCATACTGCGCAGCATCGAAACGCCGTAGGGGTTCGCCGGCTCCGGGTTCAGCGAGGTGAACAGCAGCAGATGCGGATACGGCAGCGGCCGCAGCGTTCCTTGCTCGTCGTAGGCGCACAGCGTCATGTCAAGCGGCGATGCCCCCTGACAGACCTCCACCGCCGTGACGTCGCCCCAGCAGACGGCCGCAAGCCGTCCGTCCACAACGACCATTTCCCCGACCGCTCTGCCGTAGGTCAGCAGGCTGTCGAGATAGGCCGCAAGGAAGCTCTGAATGCCGCGCTGCCCTCTGCCGCAGGGCACGGTGCGCAGAAACTCCGCCAGCTCCGCGCTCCCCTGTGCACATTGCACGGTAAAGCCGCCTGTCAGCCGCACAAGCTTCGTGACCGCAGCATCAAGGATCGGCAGCGCCTCGCGCATCGCGCGGTAAAGCCCCGCCTCGCCGCCGCCGAGCGGCACATAGCTCCTGATCGAGCCGAAGGGATGCCCCTGTCCGCACCGAAGCTGTGTCGCCGCCGCTGCGGAGGTCGGTGCGGTTCGTTTTGTCTTCAAGAATAGAAAACCTCCTTTCAAATAGGATCGGGAAAGTGCGATGTCTGTGCGTGCTGCGATGGCCTACCGGCGGCTGACCGCGACGGCCGCCACGGACGGCGCTCTCTCTCCGAGCACCGTTGCGGCAAAATACCGCATGTCGTCCATGGCGTGGTCGTGCTCCTTGCGGACCGTGTCGTGCCCGGCCTTGAGGTCCCAGATATACTCCTCCGTCTCGCGCAGGCAGTCGCGGCACACGTCGCAAATGACGAGTTTCCCGCTTTTCAGCAGCTCCGAGGTCAGACGGATGCCGGAAAGCACGTCGTTGACGGCCTTTTTGACGTTCCAGCCGCGTCTGCGCAGCAGCTCGATAAAGCTTGCCGCCGACGGGTCGACGATCACCGCGCTGATCCGGCGGTCGCCCGCCAGATCCGCCAGCGCGTCGGCGTATTCTCCGTCGGTCATCTGCCGCATCTCGCGTCTGGAATCGAAGTAAAATTCGTCGACGCGGTACCAAACGCCGTCCAGCTCTCCCCACAGGCCGAACGACGCGGGATTCACCGTTCCGTAGTCGCAGGAAATGTACCATTGCCGAAAGCGGCCCGACGGAACGGGCGGCGCGGCCGCCGCGTCAAAGAAATCGTACACTCTTCCCTCCGCCGCGACCCATTGCCCCAGCACGAAGCGCCGATAGAATACGCCCGAATAGAGCCGCGCGTACCGCGCACGGATCGCCGGAGAGAGCGACGGATTGTCCTCCATGGTAAAGTGCAGATACAGACAGCCGCGCTCGTCGGCGTTGCGGATCCATTCGTTGTAGAACCAGTGCTGCGGCCCTTCCGGATTGCAGTTGAACCACAGCCTGCTGCCCGTAACGGAGCATCTTGCACATGCCTGCTCGACGAAGCTTCGCGGCATCAGCGCCACCTCGTCGAGCAGGACCCCGGCAAAGGTGATGCCCTGAATCAGCGATGCGGAGCTTTCGTCGCGGCCGCCGAAGATGTAGAAATCGTTGGTTTTCCCGCGAAATCCGACGCGAACAAGATTTTCCGTGCGCCTTTCGCTGACCGTGAAGCCGATCGCCTGCAGCTTCGGCAGCAGCTCGGACAGGACGTTGCGCCGCAGAGAGGCGATGGTCTTGCCGCAGACGCCGAAGCGCGCGCCGTCAAACTGTGAGCACGCCCACAGAAAGAAGCTCAGCCCCATGCACAGTGTCTTTCCCGAACGAACGGCGCCGTCGCAGATAATGGCTTCTTTTTCGTAGTAGCGGCTCTGCCTGCGCCACCAGTTGAGCACCGTGCGCTGCTTTTTTGAAAAGGTCAAGCCTCCTGCACATCCTCCGCCGCCGCAAAAAAGGCGTCCGCGCAGTCGGAGCGCTCCGTCCCCGCCTCCAGAAGCTGCTCCAGCGCCCGGATGCGGTCGACCAGCTTGATCTCGACCGTGCCCTTTTCGTTGCGCTTGACCTCCGACAGCAGGCTCAGATCAAGCTCCTCCAGATCCGGCGCGTCGAGCAGCGCCAGCTTGACGCAGTCGTTCGCCCGTCCGAAGGCGAGCTGTGCCAGCCGTCGGATCACGTCCTGCCGCATCACACCGCATTGCGCGCGCTGAAGCGTCAGCTCCTTTTGCACCGCCGGAGAAGCGAGCAGGCGAACGCCGTCGCTTTTTCCGACGCTTTCCGCCGCCCGCTGCGCGTCGAAGCAGCGCAGATAGGCCGACGCGAAGCGCCGTTTCTCACTAAGTCGTTCCGTATTCATTGCATCACCTCAAAAAGAATGTGGGCCTGTGCACAGAAAAAAAGCGCCCTCCCAACCGAGGGCGCAAAATCGGCAAAATCAACCGCATTCGTGCAACAAATTTCAATATTTCGGAAAAATCGGGGCCGAACAGACGCATATTTTCGCAATCGCGCATTTCTTGCCTTTGCAAAATAAAACCGCAGGCACCGAGAATCCTCGGTGCCTGCGGAGCCGAAACGAGAACGGGATCACTTCTGTGCGGCGGTGATGATGGCCATTTTGTAGACCTCGTCGGCGTTGCAGCCGCGACTGAGGTCGTTGATCGGTGCGTTCAGGCCGAGCAGGATCGGGCCGTAGGCCTCGAAGCCGCCCAGACGCTGTGCGATCTTGTAGCCGATGTTGCCGGCTTCAATGCACGGGAAGATAAAGGTGTTGGCATAGCCTGCGACCTTGCTTCCGGGGAACTTGAGCTGACCGACGACGGGAGAGACTGCCGCGTCAAACTGCATTTCGCCGTCAAGCGCCAGCTCGGGTGCAAGCTCCTTGGCCTTTGCGGTCGCAGCCTGAGACAGCGCGACCGTGCCGCCCTTGCCGCTGCCCTTGGTGGAGAAGCTCAGCATGGCGACCTTCGGGTCAATGCCGAAGAGCTTCGCGCAGTTTGCGACCTCAACGGCGACCTCCGCCAGCTTGTCCGCGGCGGAAACGACGACGTTGCCCTCCTTGTCGAGCGTGTCTTCATAGGAAATGTTGATCGCGCAGTCGCCCATGGCCAGCTTTTCCTCGCCGCGAACGAGAATGAAGCACGAGGATACCAGATGTGCACCGGGCTTCGTCTTGACGAGCTGAAGCGCGGGACGAACGGTGTCGGCGGTGGAGTAGGTCGCGCCGCCCAGCAGAGAATCCGCATAGCCCATCTTTACGAGCATCGTGCCGAAGTAGTTACCCTTTTTCAGCGCGGCGCGGCAGTCCTCGGCGGACATTTTGCCCTTGCGCAGCTCGACCATTTTCTCGACCATGGCATCCATCTCGGGGTAGGTCGCGGGGTCGAGGATCTCCAGACCCTCGATGTCGAAGCCGCCCTCGGCGGCCTTGGCGCGGACGGTCTCGACCTCGCCGATCAGGATCGGGGTAAGGAAGCCCTCCTTCTTCAGACGGGCGGCAGCCTCCAGAATGCGGGCGTCGTGGCCCTCGGTGAAGACGATCTTGCGGGGATTTGCCTTGAGCATTTCAATCAGACGATCAAACATGAATGATTCCTCCGTTTTTTCTCTTTGGGAACGCGCCGTATCCCGCTATGCGTCAAAAGCTCTCGTCATGTCGTTTAGGACGGTCGGGAGACCATTTCGGCAGCGCGGGGATCGCAGGGCGCCCCTGTTTTTGCCTATCTATTATACTACCGACACAGCGGGAAAATCAAGACTTATCGATTGCTTTGTACGGATTTCGGTCAATCTTCCGGTCATAGGGTGGATAAACCTCAGCTCTGCGGCGCAAAGCTGCTGATATTTCAGGCCGAGCGCCTCCGAACAGGCGGCGGAGTCCGGCGAGAAGTACTGCGGGTCGCCCAATATCGGGAAGCCGAGATGCGCGCAGTGGACGCGGAGCTGATGCGTCCGGCCGGTGAGCGGGCGAAGCTCCAGCAGAGAGAGCGGCGGCCGGTGATCCAGAACGCGGTAGGCCGACCGTGCGGGCTTGCCGTCCGCGCGGACGCACCGCAGGAGGCTGCTGCCCTCGACCCGCGCGATCGGGGCGTCGATCTCCCCCACCGGCTGCGGCGGGGTGCCGAATACGGCGGCCACATAGCGCTTTTCGATCTCGTGCGCTTTCTGCATGGCGTGCATTTTGGCGTGGACGTGGGAGTTCTTGGCCAGCAGCACCACGCCGAAGGTGTCCCGATCCAGACGGCTTACCGGATGTACCGCGCAGTGCTGTTCCGTCCGCGCATAGTAGCCCAGCAGGTAGTTTGCGAGCGTGTCCGTGATGCGGCAGGAGGACGGGTGCATCAGCATACCGGCGGGCTTGTCGACGGCGATCAGCCATTCGTCCTCGTAGAGGATCGAGAGCGCTCCGTCCTGCGCCGGGTAATCGGGCGTCTCCTCGTCCAGACAGACCGAAACGACGTCTCCGGGGCGGACGGGATGATCCGTAAAGACGGGAACGCCGTTGACGGTGAAGGCGCGGCAGTATTTCAGCCGCTTGACCAGCGACGACGAAAGGCCCAGCTCCCGCCGCAGCACGGACAGCAGCTTCGCCTCGCGCCCGACGGTGCAGCTTACGTTCACGGCGCGGTCTGCGCCAGCTTGGGCGCGATGAACTCGTTGAGGCAGAAGCGCATGATGGCGCGGCGCGTTACAATGCCGATAAAATCGCCCTTGTCGTCGACGACCGGTACGAAGTTCTGATCGGTGGCCTTGAGCAGAAGCTCCTGCATGTCGGTGGTGACGGTGACGGGAAGGTTATCCTTGCGGTGGCGGATCTCCATGATGCTGTGATTCTCGGTGTCGCGCAGGTCCATGCAGCAGAGATTCTTCACCGCCCAGAGCAGATCGCCCTCGTTGAGCGTGCCGCGGTACTCGCCGTCGCGGCTGAGGATCGGCAGGGCGGCGTAGCCCGAATTTTCCATGCGTTCAAGCGCCTGACGGAGCGTAAAATCGTCGAAGAGGTAGGCGCAGCTTGCCTTCGGCGTCAGAAAAAACAGCAGATTCAAGACGGTTTTCTCCTTAATCAAGTATTGTTATAATGACGGTCCCGCCGAAGGCTTGGGCCTGTCGGCAGCCGCATGAGTCCGATCGAACGGTTTTCGGTTCGCCGCCTCCCGTGATCGTGCGGCAGGGGTCTTCGGTACACCGTGCGCGAGGGGGGTCGGCGTTTTTCACCGAAACCATTATAGCACAGAATTTCCTCGAATGCTGTTAAGTTTCTGTGAAATTCAAAATCCCGCCCGAAAAAAATCAGGCGGGATTTTGTACAATATGAACAAATGTAACGCGTCTGCCGTGCTCAGGCCGTAGGCTGATTCGCGTCCTCGATGATCTTGACAAACTTGGACGGGACGAGGGAAGCGCCGCCGATCAGACCGCCGTCGATGTCGGGCTGTGCCAGAAGCTCGTATGCGTTCTTCTCGTTCATGGAGCCGCCGTAGAGGATCGTCGTGGCGCGGGCGTTCTTGGAGCCGAACAGCTTGCGGACGACCGTACGGATGTGCTGGCAGACCTCTTCGGCCTGCTCGGGCGTGGCGGTCTTGCCGG
The DNA here is from genome assembly GCA_934630495.1 of uncultured Oscillospiraceae bacterium. GTDB lineage: Bacteria > Bacillota > Clostridia > Oscillospirales > Oscillospiraceae > JAZOXB01. The sequence continues at coordinate 32,277 of CAKTVW010000021.1, forward strand.
TGCCGATGGCCCAGATCGGCTCATAGGCGATGACGACCTTGCGGATCTTCGTGTCGGAAACGTCGGCCAGAGCCAGCTTGATCTGCATGGTGATCCATTCCTCGGTGATGCCCGCTTCGCGCTGCTCGAGCGTTTCGCCGCAGCAGACGATGGGGATCAGGCCCGCTTCCAGCGCGGCCTTGACCTTTGCGTTGACCTCGGCGTCCGTCTCGCCCATGGCGCGGCGCTCGGAATGACCGATGATGACGTACTTACAGCCGGCATCCGTCAGCATAGCCGTCGAGATCTCGCCGGTGTAGGCGCCGGAGGGGTTGGGATTGCAGTTCTCCGCGCCGATGCCGACGCGCGTCTCGCGCATGGCGCGGACTGCGGCGGGGATGCAGACGGCGGGAACGCACAGGCCGATGTCGCACCAGCGGCCCTTCGGGAGCAGCGCCTTCAGCTCGGCCATGAACGCCTTCGTCTCGGAGGGCGTTTTATTCATCTTCCAGTTGCCCGCGATGAGGGTCTTACGATATTTTCTGTTCATGTTATTTCTCCTTATTCTTTATCCTGCAGGCAGGCGATGCCGGGAAGCTCCAGTCCCTCGAGGAACTCCAGCGAAGCGCCGCCGCCGGTGGAAATGTGCGTGATCTTATCCGCAAAGCCGAGCTGCTCGCAGGCAGCCGCGCTGTCGCCGCCGCCGACGATCGTCACGGCGCTGCTGTCGGCCAGAGCCTGTGCCACGGCGATGGTGCCCTTTGCCAGCGTGGGGTTCTCGAAGACGCCCATCGGTCCGTTCCAGACGACGGTCTTGGCGTCCTTGACGGCTGCGGCAAACAGCTCGCGGGTCTTTTCGCCGATGTCCAGTCCCTCCATGTCGGCGGGAATGGCGTCGGAGGCGACGGTCTTGACGGCGATCTCGGCGTCAATGGGGTTCGGGAAGTCCGCGGCGACGACGGTGTCGACCGGCAGCAGGAGCTTGACGCCCTTTTCCTCGGCCTTTTTCATCATGTCCTTGCAGTAGTCGAGCTTCTCGCTGTCGAGCAGGGACTTGCCGACGGAGTAGCCCTTCGCGGCAAGGAAGGTAAAGGCCATGCCGCCGCCGATGATGAGCGTGTCGACCTTTTCCAGCAGATTGTTGATGACGTTGAGCTTGTCGGAGACCTTCGCGCCGCCCAGAATGGCGACGAACGGACGCTCCGGAGCGGCCAGCGCCTTGCCCATGACGGAGACTTCCTTTTCAACGAGGAAGCCGCACACTGCGGGCAGATAGTCGGCCACGCCGGCGGTGGAGGCATGGGCGCGGTGCGCCGTGCCGAACGCGTCGTTGACGAAAATGTCGGCCATGGAGGCAAGCTTCTTGGAAAGCTCGGGGTCGTTCTTGGTTTCGCCCTTTTCAAAGCGGGTGTTCTCCAGCAGCATCACGTCGCCGTCCCTGAGCGCGGCGGCCTTGGCGTGGGCGTCGTCGCCGGCGACGTCGGCGGCCATGACGACGGGCTTACCGAGCAGCTCGCTCAGACGGTCGGCGACGACCTTCAGAGACAGCTCGGGCTTGTATTCGCCCTTGGGCTTGCCCATGTGGGAGCAAAGAATGACCTTTGCGCCGTGGTTGACGAGATATTCGATCGTGGGGAGCGCCGCGACGATCCGCTTGTCGCTGGTGATCTTCCCGTCCTTGGTGGGGACATTAAAATCGCAGCGGCAAAGAACGCGCTTGCCGGTCACGTCGATCTGTTCAACGGACTTCTTATTGTAGTTCATAAGTACCTCCTAATAAAAATGCGGTTGCATTGTGTTAACGGGAAAAAACGGCGGCGGGGCTATCCCCGCATTTTACCGTAGTCCTTCAGGTGCGGAAATTCAAGCTGCCGCAGCGCTTCAAATACGCCGACGGCGACGGAATTGCTGAGGTTCAGGCTCCGGGCCTCCTCGCGCATGGGAATGCGGACGCAGCTTTCGCGGTGTGCGTTCAGGAACTCCTCGGGAAGACCCTTGGTCTCGCGGCCGAAAAACAGGAAGCAGCCGTCGCAATAGGTCGCTTCGGTGTAGGCGCGCGGCGCCTTTGTGGAGAAAAGGCGCATTTCTCTGACGTCGTTTGCGGCAAAAAGTTCCGCAAGATTTTCATAGACCCGCACATCGACCAGATGCCAGTAGTCCAATCCGGCGCGCCTGACGGCCTTTTCGGAAATATCAAAGCCCAGCGGCTTGACCAGATGCAGCACGGAGCCGGTCGCGGCGCAGGTGCGGGCGATATTGCCGGTGTTTTGCGGGATCTCCGGCGCGACCAGAACGACATTGAGCATGACAAACTCCCTTCGGTAAAGCGGCGTGCGGTTCCGGGGCGGAAGAATGTGCCCGCCGGGACGGAGGATCGACCGCCGCGCCCATTATTCTATGACAAATCAACGCAAAATTCAACCGTTTTTCTGCAAATTTCAAAAATAATTCACACATTTCCGCCGCAAAAAAATCGGCTTGCGTTTCCGGAGGAAATGCGGTATACTATGGGACAATGAAAAGTGCGAGATCATGCCGAAGGGAGCGGGACGCAATGAACGGAGGGGCGCGAAGGGCCGTGCGGCTCTTTCTGATTTTTCTGAAGATCGGCGCGTTCACCTTCGGCGGCGGCTATGCCATGATCCCGCTCATCGAGCGCGAGATCGTTGAAAAGCGCGGCCTGATCGGCCGCGAGGAGCTGACCGATATCGTCGCGATCGCGGAATCCACGCCGGGGCCGATCGCCGTCAACGCCGCGACCTTTGTCGGCTATCGTTCGGCGGGCGTCCTCGGGGCGCTGCTTGCCACGGTCGGCGTGGTGCTGCCCTCGTTTCTTATCATTCTTGCCGTCGCCTTTTTCCTGCGGCGCGCTGCGGATAACCGCTATGTGCGCTACGCGTTTTTCGGTGTCCGGGCGGGCGTTTTGGCGCTGATCGTCCGCGCGGCGGTCAATTTTTTCCGTTCTGCGGAGCATAACGCGTTTTCCTTCTGCGTTATGGCGGCGGCGTTCGTCTGGTCTGCCGTGCTCGACTGGAACATCATTGCACTGATCGCCCTGTGCGGCCTTGCGGGACTGGTGTTCTGCGCGGTCAAGAGAAAGCGTGAGTGTCGATGATCCTGCTCAGACTGTTTTATACCTTTTTTAAGATCGGCCTGTTCACCTTCGGCGGCGGCTACGCCATGCTCCCGCTGATCGAGCAGGAGGTCGTCAAAAACGGCTGGATGAGCGTTGAGGAAATGGTGGATTTTGTCGCCGTCAGCGAGTCCACGCCGGGGCCGTTCGCCGTCAATATCTCCACCTATGTCGGCGCGGAGACGGCGGGCGTCGCGGGAGCGCTCTGCGCGACGCTCGGCGTGGTGCTGCCCGCCTTCCTCATTATCCTGATCGTCGCAAAATGTTATGTTAAATTCCGAAACAGCCGCGCCGTGAGCGGCGTGCTGTACGGCCTGCGCCCTGCCGTGGCGGGACTGATCGTCGGGGCGGCGGTCGGGCTGGTCCCGGCGGTATTCTTCCGCAGCGGGCTTTCCCTGTCCGCGCTGCTCGGGCCGGAGTTTTTGTGCGCGGCGGGCATCTTCGGCGTGATGCTGGTGCTCGCGTTGAAAAAGGTCGATCCTATTATTATAATAGTATCCTCGGCGGCGGCCGGACTTCTGTGCGGCGTGCTGTTTTTGGGGAATCTCTGAAAGACCGGACGACAGAGTATCCTTCGACCGCATCAAAGGCTGCTTAGGGAAGCTCTGATTAAATCGGCAAGAGCAGTCGTCGAGAGATTTTTTGGCGGGTTGAGATTTGAAAAACGCAGGAATACTTTGTGTACCCGCAAGGGGGACGTTTGCGAGCGCCGCCGGTGGCGGATACAGCGAGCAAAAAGGAGTGGCAGCGGTCAAAATTTGAAGCCGCCGTCAGCGCGGCACACAAATTTTGGGCACCGCAACAGGAACAGCCGCATCCGTAAGGCTCCGTTGTCGCCAACGGCTGCGCAATATTTCAAGTTTTTCAAACCGAAAAGCCGACGAAAAAGAACCGACGACAGCCGCAGACGATTTATTCAGAAATTCCTTAGATCAAAGAAACGGAGGGCTGGCATGAAACGGCGGCATATGACTCCCGCGCGGCTGATCGCGCTGGGCTTCTTGGCGATCATTCTTGTCGGGACGGGCTTGCTGATGCTCCCCGTCGCTTCGAAGGGCGCACCGGCCGGATTTCTCGACGCGCTCTTTACCTCGACCAGCGCGACCTGTGTGACCGGGCTGATCGTGCGCGACACCTTTACCGGCTGGACGCTGTTCGGCCAGCTTGTCATTCTCAGCCTGATCCAGGTCGGCGGTCTTGGCTTGATGACGATGTTCACCCTGCTGTCCTTTGCGCTGGGCAAGCACCTCGGCCTGTATAACCGCAAGGTGCTCATGCAGTCGGCCGGGACGATCTCTCTGAACGGGATCGGGCGGCTGATCCGCCGCATTATCCCGTTTTCCTTTGTCTTTGAGCTGCTGGGCGCGGCGCTGCTGGCCATTCGCTTTGTGCCGCAGTTCGGATGGGTGCGCGGCTGCTGGTTTTCCCTGTTTCATGCCGTTTCCGCTTTCTGCAACGCGGGCTTTGACCTCATGGGCGTGCGCGCGCCGTTCTCCTCGCTGACGGCCTACCGTAACGACCCGCTGGTCTCTCTGACCGTCTGTGCGCTGATCGTCGTCGGCGGGCTGGGCTTTCTGGTCTGGCGCGACATTGCCGTCAACGGCCTGCGCTTCTCCAAATATCAGCTCCATACCAAGCTGGTGCTGACGACCACGGGAATCCTGCTGCTCGGCGGCTGGATACTGTTCTTCTTCTTTGAACGCGATGCCTCGATGGCGGGCATGACGGTTCCGCAGCGGCTGCTGGCTTCGTTTTTCCAGTCCGTCACGACCCGAACCGCGGGCTTCAATACGGTCGACCTGACCAAACTGTCCGAGTCCGGCAATCTTCTGTCCGATCTGCTCATGCTGGTCGGCGGCAGCCCCGGCTCCACCGCCGGCGGCATCAAGACCACCACAATGGCCGTGCTGTTTTTGAGCGCGGTCGTCTCGGCGAAGGGACGCACCCGCGTCAACGCCTTCCGCTACAGCATCGACCGCGACACGCTCCGTCAGGCAAGCTCTATCGTCATCATCTACCTCGGCATGGCCGCGGCTGCGGTTCTGGCAGTCTGCGCGATCGACCCGATCCCGCTCAAGGCGGCGCTTTTCGAGGTCAGCTCCGCCATTGCAACGGTCGGACTGACGCTCGGCGCGACGCCCGGCCTGTCTGCGGCAAGCCATGTGATCCTGATCCTGCTGATGTACGCCGGGCGGATCGGCGGGCTGACCTTTGTGCTGCTCTTCGCGCAGCGGCGCAGCGATCCGCCCCGCGACCGCCCGAACGGCAAGCTCATGATCGGCTGAGAACGTATTACAATAAGAAGGGAAGCTCCGGACTTCCCGATAAGGAGAAGCTATGAAATCTGTACTCATCATCGGCATGGGGCGCACCGGCTGCCACCTTGCCTCCAAGATGCAGCAGCTCGGCAACGACGTGATGATCGTCGACAAGGACCGCGACCGCATCGACGCGCTTTCCGAGCGCTATACCGATTCGAGCATCTGCGACTGCACGAACGAATCGGTCATCGAGTCGCTCGGCGTGGATAATTTTGACGTCTGTTTTGTCACCATCGGCGAGGATTTCCAAGCCTCGCTGGTCATTACGAGCCTGCTCAAGCGGCACGGCGCGCACCGCATCGTCTCCAAGACCGCGCAGACCATTCAGGCCGACCTCTTGCGTAAGATCGGCGCGGACGAGATCTTCTTCCCCGAGCGCGAGTCGGCCGAAAAGCTTGCCATCCGCTACAATGCCAAGAATATTTTCGATTTTGTGCCGCTGACGGAGGAGTATTCCATTTACGAGATCCCCATTCTGGCCGGCTGGGTCGACCATACGCTCAAGGAGCTGGACCTGCGGCGGAAATACCGCGTCAACGTGATCGCCGTGAAGAACGGCGAAACGCTCACCCCCGACGTCAACCCCGACGCCCGCTTCCGCGTCGGCGATCATGTGATCGTGATCGGCCGTTCCGGCGAGGTTTTCAAGCTGGCAGCCAAGGCATAAGCCGAGAATATACGGAGATACCATGAAAAAAATAAAAAAGCTGGTCGATCGGACGACGCTCCTCTATCTCGTGATCGGCATTTTGAATTTTCTGCTTTGCACATTTATCATGTTCCTGCTGTTCAACAAGTGCGGCTTCAGCGCGCACCTTGCGCCGCTGGTCAATTACGGCCTCGGCAGCGTGATCTGGTATTTGTCGTGCAGATACATCGTTTTCCCCGGGCACCGCACGAACGCGCGGCAGCTCCTGCGCTTTGCGGTGGAGATCGCCGTGTGCTACATCGTGTCCTATTATGTGATCGCAACGCCGTGCTCGGCGCTGCTGCTCCGTTCGCCGAAGATCCTGCGCCTGTTTTCCTTCGGCGGACAGGAGCTGACCACCGGCAACTGCAAAATGACCCTCGGCGCGATCGCTTATGCGCTGCTCAACTATTTCGGTCAACGCTTTTTTGTGTTTACCGACCGCTTTGAGCATCACAGAAAGCAGCACGGCGGAACAAAGGAATAAACGATACCCGACCGCGACCCGTGCCGAGATATGGCACGGGTCGCTTTTTCGCGTCCGCTGTGCATAATTTTGTTCGGCGTGTTTTGAAAATCTGTGAAATTCGGCAGTAAATACTTACAAAATTCTTTGATTTTTAACGTTTTTCAAAATCGACTTCGTGAAAACGGAGAAAAGCGGGTGTGCAATCTTGCAATTTAACGAAAAAACTGATAGAATAAATAAGCCAAAATGGGCGTTATGCCCGCCATGTTTGGAAAAAATTTAAGGAGGACAAGAAATGAAACACGCATTCAAGAAGATCATGGCGCTGGTTCTGGCCATCGTGATGATCGTCGGCGTACTTCCTTCCGCATTTGCCGCCAACATCGGCGACTTTACGGATGTGAAGAACACTGACTGGTTTGCCGAATATGTTGAGTATGTTGTATTTTACGACTACATGAACGGCACCAGCGCAACAACATTTGAGCCGAACAGCACCTGCACCCGCGCAATGGCTGCAACGGTTCTCTATCGCCTCGAAGGCTCGCCTGTCGTTTACAAGGCGTCCACCTTCACGGACCTGACCCAGGACTGGTATAAGAACGCCGTCGCTTGGGCACAGACAGCGGGCGTGGTCAACGGCATCGACGGCACGCATTTTGCGCCGAACGGCCTGCTGACCCGTGAACAGCTCGTGACGATGATCTGGCGTTATGCCGGCTCCGTCAAGGTCGAGGGCGACAACCTGAGCGCCTTCCCGGATGCGAAGAGTGTTTCGGCATACGCCGTAGACGCCTTCAACTGGGCGGTCAAGAAGGGCATCATCAACGGCAAGGACGGCAAGCTTGACCCGAAGGGCAACGCGACCCGTGCCGAATTTGCCAAGATCATCACCGTGTTCGACAAGGGCAGAACTCCCTGCACCGAGCACAAGTGGGACAACGGCAAGGTCACCAAGGAGCCGACCTGCACCGAGAAGGGCGAAAAGACCTTCACCTGCACCGACTGCGGCGCCACCAAGGTCGAGGAAGTTCCCGCTCTCGGCCATGACTACGTTGACGGCAAGTGCTCCCGCTGCGGCGTGACGCTGGCTGCTGCCGACGAGATCGTCATTTATTACACCAACGACGTTCACACCTATATCGACAAGAGCCTGTCCTATGACAACATTGCCGATCTGAACGCGCAGACGAAGAAGGTTGCCGCAGGCACGCTGCTGCTTGACGCCGGCGACCACATTCAGGGCACCTACTACGGCACCACCGACGACGACAACGGCAAGAAGATCATCGAGATGATGAACGCTGCCGGCTACGATGCCGCAACTCTGGGCAACCACGAGTTCGACTACGGCATGGCCCGTGCGCTCAACCTCGTAAAAGAGGCTGACTTCCCGTATCTCTCCTGCAACTTCTACGAAGAGCTGAACGGCGTTAAGGGCAAGAACGTCCTCGACTCCTATAAGATCTTCGAGGTCGGCGGCAAGAAGATCGCCATCATCGGCGTCACTACCCCCGAATCCTTCACCAAGTCCACGCCGAAGTACTTCCAGAATGAAAACGGCGAGTACATCTACGGCATCGCAGGCGGCTCCGACGGCTCCGCTCTGTACGCTTCCGTGCAGGCTGCCATCGACGCGGCTAAGGCAGAGAACCCCGATTACATCATCGCTCTCGGCCACTGCGGCGACGACACCTCCTCCAAGCCCTGGACGAGCGAGGAAGTCATTGCCAACACCACCGGCCTGAACGCATGGATCGACGGCCACTCTCACAGCACCGTCCCCATGAAGGAAGTCAAGGACAAGGGCGGCAACGCCGTCGTTCTGACCCAGACCGGCTCCTATTTCAACGCCATCGGCAAGATGACCATTAAGGACGGCAAGATCGCTACCGAGCTGATCAAGTCCTACAGCGGCTCCGATGCCACCACTGCTGCTCTGAAGAATGAGTGGATCGCTCATTGCGAAGAAATTCTCGGCAAGGTCGTTGCTTATTCCGAGGTCGAGTTCAACAACTTCGACAAGGACGGCAAGCGCCTCGTCCGTAAGCAGGAAACCAACACCGGCGACTTTGCTGCCGATGCTCTGTACTATCTGTTCACCGAGACCAACGATCTCCATGCCGATGCAGCCATCATGAACGGCGGCGGCGTCCGTAACGAGAAGGTCACCGGCGACCTGAGCGGCAAGTCCTTTAAGTCCATCCATACCTTCGGCAACGTTGCCTGCCTGATCGAAGTTTCCGGCCAGCAGATCCTCGACGCTCTGGAATGGGGCGCTCGTGATTCCGACGAGGCGGAGTGCGGCGGCTTCCTGCAGGTCTCCGGCATCACCTATGAGATCCATACCTATGTTAAGTCCACCGTCCAGAAGGACGAGAAGGGCGTTTGGACTGCCGGCCCGACCGGTGAGTACCGCGTCAAGAACGTCAAGATCGGCGGCGAGCCTCTGGATGTCAACAAGACCTACCGTCTTGCGGGCTACAACTACACCCTCCGCGATCTGGGCGACGGCTTCGCAATGTTCAAGGGCGCGACGAATGTCCTCGACTACGTCATGACCGACTGGCAGGTTCTCCAGAACTATGCCCTGTCCTTCCCGAAGAGCGAAAAGCATAACAACCTGCCCACCGTCCCGGCCGACAGCAAGTATGCTGAGGTCACCGGCGAAGGCCGTATCACCTTTGTCCGCGAGAAGACGGTCGAGAGCGACGTGGTCTACACGCTTGCTTCCGAGCTGAAGGACGGCGACGAGGTTATCATCTACAACCCCGGCTACGGCAAGGCGATCAAGAACGAAAACGACAACAACTGGTATCTGGTTGCGCAGGAAGTCACTCCCGCCAACAATGAGATCAAGACGGATGACACGACGATCGTTTGGACTGCGAAGAAGAACGACGACGGCACATTCTCCTTTGTCAACGGCGACAATGCCATTACGGCATGGCTCTCCGGCACCTTCATTGAACTGACCAACGACGCCAACTACGAAGGCGGCGACACGAAGTGGAACGTTGCGACCGGCACCGCCGCGAACAACACCTTCTACATCAGCAGCTCTACGATCGCGGGCAGCTACGGCCCCGGCTATATCGAGTGCTATCCGAAGACCAATAAGGTCACCGGTGAAACCATTGACAAGATCTGCGGCTACTCCACCAGCTCCCCGAAGGAGAAGGATTGCGGCTTCCAGTTCTTTGTCAAGGGCGGCACGACCCCCACTCCCACTCCCGACCCTGTTCCCTCCGGTGATTATGTTCTGACGAACGAGCTGAAGGACGGCGACGAGGTTATCATTTATAACCCCGGCTACGGCAAGGCAATCAAGAACGAAAACGACAACAACTGGTATCTGGTTGCGCAGGAAGTCACTCCCGCCGACAACAAGATCGCAACGGATGATGCGACGATCGTTTGGACTGCGAAGAAGAACGACGACGGCACATTCTCCTTTGTCAACGGCGACAATGCCATTACGGCATGGCTCTCCGGCACCTTCATTGAACTGACCAACGACGCCAACTACGAAGGCGGCGACACGAAGTGGAACGTTGCGACCGGCACCGCCGCGAACAACACCTTCTACATCAGCAGCTCTACGATCGCGGGCAGCTACGGCCCCGGCTATATCGAGTGCTATCCGAAGACCAATAAGGTCACCGGTGAAACCATTGACAAGATCTGCGGCTACTCCACCAGCTCCCCGAAGGAGAAGGATTGCGGCTTCCAGTTCTTTGTCAAGGGCGGCACGGCCCCCACTCCCGACCCCACTCCCGACCCCACTCCCGATCCCGACCCTGTGGGCGAGAAGGTTTTCGAGAAGGTTACTTCCGACCTTGGCACTTGGGCAGGCACCTATGTGGTCGGCTATGATCTGGGCGACGGCAATGCAGTGATTTTCAACGGCCAGAGCATTGACAATGGAAATGTTGTCAATACCACGATCGCTGAAAATAAGGTCACCGTTTCGACCGATTGCGCGATCGAGATCGCTGCTGTCGACGGCGGCTATACCCTCAAGGCAAAGGGCGGCTATCTGAACGGCAAGGCTGCCGCTCAGAACGGCATGAAGTTCGATAGTGCTCCGGCTACTGCGACTATCGTATGGACGGATGGCAACCCCATCATCACCAGCGCTGTCGGCACTGTCCTCCGCTATAACAACGGACCGGACTACAACGATGCTACCAAGAACTATAGCTGGTTCCGCTTCTATAAGACGGATAGCTCTGTGCAGACTCCCGTTGTCCTCTTCAAGCTGACCGGCGAGACCCCCGTTGTCTGCGAGCATGTTTGGAACGAGGGCGTCGTTACCACCGCTCCTACCTGCACGACCGCCGGTGTGAAGACTTACACCTGCACGAAGTGCACTGCTACCAAGACCGAGGTCGTTCCGGCCACCGGCCACAACTACGTGGACGGCGTCTGCACCGTCTGCGGCGCGAAGGAAACCGTTTCTACCGGCGATGTCTACGCTCTGGCGACCGAGCTGAAGGACGGCGATGAAGTCATCATCTACAACCCCGGCTACGGCAAGGCAATCAAGAACGAAAACGACAACAACTGGTATCTGGTTGCGCAGGAAGTCACTCCCGCCGACAACAAGATCGCAACGGATGATGCGACGATCGTTTGGACTGCGAAGAAGAACGACGACGGCACATTCTCCTTTGTCAACGGCGACAATGCCATTACGGCATGGCTCTCCGGCACCTTCATTGAACTGACCAACGACGCCAACTACGAAGGCGGCGACACGAAGTGGAACGTTGCGACCGGCACCGCCGCGAACAACACCTTCTACATCAGCAGCTCTACGATCGCGGGCAGCTACGGCCCCGGCTATATCGAGTGCTATCCGAAGACCAATAAGGTCACCGGTGAAACCATTGACAAGATCTGCGGCTACTCCACCAGCTCCCCGAAGGAGAAGGATTGCGGCTTCCAGTTCTTTGTCAAGGACGAGAACGCCGAAGTCTGCGATCATGACTGGCAGATCGATCAGGTCATTCCTGCAACCTGCACCGAAGCCGGCGAGACCGACTACATCTGCAGCAAGTGCAATGCAGAGAAGGAAGAGCCGATCGCTGCTCTGGGCCATCTCGACGATAACAAGGACGGTAAGTGCGATCGCTGCGGCACCGACCTCAGCGGCACTGCCTCCGGCTATACCAAGGTTACCGCCGCTCCGGCTGACTGGTCCGGCACTTACCTGATCGTCTTCGAGAAGACCGATACGACGGCCTATGCCTTTAACGGTCTGGACGTAAGCGGAAACTTTGTTGAAACGACCTTTGCCAACAACACGATCGCTGCGTCCGAAGCACTGACGGCTTGCGAAGTACTTGTCGAAAAGTCCGGAACGGGTTATACCTTCAAGCTGACCGGCGGAGAGAACAAAGGTATGTACCTCAGCGCATATGCCGGCCGCAACAAGATCGTGTTCAGCAACACGGCAACGGCTCTCTCTGTTGCCATGGAAAATGGCACTGTCGTCATTAAGGACGG
>CAKTVW010000022.1 GCA_934630495.1 uncultured Oscillospiraceae bacterium
TTACCAAGGAAAAGTGCTGCGGCTGTAAGCTTTGCGCGCAGGTATGCCCAAAAAATGCGATCACATATCAAATGGATACGCTTGGAGCGTACTATCCTTCAATCGACGAGTCGAAGTGCATCGGCTGTAAAAAATGTGCGAACATTTGTCCGGCCGAAAAAAATCTGAAGAACGAGGAAAGCGTCTGCTTTGCCGCGGTAAATCGCGATGAAGCCATGCTGATGCGTTCGGCCTCCGGAGGCGTATTCTCCGCAGTTGCCTCAGCGGTGCTGAAGGACGGCGGCGTTGTCTACGGCGCGGCGGCAATGCATGACGAGAAGCTGCTTCTGCGTGTTGCACACAAGCGGATCACGTCCTGCTCTGAGCTTTCGGATCTGCAGCGCTCTAAATATGTGCAGAGCGACATGGAGGGCATATATTCTCTTATTCGGAAAGATTTGAAGGACGGCAAAACGGTGTTTTTTTCCGGGACACCATGTCAGGTCGCGGCCGTAAAGTCCCTTTGCGGTGAGCCGGACAATTTGCTGCTCGGCGATATCGTTTGCCATGGTGTGCCGTCGCAAAAGCTCTTTTCGGAGTATTTGCAGACGCTTTCGCATGAAAGAAGCAAGAAAATTGAGAATTTCTATTTTCGCACAAAGGAGAGCGGTTGGGGACTGTGCGCACGGGTGATCACATCGGATCGCTGCGGGAAAATACGGTCACGCCGCATACCTTGCAATATCTCCTCGTACTACAAAATGTTCCTGCGCTGTGAAACGTATCGCGATGCGTGCTATTCCTGCCCCTATGCGACGCGTGAGCGTGTCGGAGATTTGACGATGGGAGATTTTTGGGGACTTGAGAAGGCCGTGAGCACTTATGCGGAGTGTAAGGAAAACCATGTTGAGTTTACGCACGGTGTTTCTTGTGTGTTGGCTAATACGTCTAAAGGCCTTGCGTACTTACAAAAGGCCGATCTATTGTTGATGAAGGCAGAGTTTGACGATATCGCGCGGGAGAACGGACAGCTTTTGCACCCAAGCCCGCTGCCGAAATCACGCGAGGGTATTATTGACCTTTATGCTCAAGCCGGTTACGGTGGGCTGGAGCGGCAGTTTAACCGTGCGTTGGGAGTAAAAAAATACATAATTCTGCTGCGCAACCGAGTCTCGCCGAAAATCAGAATGAAGGTCAAAACTATATTGAGGAAGTGAAGGTATGGTAAGTGCGGTCATTCCGGCCTATAACATTGCCGATCAGCTTGAGCGCTGTGTCAACAGTATCCTGCGCCAGACTTACCGTGATTTCGAGATCCTGATTGTCGACGACGGCTCTACCGACGGGACATCGGCGCTTTGCGATCAGCTGTGTCGGGAGCATTCCTGCGTGAAGGTATTCCACAAAGAAAACGGCGGCGTATCGACTGCAAGAAATCTCGGGATCGAGCATCTGCGCGGTGATTTTACAGTATTTATTGACGGCGACGACTGGATTGAGCCGACATTGTTTGAGGACGCTGTTGCCTCATTGGATGAAAACGACGCCGACATATTTATGTATGAATACATTGTCGACACCGACGGCGTCCCAACTGTGCACTCTGTCGATGGTGACCCTTACGGCCTGATCGACACCGAGCAGGCGCTGATCCATACGCTGAAGCCGGATAACCGCCTGCTTTGGTCTAAGCTTTTTCGGACGAAGCTGATTGCGAACAGCCGTTTCCGTGAAGGGATCACAATGGGCGAAGATACGCTGTTTATTACGGAAATCATTTTAAGATCGAAGCGTACGGTTTATAGTGCACGACCGTATTACCACTATGTGATTCGCGGCAACAGTGCGGTCACGTCTTCATTCCGCATGAAGAAGCTGACCGGATTAGAGGCATACCGCGCTCAGATGGACCTCTGCAAAGCAGCAGGTTTTACCGCTGCGGAAGAATATGCCCGTGCGGCACTGATGGATCTTGCGGTAGCCTTGGCGAGAAGAGCGGCGGCAGCCGACCGAGAAACGCGAAAACAGGCGTTTTGTACGATCAAAAAATGTGTTCGCAGCGAAAAAAAACGAACGTTACGTTCAAAACGGATTGGGCGTAAGACGAAGCTGAAGACGCTTGTGGCATCGATTTCGCCTGCTGTTGTAGTTGCAATGTGCAATATGCTCGGAGAAAAAGCGTAGATTCAGATTGGAGATAACCATGAAGCTTGGCATAGTCACACTGGTGAGCAATAACTACGGAAACAAATATCAGAATTATGCTGTTGAACAGCTCTTATCTCGCTATGGGACGGTCGAGACATTTTCAACTGCTGCAGGTCATCCGGTAACTTCTGCCAACAGCGTTTCTTTTTCCGGACGACTTTCGCCGTCGCATATTTTTGAGGCTTTGCGCTGCCGCTTGATGGGAAAATACGGAATAAACAATGTCGCACGTCCGATCGTTTTGAATGGTTTGTACGCGCTCTTCCATAAGGCCGAGATCACGAAAATCAGAAAAGAGCGAAACGAGGCATTTGCCTCCTTCCAGAAGAAACGGCTTCATGTTTCGGAAAAAATCTTGGATGCCGCGAACGTCCGCGATATGCAGTGGGTCGAGCAGTTCGACTGCTTTTTCTGCGGAAGCGACCAGATCTGGAACCCTACCTATGCGACAACTTCGGAACTCATGTTTCTGTCCTTTGCCAAAGACCGTTCCGTCGCGATCGCTCCGAGCTTCGGCCTCCAAACGCTTACGGAGGAGGCAAGGAAAAAATACAGCGAGTGGCTGCAGTATGTTAAGGTGCTGTCGGTTCGCGAAGAAGCCGGTCAGAAATTGATCTATGAGTTGACGCATCGCAACGCGGAGCTGCTGCTGGATCCGACAATGGCGCTTGAGCGCGACCAATGGGACGCGCTTGCAAGCAAACCGACGTGTTCCTTGCCGAAGAAATATCTTCTTTGCTATTTCCTCGGAAGAGTCGACAAAACCTGTCAGCGGCACGTCCGTGAGCTTGCAGCGAAAAAAGGACTGGAGATCGTCCGGCTCTTTGATGTGGAAAGCCCGGAATACTATGCGCTTGATCCGGCGGAAGTGTTGTTCTGCATCCGGAATGCGGAATACGTCGCGACCGATTCCTTCCATGGTACGGTTTTTTCTATTTTATATCACAAGAGCTTTACCGTATTTGAGCGAAATGAGGGAACTCTCAACATGTTTTCCAGAATCGATACGCTCCTGCGGTTTTTTGGGCTTTCCGCTCGCACAAATGAGGACGAGGTCATAGCCGAAGAGACGTGGGAGGGGGTAGACCGCTTACTGGAGCAGGAACGCGCACATACCGAACGCTTTATTGACGAAGCAATAAGAGCAATTAAAAACGAGGCTGCAAAATGAAGTTTAACAGAACCAAGAACGCAACAAGAAACATATTCTTCGGAATTATTCTGAAGCTGTATCATATTCTTGTGCCGTTTTTAATGCGCACGGCGTTGATCTATCTTCTCGGCGTGGAATATCTGGGCCTTGACAGTTTGTTCACGTCTATTCTGTCTGTTTTGAATCTGGCAGAGCTGGGAGTCGGCAGCGCAATGGTCTACAGTATGTACCGTCCGATCATTCGTGACGATGGGGAAACGATATGCGCGCTGATGAACCTCTATAAGCGTTACTACCGTATGATCGGGTTAGTTGTGCTGGCAAGCGGCCTGATTTTGTGCCCCTTTGTTCCGAAGCTGATCGCGGGGAGTACGCCGGCAGGAATCAATATCTATATCTTGTACCTGCTTAACTTGGGGACGACCGTTCTTTCCTATTGGCTGTTCGCCTATAAGAATTGCCTGCTTCAAGCGCATCAGCGCTCCGACATTGTCAGCAAGATCATGCTGATCGTCCAGACCGGAAGATATGTATTGCAGTTTGTACTTCTGTTTCTGACACATAATTATTATTTGTATTTGATCGTGACCCTTTTGTCCCAAGCTGTGATCAATGTAGTCACGTCGATCGTTGCGGATAAAATGTACCCGCAGTACCGCGCCATCGGAGTGCTGGATAAGGCGGCCAAAAAGGATATTAACCATCGGATCACCGACCTGTTTACGGCAAAGATCGGCGCCGTAATTGTGGATTCCGTTGATACCATTGTTATTTCGGCGTTTCTCGGCCTTACGGTTCTGGCTGTTTATCAGAATTATTTCTATATTCTTACGGCAATTACGGGACTGATAAATGTAATAATGACCTCCTGCCTTGCAGGTATCGGCAACAGCATCGCGACGGAAAGCAAAGAGAAAAACTACCGCGATCTGCGTATATTTACGCTGATCATTGTATGGATCGCCGGTATCTGCACGGCGCTGCTGCTCACGATGTTCCAACCGTTCATTAAGCTGTGGGTCGGAGAAAAGTATATGTTTGAGTTTTCGGCGGTGGTCTGCTTCTGCGTGTATTTCTTTGTGAAGCAGATCAATACGCTGCTGAATCTCTATAAGGATGCGGCGGGTATGTGGCACGAGGATCGCTTCCGTCCGCTCGTGACTGCGGCTGCAAACCTTGTCATGAACCTTATTATGGTGCAGTTCTGGGGAATTTACGGGATACTGCTGTCGACTGTCCTTTCTATGCTGTTTGTCGGGATGCCGTGGATCCTTCGCAATCTGTTTACGGTCCTCTTTGACCGCGCAGAATTGCGGAATTATCTGAAAATGCTGCTGCTGTATGTCCTGATTACGGGCGCGGCATGCACAGCCTCCGCGCTTTTGGGACACCTTCTTCCCGGTGACGGGATTCTGCTGCTGGTACTGCGTATGATCGTGACGCTTGTCGTTTCCAATCTGATTTTCTTCGCTGCACTGCATAGAACGACGGATTTCAAAAAGGGAATGGACATTCTGAAGGGCACGCTGGCCGGAAAGCTTAAAAGGCGATGAAGCATCGCAAACAATGATGGGGAACCTAAGCCGTTTCACTGCGGAAATGGCTCGTCAGAGCGCGAATTGTCGAAAAATATAAAAATTCAAAGCGAAAGGAGCAATACTATGAAGGGAATTGTTTTGGCGGGAGGATCGGGAACGAGACTTTATCCGATAACGATGGTGACATCCAAACAGCTCTTGCCGATCTATGACAAGCCGATGATCTTCTATCCGCTTTCCACGCTGATGCTGGCAGGCATTCGCGACATATTGATCATCTCTACCCCGCAGGACACGCCGCGCTTTGAAGATCTTCTCGGTGACGGAAGTCAGTTTGGTTTGACATTGCATTATGCCGTCCAGCCGGCGCCTGAGGGTCTTGCGCAGGCGTTCCTCATCGGAGAGGAGTTTATCGGCGGAGAACCGTGCGCAATGGTGCTCGGGGACAATATTTTTCACGGCAACGGTTTTTCACATATTCTTCGGTCTGCTGCGGCGGCGACCCAAGAGGGGATCGCAACTGTTTTCGGCTACTATGTTAACGATCCGGAGCGCTTCGGCGTTGTTGAATTTGACGAAAACGGGAAAGTCCTGTCGGTGGAAGAAAAGCCGAAGGAGCCGAAGAGCAACTTTGCGATTACCGGCCTGTATTTTTATCCGAGCGGCGTGAGTACAATGGCCAAAGCGGTCAAACCGTCGCCCAGAGGAGAACTGGAGATCACAACGCTCAATGAAATGTACCTGAACAGAGACTGCCTTTCCGTTGAGCTTTTGGGCAGAGGATTTGCATGGATGGACACCGGTACGGCAGACAGCCTCGCAGAGGCCGCTGATTTTGTCAGAATGGTCGAGCGGCGGCAGGGCGTAAAAATTGCCGCGCTTGAGGAAGTTGCCTATAACGCCGGCTGGATCACGAATGCTGAGCTGCTGGAGGCAGCAAGCCGCTATGGCAAATCTCCCTACGGAGAGCATTTGAAGGCGGTCGCGAGCGGTAGGTTTGAGATATTGAAAAAGCAGAACCCAAATCAAATCGGGAGGTAATACATATGACGATCCTTGTTACCGGCGGTGCCGGCTTCATCGGAAGCAATTTCATTTTTCACATGATGAAAAGCCATCCGAGTTACCGAATCGTTTGCATCGATAAGCTGACCTACGCGGGAAATCTTTCTACGCTGAAAAACATCCTTACACATCCGCAGTTTCGCTTTGTAAAAGAGGACATTTGCGATCGTGCCGCCGTTGACCGAATCTTTGAGGAAGAAAAGCCGGATATTGTCGTCAATTTTGCGGCGGAAAGCCATGTTGACCGCTCGATCGAGGATCCCGGCGTATTTCTTCAGACCAACATTATCGGAACGGCAACACTGATGGATGCGTGCAGAAAATACGGCGTTTCCCGCTTTCATCAGGTGTCCACCGATGAGGTCTATGGGGACCTTCCGCTGGATCGACCGGAGCTTTTGTTTACGGAAGAGACGCCGATTCATACCAGCAGTCCTTATTCTTCCTCAAAGGCCTCGGCGGACCTGCTTGCTCTGGCATATTACAGAACTTACGGACTGCCTGTAACAATTAGCCGCTGTTCAAACAACTACGGCCCGTATCATTTTCCGGAAAAGCTGATCCCGCTCATGATTATCAATGCCCTGGCCGATAAGGCGCTGCCGGTTTACGGCGATGGCCTAAATGTCCGCGATTGGCTGTATGTAGAGGATCATTGCAAAGCGATCGATCTGATCGTTCACAAGGGGAGAGTGGGCGAGGTCTATAATGTCGGCGGACATAACGAAAAGAAGAATATTGAGATCGTTAAGCTGATCTGCGCCGCATTGGGGAAACCGGAGAGCCTGATAAAGCATGTGACTGATCGAAAAGGGCATGACATGCGATACGCGATCGATCCGACAAAAATCCATACGGAGTTGGGCTGGCTTCCGGAAACAAAATTTGAGGATGGGATCAAGTATACGATCAACTGGTATCTTTCTAACCGCGAATGGTGGGAGCCGATCATCAGCGGAGAATATCGGCAGTACTATGCAAAAATGTACGACGGACGTTAAAACGGAGGCACTCGAATAATGACAGTAAAGCATGTAATTATTACTGGTGCTTCCGGCTTTATCGGAAGCCGTCTTGTGCAGAATTATTTGGAACGCGGTGTGCAGGTGACGGCGATCGTAAGAGAGCCTTTGAAGCTTTCTGAGCTGCATAGTCCGCTGTTGTCTGTGGTTTGCGCCGATTTTAACGAATATAGCACCTTGGCTGACAGGCTTCCGACGGCAGAATATGATATTTTCTACGATCTGGCTTGGGGTGGTTACGGCTCTGCGACAAATGACTATACCGCGCAGATTGAAAACATCCGTCCGGTTTGCGATGCAGTGGTACAGGCTGCACGGCTGGGCTGCAAGCGCTTTCTGTTTTCGACCTCTTTTTCTGAATACATGATTTCCGAAGACGACGAGAAAACGCATGATATGGGAGCTGTATGCAATGTTTACGGCAGCGCAAAGGCGGCTGCGCGCCTGCTGGCGCAAGCTGTTGCGAAGCAGCAGGGTCTGCCGTTCGTCAGTGTGGCGTTCGCAAATACCTTTGGCCCGGGAGATCGTTCAAAACGTTCGACAAATTTATTTGTTCACCGACTCTTGAACGGCCAGACGCTGGATCTGACGAAAGGCGAGCACCTATACGACTGGAACTATATCGACGACGCGATCGAGGGACTTGTCCTCGCGGGAGAAGAAGGAAGACCGGATGCGGTTTATTATATCGGCAGCAATGAACGCCGCCCGCTGAAGGATATCGTTGCCGAGGTCCGTGATATTCTGTCACCCGATACTGCAATCAACCTCGGCACGTATAAGGAAAGCTTCTATGTGGACTATAGCTGCGTTGATGTACACAGACTGTACCGTGATACGGGCTACCGAGCAAAAACGGATTTCCGACGTGCAATCACAGAGACTGCTGAATGGGTCAGGACTCTGTCATGGGAGTGAGGAAAAGATGGGACAAATCAGAGTAACAAAGACGCCGATTGAGGGCCTTTTTGTAATTGAGCCGACTGTTCACGGCGACAGCCGCGGTTACTTTATGGAAACGTATAATCAAAATGATATGCGGGAGGCCGGCCTGAACATGACTTTTGTGCAGGACAACCAGAGCATGAGCACGAAGGGCGTCCTGCGCGGTCTGCATTTTCAGAAGCAATTTCCGCAGGGAAAGCTTGTGCGCGTGATTCGCGGCAAGGTTTTTGACGTCGCAGTCGATCTGCGTGTGGGAAGTATGACATACGGACAATGGTTCGGAATTGAGCTTTCGGAGGAAAATAAAAAGCAATTTTATATTTCGGAAGGCTTTGCGCACGGATTTCTTGTTCTTTCCGACGTTGCGGAATTTTGCTATAAGTGCACGGATTTTTACCACCCCGGCGACGAGTCGGGCTTGGCTTGGAACGATCCGGAAATCGGAATTACTTGGCCTTCACTTCAAGGCGCTTACAGCGGTTCAGCCGATGCCGAGGGATACACACTCTCCGACGGAACGCCGCTGAATATTTCTGAAAAGGATCGGCGCTGGGACACTCTTAAGGGCGCACTGAGATAAGGCCGCTGCCGATGTAAGGTGAGAAAGCCTTAAATTGACTATGAAGCATTTTTCAAAAATCGAAGAATTACTGCTCGAGGCGCTGCGGGCGGCGGTGCACGGCGAGGCGGTTCAATGGGAGGCGCTTTCGCCGGAGGAATGGGACGGGCTGATGCAGCTTGCCAATGCGCAAAAGCTGCTGCCGCCGGTATTTCAGGCGACGTATTCCTGCCCGGCTGCGAAGGCTTGGTCGGAAGCGGAGCAGGTGAAGCGTGCCTGCAGGCTGCAGGTGGCTTCGCAGGCACTTCGGACGGAGCGCTTTCTAACGCTGTATGACCGCTTGAATGCGGCGGGCGTGCGTCCGCTGGTGGTTAAGGGGATTCTGTGCAGGGCGCTTTATCCGAACGGCGAGTTGCGCCAAAGCGCGGACGAGGACCTCTGCGCGCTGCCCGGAGAATTTCAAAGGTGCTGCTCGTTGCTGCGCGATTTCGGCATGACGTGTGCCCCGGATGCCGACGAGACGGCCGACTGCGAGATCGGATGGCGGCAGGACGTGCTGTACATTGAGCTGCACCGTCAGCTCTTTCCACCTGATTCCGAAGCGCTGAGGGGTATGGAGGAGCCGTTTGCCGCATCGTTTGCGCACCCGCAGGAATATGAGGTGCGTCCGGGATGCGTCGTTCTGTCGCTGAATGCGCATGACCATCTTCTCTACCTGCTGCTGCATGCTTATAAGCACTTCATCCACAGCGGCTTCGGCGTGCGCCAGGTCTGCGATATCGGGTTGTGGGCAAGGAAATATGCAGAGCAGATCGATTGGACAAGGCTGCTTGTGCAGACGCATCGCCTCCGCGCGGATCGCTTTTCGGCGGCAGTCTTCCGCATTGCGCGGGAGTATTTTGCGATCGATGTGCCGACCGATCCGAATTGGGAGACGGTCAAGGCGGATTGCCGACTGATGCTTGCCGATCTTCTGCGGGCGGGCATTTACGGAACGGCGGACAAGTCGCGCCAGCATTCCGCATCGGTCACGCTGCATGCCGTTGAATCGAAACGAGGCGGACGAAAGGGCGGCGTTTTGCGCACGGTATTCCCTTCGGTAAGTGAATTGAAGCGCACCTATCCGGTCTTGTGCGGCCGACCGCTGCTGCTTCCGTGGGTCTGGTGCAGACGGCTTTGCCGCTATTTCGTCGAAACGCGCACAGCGAAGCACGATACCGTGCGGGAAACGCTGCGGATCAGCCGCGAACGAAAGAAGCTCCTGAAAAAATACGATATCATATAGAAAACTCGGAGGTAAACGGAATGAAAGGTATTATTCTTGCAGGAGGAAAGGGCAGCCGCCTGTACCCCATGACAAAGGCGATGTCCAAGCCGCTGATCCCGATCTACGATAAGCCGATGGTATACTATCCGCTCTCCGTGCTGCTGATGGCGGGCATCCGGGACATCATGCTGATTACCGCACCGGCCGATGTCGAGGGCTATCGCCGTTTGCTTGGCGATGGCTCTCAGTTCGGCGTGAGCATCTGCTACGGGATCCAGTATGTGGCGCGCGGCATTGCCGACGCGTTTTTGATTGCGGAGGATTTTGTTGCGGGCGACCGCTGTTGTCTGGTGCTCGGCGACAATCTCTTCTACGGCTCCGATCTGGACGACCTTCTGCACGCGGCGACACTGCGCACCGAAGGCGCGACGATTTTCGGTTACCCCGTTAAGGACCCGACGGCTTACGGCGTCGTCGAGTTCGACAAGGACAACAATGTTCTCTCCATCGAGGAGAAGCCTAAAAAGCCGAAGTCCCGTTATGCCGTTCCGGGACTGTATTTTTACGATAATGAGGCCGTCGCGCTTGCAAAAACGCTGACGCCATCTGCGCGCGGCGAATTGGAGATCACCGCGCTGAACGAGGAATATCTTAAACGCGGCAGGCTCCATGTGGAGCTGATGGAGCGCGGCATGGCGTGGCTGGACACCGGCACGCCGGAGGGGATGCTCAACGCCGCGCAATATGTCGAGGCCGTGCAGTCACGTCAGGGCCTCTATATTGCCTGCCCCGAGGAGATCGCGTGGCAGAAGGGCTTTATTTCCGACGAGCAGGTCGCCGTGATCGGAAACGAATTGAAAATGACCGACTACGGTCAGTATTTACTGAGCTTGGTAGAGGGTAAATGAGAAAAGAACTGGAACGTATCCTGCCGACGGTGCAGAAGCCTGCGCGTTATGTCGGCGGCGAATATCATCAGATCATCAAGGATAAAAAGGACGTCGACTTGCGCGTCGCTTTCTGTTTCCCGGACACCTACGAGATCGGTATGTCCAATCTCGGAATGCGGATCCTCTACGCGGTGATGAACCGCATGGAAGGCGTCTGGTGCGAGCGCGTATTTGCGCCGTGGGGCGATATGGAGGACGCGATGCGCCGAGATCACATCCCGCTCTATGCGCTGGAAAGCGGCGACGCGCTCAAATGCTTCGACATGATCGCCTTTACCGTCGGCTATGAGATGAGCTATACCAATATCCTGAATATGCTCCGCATGGCCGAAATACCAATTCACGCTTCGGAGCGGACGGGCTTGGAGCAGATGGTGTTTGCGGGCGGGGCATGTATGTATAATCCTGAGCCGCTTGCAGACTTTATTGATTTTTTCTGCATCGGCGAGGGCGAGGAAATGACGCCGGAGATCTTGACGCTCTACCGCAGGGCAAAGCGGGAATGCTGGCCCAAGGAGACATTTTTACAGGCGGTGTCGAAGATCGAGGGCGTCTATGTTCCGAGTCTTTATACGCATACCTATCACCCCGACGGAACGCTTGCCGCGATCACGCCGAGAGACGGCGCGCCGGAGAAGGTGACGAAGCGGATCATGCAGAAGCTGGACGATGCGCTCTACCCGACGGACATTATCGTGCCGAATACGGAGATCGTGCATGACCGCTCCAACTTGGAGGTCATGCGAGGCTGCATTCGCGGCTGCCGCTTCTGTCAGGCGGGCTTTACATACCGACCCGTGCGGCCGCGTTCGCCCGAAGTGCTGTACCGTCAGGCAGTCGAGTCGCTGGAAAATTCGGGCTGTCACGAGATTACGCTTTCCAGCCTTTCCACCTCCGACTATAAATGGCTGCCCGAGCTGGCTGAAAAAATGCAGGCGTATTGCACGCCCCGAAAAATCAACCTTTCACTGCCGTCACTGCGGGCGGACAATTTTTCCCGCGAGCTGATGCTGAAGCTCCAGCAGGTGCGAAAGAGCGGCCTGACCTTCGCGCCGGAGGCGGGGACCCAGCGCCTGCGCGACGCCATCAATAAGAACGTCACGGAGGCGGAGATCCTCGAGACCTGCGCGATCGCCTTTGAGGGCGGATGGAACAACGTCAAGCTGTATTTCATGCTCGGTCTGCCGACGGAGACGGATGAAGACGTCCTCGGCATTGCGGAGCTGGTGTATAAGGTCCTGAAAACGTGGCGCGAACATGCGAGCAACAAGAAGCGCGGCGTGCGGATACATGTTGCGACGGCTTATTTTGTGCCGAAGCCCTGTACGCCGTTCCAGTGGGAAAAGCAGATCACGCCGGAGGAATATCTGCGCCGTCAGCGTCTGCTAAAGGAGAACATGCCCGCGAAAAGTATTGAATACAATTGGCACGCTGCCGATCTCAGCCGTCTTGAGGCCGTTCTGGCGCGCGGCGACCGTCGGCTCGGCGCGGTTTTGGAGGAGGCCGTTCAACGCGGCGCACGGCTCGACGGCTGGGACGAGTATTTCAGCTATCAAACATGGCTGGATGCGTTTTCCGCCTGCGGAATCGACCCGGATTTTTACACGACGCGCGGCTATGGCGCCGACGAGCTGCTGCCGTGGGACACGATTTCCGACGGCGTGAGCACGGCATTCCTGAAAAAAGAGCGGGAACGCGCTTATCAGAGCATAACGACACCGGATTGCCGCACAAAGTGCAGCGGCTGCGGCGCAAGCTGCCTGCTGAAGGAGGGCAAATGTGATGCGTAGAATGTTGTTTGCAAAAACCGGGACAGCGATCTGGATGTCACATTTGGATACGATGCGCCTGATGCAGCGGGCGTTTCGGCGCAGCGGGGTAGTGCTGCACCATTCACAGGGCTATACGCCGCATGCGTATGTTTCCATGCTGATGCCCCTGAGCGTCGGCGTGGAAAGCGTCTGCGAGATCATGGAATATGAGCTGGACGGCGATCTGACGATCACGCCGGAGCAGATGAATGAGGTGCTGCCGGAGGGCGTCCGGGTCCTTTCGGTCTACGAAAGCAGCCGAAAGGCAAAGGAGCTTGCGCTTCTCTGCGCGGAGCTGACGCTTTGCTACGATCGCGGACTTCCGGAACTTGACGGAATCGCCGCGCTTTTTTCCGGCGAGTCGCTTTTGGTCGAAAAACGCACCAAGCGCGGTATGGAGGAAACGGATATCCGCCCGATGATCTTTAAGACGGAGCTGCTCCCGCAGGAACGGGAGGTAATTCTGCGCTGCACGGTTTCCGCGCAGAATCCGTCGCTCAATCCGATGCTGCTTGCCGCCGCGATCGAGCGATATCTGCCGCAATGCGCTCCCGACTTTGTAAGGTGTCGGCGTGTTGAGGTCTTTGATGCGGAAGGCGGGGTGTTCCGCTGATGCCGAATTGCGAGGACTGCTGGTATTATAACTACGACGAGGAAGAGGACGAGTATTACTGCACACAGGAGATCGACGAGGACGACTGGTATCGTATCCAGACGCGCTACAAGGGCCAATGCCCTTACTTCCGTCAGGCGGACGACTATTATCTTCCGAGGCATCAGTGACCAAATAGAACGCGCTCCGAGCCAACTCGGAGCGCGTTTTTCATATCATTCTGC
Source organism: uncultured Oscillospiraceae bacterium (assembly GCA_934630495.1). Lineage (GTDB taxonomy): Bacteria > Bacillota > Clostridia > Oscillospirales > Oscillospiraceae > JAZOXB01. The sequence continues at coordinate 13,335 of CAKTVW010000022.1, forward strand.
GAGATTGCCGTGACCCTTTCGGGGCCTTGTAATGAAAGCCTGACAGTTCGGAACGGCTGATAAGCCGGTTGTCCTTATTCGTCGGCGACTCTGTGCGCACAGAGGAAACGTGCTGCGTACCACGGCTGAGACAGCTTGCTGATAACAACGCCCGTTCCCGAGTTTTCCGCGTGGACAAATTCGCCGCCGCCGACATAGATACCGACATGTGTCGCGGTGTCGGCGTAGCCGAAATAGATGATGTCGCCGGGCTTCATATCCTCGTATGCGACGGTATAGCCGTCGTTGAGCTGCGCCGTAGCGGTACGATTGATCTCATAACCGTTTTGACGATAAACGTACTGAACGAAGCCCGAACAGTCGAAGCCGGAGGTGGAAGTACCGCCGTAGACATAGGGCAGGCCGACCAATTGCAGCGCATAATCCGCGAGCTGACTGCCGACAGTCTCTTCCTCGGTGCGCTCGGCAGACGTTAGGGAAAGCGTTTCAATGCCGGGTATCTCCAGCAGCGCAAGCAGATCGCTGTAAAGCTTTTCGGCAGCGCTGCGTTCTTCGTGCCAATCGCAGGAGGTGCCGAGAATTTCAACATTTTCTCCCGCGCTGACCTGATCGAGAATACTGGTCGCAGTATTCTGTGTTTGCGTTTTGTTTATGATCTCGGAACGAAAGTCCGTTTTCTCCTTTGCTGCGTTTGCGGTAAGGCTAAGGGTAAGCATCACGGCGGGCAGAATAGCCGATGCCATGACGCGCCGGGTCAATTGTGTCATACAGAACCTCCCAGTTCAAAAAAACGGATCGATCGCGGCTACGCACCGGATCGATCCGAAGGGGCTTTGCTGTTTCCGACTAAGGCCGGGAAAATCAGTTCTTGCTCAATGCGCGCTCCAGCCACACACAGCCAACATCCAAAGCCGTGTAGAAGCCGTCTTTTTCGCTTTTCTTGACAACACGGTCGCGAGCCTTTGCGTTTGGATCCGTGCGCTGAAGCTGCACGGAAACCTTGGTCGCAAGGTTGAGATCGTCAAGCTTTTTCGTCTCCAGAATTTGCAGCATGACAATAAATTCGTCTGCCATGGAGCCGTAGTAGACCAAATTGTCCTTTCGCATCAGGGGATGACCCTTGTACGTCAGGACCTCATTTTTTTCGGACATAAATACCTCCAAAATAAAATGTAACCACATTGTAACACAAAGATATGGTTTTGTCAACAATTTATTCCGCATTGCAAGAAAGTTAACAAAAAAGCTACAAGTGGTCCGTAAGAAAGGTGGGCTGCAGGGTAGGATGTTTGATGGGAGATCTGTATGAAAAGGGGGCCTTCGCAAGCGCGAAAGCCCCTTGCCACGGTACTAATCGAAGAGATAGTGACGCACAAGCTCTTGCAGCAGTTCGTCACGGTCGAGCTTGCAGATGAGGCTGCGAGCATTATTGTGATTTGTAATGTAGGTCGGGTCTTCCGAAAGAATGTAGCCGACAATCTGATTGATCGGGTTATATCCTTTTTCGGTGAGGGAACGATAGACCTGCGTCAAAACTTGCTTCATTTCGTCGCCGCTGTCAGTGGGGACAGTGAACTTGATAGTGCTATGTTGTTCCAAAGCGACTACCTCCTTTACCCTAGTTTCCTATATCATATACCATGATTTGCGGAAAGTAAAGAAAAAACCGTGAACATTTTGGTAACAAAATAGTTTACCGAAGCTTTGCGCCGAGAATGCTTTCCAGTTTTGCCAAAACGGCGGAGATCACACCGTCGGAATCGGAATCGGTGAGCGTGCGGTCGTCTGCGCGAAGCGTTAACGAGAAGGCGACGCTCTTTTTGCCGATGTCGATGCCCTTGCCGCGATAGATATCGAACAGGCGAACGTCGCGCAGAAGCTTGCCTCCGGCGCTTCGGATGCATGCTTCCAGCTCTGCAACGGTCGTTTCCTCCTCACAGACGACCGCGATATCGCGGGAAACGGCGGGATATTTGGGCAGGGGATGATAGGTCGCGGCGGGAAGCAGCAGCGTACTCAGCGCCGTGAAATCCAGTTCTGCGGCATAGACCTCGGAATCAATGCCGTAATTCTTCGTGACCAGCGGATGCACCTGCCCGAAAACGCCGACATTTATGCTGTCGACCGTGATCCTTGCACAGCGGCCGGGGTGATAGCTGGGATCGTCCTTGACCGCAGTGTACGCGGCGGGCTTGACGTTCATTCCCTTCAAAATGGCCTCGATCTCGCCCTTGAGCGTGAAAAAGTCCTCGTTTTCGCCGTAGGTGCCGAGAAGCAGATGCTTCGGCTCGTCGGGCAGCGTCTGACCCTCCTTGGGTAAATAGACCTTGGCAAGCTCGTAGAGCTTGCAGGCGGCGTTGTGATACGCGTTGTTGCGCGAAAGAATGCTCAGCATTGAGGGCAGCGCGATCGTCCGCATGACCGAGGCATCCTCGCCGAGCGGATTCTGAATCCGAAGCGGCTTGCGAAGCGGAGAATCTGCGGGCAGACGGATCATGTCGAAGGTGGAGGGAGAGACGAACGAATAGGTGAGAATTTCGCTGTAGCCGAGGGCGCGGCAGAGCGCTCCCGTCTTGTTTTCCAGCACCATCGTTCCGGTATAGCCGCCCTCGGCCGTTGCACTGCGGAAGGCGGTGGTGGGGATATTGTTGTAGCCGTAGAGACGGCCGACTTCTTCGGCAATATCCGCCGTCTGCACCAGGTCCGGACGGAAGGAGGGGACCTTAATCGTGCGGCCCTCTACGGGGATTTCAAGGCGGCGAAGATATTCGACCATGTCGGCCTCGGAAATATCCGTGCCGAGCAGCGCGTTGATGCGCTCCGGCTCCAGCGTCAGCTCACGCGGCTGCGGAATGCTGTTAAGAATGTCGATCATGCCGTCCATGACCTCGCCCGCGCCGAGAAGCTCGACCAGCTCACAGGCGCGATTGACCGCCGGAACGGTCAGCAGGGGATCAATGTTCTTTTCAAACTTGCCGGAGGCCTCCGTGCGCATACCCAGCGCCAGAGCGGTCTGACGGATCGAGGTGCCGTTGAAGTTCGCGGATTCAAATACGACGTCGACCGTGTCGCCGACGATCTCGCTGTTTTCACCGCCCATGATGCCGGCAAGACCGATCGGTTTTTCGCCGTCGGCGATCACCAGCATACCGGGCTTCAGCTCGCGGACCGTGCCGTCGAGCGTGGTGAGCGTTTCGCCCTCAACGCTTCTGCGGACGACGATCACGCCGGAGCTGACATAGCGGTAGTCAAAGGCGTGCATCGGCTGGCCGTATTCCAGCATGACATAGTTCGTGATATCGACGATATTGTTGATCGGGCGCACGCCGTTTGCACGCAGACGCTGCCGCAGCCACTTCGGCGACGGCGCGATCTTGACGTTGCGGACCATTCTTGCGGTGTATCGGCTGCACAGGTCCTCGGCGGGGACCTCCACGTCCAGAAGCTCGGGGAGCGTGCCCTCTGCGCCGCCCTTGACCACCGGCTCGTGGTGCCTCATGGGCAGGTTGAACGCGGCGGCGGCCTCGCGCGCCAGACCGATGATGGAATAGCAGTCCGGGCGGTTATTGGTAATCTCGAAATCAACGACCGTGTCGTTGTTGCCGATCACTTCGTTGATATCGTCGCCGGGCTTGCAATCTTCCTCGAGAATCCAGATGCCGTCCTCGATGGCGTAGGGGAAATCGTTGAGCGTCAGATCCAGCTCCTTGAGAGAGCAGAGCATACCGTTGGAGGGAACGCCGCGAAGCTTGCCCTTGGTGATGTGGATGCCGCCGGGAAGCCACGAGTTGTGCAGCGCGGCGGGAACGAGGTCGCCTTCATGGACGTTCTGCGCACCGGTGACGATCTGCACAGGATCTTCCTTGCCGACATCAACCTGACAGACCCACATGTGGTCGGAGTTTTCGTGCCGGACGATCGAGAGCACCTTGCCGACGACGACATTTTTGATCTCGGCATCCATGCGCTCATAAGTCTCGACCTTTTGACCGGCGACGGTCATCGTTTCGACAAACTCCTTGTCGGAAACATGGGAGAGATCGACAAAATCTTCATTGATCCAATTTCGGTTCAGTTTCATTTTGGCACCTCCTTAGAATTGAGACAGGAAACGGACGTCGTTGTCGAAAATCAGCCGCAGGTCGTTGAAACGCAGGCGTCCCATTGCCATGCGTTCCAGACCGATGCCGAAGGCAAAGCCGGAGTATTTTTTGCTGTCGATGCCGCAGCCTTCGAGCACCTTCGGATGCACCATGCCCGCGCCCAGCAGCTCGATCCAGCCCTCGCCGTGGCAGGTGGAACAGACCTGACCGTCCGTTTCGCCGGTCCCATGGCATTTGAAGCACTGCATATCGACTTCGCAGCTCGGCTCGGTGAAGGGAAAATGATGCGGACGGAAGCGAACGACGGCGTCCTCGCCGTACAGCCGCTTGATGAGCGTTTCCAGAGCGCCCTTGAGGTCGCCCATGGTGATGCCCTCGTCAACGACCAGCCCCTCGATCTGGTGGAACATCGGAGAATGCGTGGCGTCCGCCTCGTCCTTGCGGAAAACGCGGCCGGGCGCGAGAATGCGGATCGGCGGCTGCTGATTCTCCATGACGCGGATCTGCATGGGGCTGGTCTGCGTCCGCAGGAGAACGGAATCGTCGTCGTCAAAGTAGAAGGTATCGGAACGGTCGCGGGAGGGATGGCCCTCTTCAATGTTCAGGCGCGTAAAATTGTAGGCGGCTTCTTCGACCTCCGGGCCGTCGACGATCGTATAGCCCATGCCGATAAAGATCTCCTTGACCTCCTGAAGCACCTTGTTCATCGGATGCTGATGCCCCATTTCGATCGTCTTGCCCGGAATGGTCACGTCGACGGCCTCCTCGGCCAGACGCTTCTCCAGCGCAGCTGCCTGAAGCTCGGCCTTGCGCTCCTCCAGCTTTTCCTCCAAGGCCGCACGGACGCTGTTAGCGATCTGGCCCATCACAGGCCGCTCCTCGGCGGAAAGCTTGCCCATCTGCTTCAAAACGGCGGTCAGCTCGCCCTTCTTGCCCAGAACGCGGACGCGGACGGCATCCAGCGACACGGAGTCGAGCGCATTGTGAATGTCGTTCAAGGTCTGCACCCTGATTTGCTCGAGTTGTTCTCTCATGGATTGATCTCCTTTTGATGAAATACGGTTCATAGAAAAAGAAAAAGTCCTCCGCCCGAAAGGGGACGAAAGACGAACTTCCGCGGTACCACCCGCAATTCGCAGCCGACACTGCGCACTCATGCCTTTAACGGAGCTGCCCGTCCCAGCCTACCGATCCCGCAGAGGAATGTTCAGTGGGCGGCTCGCGGGGGAAAGCCAAGCTGCATACGGCGGACGCTTCCAGCAGCACGTCCTCTCTGTAGCCGTAAGGGAAAAGCGGTGAAAACCGCATTCATAAGCAGCCGACGACCCGGTCTATGCCTTTATCATGCACACTATATCATATTTTTTGCTTCGTTGCAAGCAAATCTTGACTATTTTTTCGTATCGTATATAATCAAAATATTATTTGAAGGTTTTTATACTAGAATCTGTTAAAAAGCTTGAAAAGCTTTTTATAGCGCCAAGGGCGCGTCAGATTCTGCATGAGACGGCGCAGCGTGCTTTCGCACGATGCGAGTGTGCGTAGCACACGGGATTCTTGATTAAATCTTTTAATCAAGAATCAGTATTAGAGACAGGAGGTGCGTTCTATGGCAGTGATCCGTCTGCCGCTGCCCGCGATCGACCGAAATACCGTCGCGCGATGGATTCCCCGCCGTCCGCGAAATGCCCACAAGGGGGATTTCGGACGGCTGTTGCTGCTCTGCGGTGCGGTCGGCTACACGGGAGCGCCTGTCCTTGCGGCAAGGGCGGCGGCTCGTTCCGGCGCGGGGCTTGTGTTTTCCTATGTCCCGCAGGAGGTTTATCCTATCGTCGCCGCAAAGCTCACGGAGCCGATGGTTTTCCCCGTGCCGAGTGCGGACGGAAAATTTTCCGAGGCGGCGATTGAGCCGATCCTGCAGCGGCTTCAGACCGTCGACGCCTGCCTGATCGGGTGCGGTATGGGAAAGAATGAGGCGACTTACCGCCTGACGACGGCGGTTTTAGCGCAGGCGCGCTGTCCGGTGGTTGTGGATGCCGATGGCATAAACGTGCTGCAGGGGCATATAGATGTACTGCGTGGCGCGGCCTGTCCGGTGATCCTGACGCCGCACGAGGGAGAATTTGCCCGTCTGGGCGGCGATCTGAGCGTCGGTCGACTGAACGCGGTCAGACGCCTGCACGAGGAGACGGGCGCGACGGTCCTGCTGAAGGGACACCGGACGCTCATCTGCGGCGACGGCGGCTGCTTCGTCAACCGCACGGGTAATCCCGGCATGGCGACGGGCGGAAGCGGTGATGTACTGGCGGGTATTCTGACCGCTCTGCTCGGACAGGGCCTGCCTCCGACAAAGGCCGCAGCGGCTGCCGCATGGCTTCACGGGCGTGCGGGCGATCTCTGCGCGGCCCGTGCAGGGGAATACGGACTGCTTCCCTCGGATATGATCGAGGAGCTGCCACGACTTTTGAAATAAGGATGTGTGTTCCTTGCGTCGCAGCCTGTCCCTGTTATTGATCGCAACTGTTTTATTTCTCCTGAGTGCCTGCGCAGAGCCGCAGAGCACCGTTTCGCAGGCGGTGGAGTTTCGCGCGGCGCTGGTCAATGCCGGCGGCTGTATTTTCCGCGCCGAGGTCATGGCGGACTTCGGAGACGCCGTACAGAGCTTTTCTCTGGAGTGCAGCGCCGACGCGGAGGGAAGGACTCAGCTGACCGTCATAGACCCGGAAAGCATTGCGGGCATCACGGCAACGGTCACGGACGCCGCCGGTACGATCACCTATGACGGTATGGCGATGGACTTCGGTCTGCTTGCCGACGGACAGGTCATCCCGGCTGCCGCGCCCGCGCTGACGGTCGATTGCTGGCTGAACGCCTATATTGCCGCTGCGGGCGACGAGGACGGACGTTACCGTGTCACATACGAGAAGGGTTATGACGAAAAAGTGCTGACCGTGGATACTTGGTTTGAAAACGGGCTACCAATTTCCGCCGATGTGTGCTATAATCAACAGAGGATTCTGCGGCTGACGCTGACGGATTTTTCCTATCAGCAGCAGTAACAATATGAAAAAATGTACGGAAGTTATGCTATGGACTATTTGAAACGAACTTGGGCGGATATTTCGCTGGATAACCTGAATCATAATTACCATGCGCTGCGCGAGAGGCTTCCCTCCGGCTGCCGTTTTCTCGGCGTGGTCAAGGCCGATGCCTACGGACACGGCGCGGTGCCGATCGGACGCCATTTGACCGAGCTGGGCGCGGAGTATCTTGCCGTTTCCAATATCGAAGAGGCCGTTCAGCTTCGACGCGGCGGCCTGCGCGGCCCGATCCTGATCTTGGGCTATACGCCTCCGTTTTATGCGGAGGACCTTGCCGCGATGAATCTGCGGCAGGAGGTCCACAGCCTCGAATACGCGCGCAGACTCAACGAACGCCTGAGCGGTACGAAGCGGCGCATCCGCGTCCATATCAAGCTGGATACGGGCATGTCGCGTCTCGGCTTCTTTGCCTACGGCAGAGAGCAGACGCTCGCGGAGTTGCGCGAGATCGCGTCTATGGAGCATCTGTCGGTCGAGGGTGTGTTTACGCACTTCCCGGTCGCCGATTCCGTCGATGCGGCCGATGCCAATTTCACACGCACCCAATTTGAACGCTTTACGGCGATGATCGAGGCGATGAAGGCCGTCGGTATCGAACCGGAGCTGCGCCACTGCTGCAACAGCGGTGCAAGCATCCTTTATCCCGAATATGCGCTGGATATGATCCGGCCGGGAATCGCGACCTACGGCATCCTGCCCTCACAGGACCTGCGGGGCATGATCGATCTGCGCCCGGTCATGCAGCTTCGCACGACGATCTTTCAGATCCGTGATTTTGCGGAGAATATCACCGTCAGCTACGGACGCACCTATACGACCGAAGAGCCGACGCGGATCGCCGTCGTCGGGATCGGCTATGCCGACGGCCTCTCAAGAGGCTTTTCCAATAATATTTCCTTCCTGCTGCACGGCAAGCGCGTGCCGCAGATCGGCCGTATCTGCATGGATATGTGCATGGTCGATATTTCCAAGGTCCCGGATGCCAAGGTCGGTGACGCGGTGACGGTCTTCGGGCAGGACGGCGGCGACAGCATCGAGGTAGACAGCCTTGCCGGGCGCATGGGCACGATCCCGTATGAAATTCTGTGCGGCATCAATAAACGGATTCCGCGCATCTATCTGGATGGGAAAAATCAAACCGAGATCCTGCAATATATCGTCTGATTCGACATAGGATGGAATGGAGTTCCGCTGAATAAATTTTGCTTCTGTGTGGGAGAATATGGTTACCGTGCTGCGTAGGTCGATTGCAGCGCGGAACGAATTACGGAGCGTGAAGCAAATGGACACAACGGTAAAGCGAGGCGACATTTTCTATGCAGATCTCAGTCCGGTCGTCGGGAGCGAGCAGGGGGGCACGCGGCCCGTCCTGATCGTTCAGAACGACACGGGCAATAAGCATTCGCCGACGGTGATTGCTGCCGCCATCACCAGCCAGACCAATAAGGCAAAGCTTCCGACACATATTGAGTTGTCCGGACGAAGTGTCGGCCTGACCAAGGATTCGGTCGTGCTGCTCGAACAGATTCGCACGATCGATAAGCGGCGGCTGAGAGAGCACATGGGCAGACTGGACGCGGCGATGATGAACCGCGTGGACGACGCGATCGCCGTCAGCTTCGGACTGCCGCAGGGCTAATGCGCATAATAACGATCCCTCCCGCATAGTCTGTGCGGGAGGGATTATTATATGGAGATCTTTGAGGAAAACGAGGCCGTCGGAACGCTGAGCGTCGAGCGCGAAGGACTGTTCTGGAAAATTTTTTGTCAAATTGAAAAAAACAGGGAACAACTGCGCCGCATCTTCGTCTTATCTCAGTACGAGATACAATATCTGGGGATTCCCGACCGAGACGGAAGACTTACGGCCCACATTGCCGTAAAGCATTTGCCGGAGGGGATCGACGGCGCAGTTGCCGCCCGAAAACCGCGCGGCGAATGGATGCCGTGGCGGGGAGAGCTGGACGGCGTGCCCGTGGCGCGGTGCTGGCTGCGTAAAACGGACGGTGTGCCGGAGATTGCCCTGCCGGAAGATGAAGCGTATAAATTCCCCGCGTGGGCGGACGTGATGCGGACGGAATCGGTCTATGACGAGCCGATGTCTGTCGTTTCGCTTGCCGTGCTCGACGGACTTCCTCAGACAGAAACAAATGACGGAGGTACTTATGATGAAACGATGGATCGCGATGATTTTGACGATATGCAGCCTTTTGACGATCCTGCCGATGACGGCTTCGGCGAAGAAGGGCGGCAAGCTGATCGCACTGACCTTTGACGACGGTCCCGGCCCGTACACGAATCGTCTTCTTGACGGACTGGCAGAGCGCGGCGTTAAGGCAACGTTTTTCATGGTCGGGCAGAACGCGAAGAATTATTCCGATACGGTGCGGCGGGTCTATCGCGAGGGACACCAGATCGCGCAGCATACATACGATCATCCCACGCTTTCCACGAAGAGCGACGAGCAGGTACATTGGCAGCTTGACACGACGGACGATATTCTGAACGGTCATCTCGGGATGAACTTCAATTATCTGCTCCGCCCGCCCTACGGCGACTATTCCAAGCACACGCTGTCCATTATTGGCAAGCCCGCGATCATCTGGTCTGTAGATACGCTGGACTGGAAATACCGCAACTCCAACACCGTCCGGGACAATATCGTTTCCGACGCATTTGACGGTGCGATCGTCCTGATGCATGATATCCATTCCACAACGATCGACGGCGCGCTGATGGCCATTGATATTCTAAAGGAACAGGGCTATGAGTTTGTAACGGTTAACGAGCTGCATCGCCGCCGCGGGAGAACGCTGGTAAACGGCGAGCTGTACTATTCCTGCAAGCCGACGGGGACCGATCTCGGTCCGATCTCCGAACCGACGATCTCCGTCAAGTCGAGCTACGGCGGCGTTAAGGTGCAGATCACGGCGGACAGCGGCGCGGATATTTACTACACGACCGACGGCTCAGACCCGGCCTTTGACGGCAAGCTCTATATGGGCGAGATCTCCATTAAGGGAGATACGACGGTCAAGGCGCTTGCCTCCTATAACCTGAACGGAAGCCGAAGCAGCGTCGTCAGCCGCAAGGTCGCCGGGAAAATGGCGATCGAGCCGACGATCACCGTGGAAAACGGCTGTGTCGTTCTGAACAACCCCAATCCCGGCACCGAGCTTCGTTATACGACCGACGGCACCGCGCCGAAGGCGACAAGTCCAAAGTATACCGCGCCGATCCCATGCTATGACGGCGTCCTGCGCTATCAGGTCATGGGCGACGGCATCGGCAGCACGGCGCAGACGATCTATGTAACAAGCAACGGCAACTTATTTCGTGATGTTCCCAATACGAGCTGGTATTTCGGGGAGGTCGATCGTGCGGTCACCGTCGGGCTGTTCAATGGCACCGGTTTATATTGCTTTGCGCCGGATAGCAGCCTGACAAGAGCCATGTTTGTTACCGTGCTTTACCGCATGAATCTGAAATTAGGCGGCGCAGCGAAGGCAGAAAAAACGGCCGAGCGCTTCCGGGATGTCCCGGAGGGAGAGTGGTACAGCGATGCCGTGGCATGGGCCGCAGGGAACGGTATCGTTGAAGGCTACGGCAACGGCATTTTTAAGCCGGAGCAGAGCATCACGCGCGAGGAAATGTGTACGATTATGAACCGTGCCTTCGGAAAGACGCTCCCCGAGGATGCGGCGGACGCAAAGCTGACCTTCTCCGACTCGGCAGCGATCTCGGCATGGGCGGCGGAGAGCGTTGCGCGTATGGCCTACGCGGGCATTATCCGAGGTGTCGGAAATAACCGCTTTGCGCCGTCGAACACTGCGACGCGCGCAGAGGCGGCCGCGATCGTCCTGAGAATGTATGACTATTGCAGGAAGAACTGATGAAACAGTCGATAATAACGTAAGAAAATGCTGAAACGGTGCGGTCCCAATCAGGGCCGCACCGTTTTACGTAGACACTGTATTAGCTGAGATTCCTTAGCCTTCAGAAGGTCGCGACTTCGTTTGCGGCCGGTTCGGCAGGCTCGACGGAAACGGCGGTCAAGATCGGACCCGTGCCGCGGTAAAGATTGTGGAAACGGACCTGGACCTTGGCCGTGACGGTGACCCATTGGCGCGCGCGAAGCTCGTTTGCCTGTTCATATCTGCACGGAAGGCCCATGAACTGAATATCCTCCACGCAGCAGGTCATAACAAAACGTCCGGGCGCAAAGAAACCGTCGCGATCCTTCTTCAGCCGCGCCACCTGCGCCTTGAAGCGCACGGTTTTTCCGTTGTACTTCTTCGGCTCCTCGGTGATGTCGCGATACCAAAGCGCATAGTCGTCGTCCGCGACCTCCACGATCGGTGCGTTGATATCGAAGGGGAGCGGGTCCTCGATCTCGTCAAACTGTGTGGAACCGTCGGTGTATTCGTAAAGGATGCCGACGCGGCGGTTTAGGGCGCGGGCCAGCTTGTGCAGCGGCATAATGTCCGATTTCGGCGCAAGACGGTTGAAGACTACCATTTCGCATCCGCTCAGCTTGTCCACAACGAGCGAACGCATGTTGGCATTGTAGCTCTCGATCGTGCTGCCGTCGGCGAACATGACCTCCTGCGCGACCTGCCAGTCCTGCGGCATCTTCTGATAAAATTCCCCGACAAGCAGCATCCCGTTCAGCTCGACGACGACGCGTTCGGCGCGGTGCTTTTTCAGCAGTGCATCCAGCTCCTGCGTTGTGACGGCGGACTGATCGATCACTTCCTGATAGACGTTTTGGTGCGGATAGGCGGAGATATCATATTCCTCCTCGCCCTCTTCGCAGAGCAGAAGGAGCGTCCGCTCACCCGCGTTGAAGCGGGTGTCGCAGAGCGTCTCCTGAATAAACTTCGTCTTACCGGCATCCAGAAAGCCGGTAAAGGCATATACGGGGATCGGCATGACTTACACCCCGAACAGCTCGGCCAGAGCGGACTCATTGAGCTTCGAGCCGATAACGCACAGACGGCCCGTGACGGCGGCGCTGCCGCTGCGGACGTCCAGCTCGCCGGGAACATGGTCGAAGTGGATCCATGTGCCGTCGGGTGCGGGGACAATGCCCTTTGCGCGCAGAACGATCCCGTATTTCTCCGCATCGTCAAGCGCGGTCAGGCAGGCGTGGATTTCGTCGGCTGTGAATTTCTTCGGCGTTTCGACGCCCCAGCTTGTAAACACCTCGTCGGCATCATGGCCGTGATGATGGTGGTGATGGTGCTCGTGGTGGTCTTCATCCTCGTCATGGTGATGATGGCAGCAGTGCTCGTCATCATCCTCGTCGTGGTGGTGATGGTGGTGCTCATCCTCGTCGTGATGATGCTCGTCTTCATCATGATGATGGTGATGCTCCTCCTCGCTGTCATGGTGATGATGGTGGCAGCATTCGTCATCGTCGTCATCCTCATGCTCGTGCGCGTGCTCGACCATTTCGGCAAGCTCGTCGTTCAGAGAATGCTGGCGCTGCATCGCCTCGAGAATTTGCTTGCCCGTAAGCTGATCCCACGGCGTTGTGATAATGACTGCTTCCGCGTTGTGCTCGCGAAGCAGCGCGACGGCGTCGGCGAGCTTCTGCTCGGAGATCGTCGCGGTACGGCTCAAAAGGATCGTAGAAGCCGTTTCAATCTGATTGCTGTAAAATTCGCCGAAGTTCTTCAGATATACTTTGCATTTCGTGGCGTCCGCAACGGTGACAAAGCTGCCGAGCGTGACCTCGTCGGTCGCGACACGCTGAACGGCCGCGATCACGTCGCTGAGCTTGCCGACGCCGGACGGCTCGATAAGAATGCGATCGGGATGGTATTCCGCAATGACCTTTGTCAGAGCGCGGCCGAAATCGCCGACCAGCGAACAGCAGATGCAGCCGGAATTCATTTCGTTGACCTGGATCCCCGCGTCCTGCATAAAGCCGCCGTCGATGCCGATCTCGCCAAATTCGTTTTCGATCAGCACGATCTGCTCACCGCAGTAGGCCTCTTTGATCATCTTTTTAATCAGTGTTGTTTTTCCTGCTCCGAGAAAGCCGGAAAAAATGTCGATGGTTGTCATATTGACGCTTCCTTTCTTTGCCGCGTCTCGGCTGTCGGCTGTACGCAGCTTCTATATCTGTATAATTATATCACTTATTTTAAGTATGTGCAACCAAAATGAAACTTTTTTGATACGACTTGTCAGTCCTGTCGGAAATAAAAAACAAGCCCTTGTACGCAAATTCCGAAAATTGAGAAGCCGCAGGATATTTCGCGATACGGCGGGCATACTACTTTCGCGGAAATCCGCAATAGAAGTTTTGGAGGATCAAGACGATGGAAAATCGCAATCAGAACCAGAATCAGCAGAATAAGAACCAGAACCAGCAGCAGAATCAGCAGAACAAGAACCAGAATCAAAATCAGAACCAGAACCAGAATAAATAATTCTGCCCAAAACAATAAAGGCAGCACCGCCGGCGGCGGTACTGCCTTTATTGTTTTTCTATTGCTTTTACTTTGTGCCTGAGCGTGCCTGAGCAGCAGACGGCGTTATTCCTTGATCGAACCGTCGGGATTGAACAGCGGGAGCTTTTGTAGATAGACGAGGTCCTTGCGCAGAAGGGCGTCGCCCTCGGCGAGGATCGCGGCGCGTCCCGCGACAATGCCGCCCGCCTCCGTAACGAGCTTTTCCAAGGCCGCCAGCGACTCGCCGGTCGAGATCACGTCGTCGACGAGAAGCACGCGCTTGCCGCGCAGACGTTCGGCATCGGCAGCGTCCAGATAGAGATGCTGCGTTCCGGCTGTGGTGATGGAGTTAACGGACACCTCATACACCTTTGACATATAGAGCTTCGGAGCCTTTCGGGCGATAAAGTAGTCGTTGCGGCCGCTCTGCCTTGCCATTTCGTGCACGAGCGGGATGCCCTTCGATTCCGCAGTCAGCAGATAATCAAATTCGGGAGCACGCTCCAAAAGTGCTCCGGCAGCGCGAACGGTCATTTCCACGTCTCCGAAGATCACGAATGCGGCAATGTAGGTATCGTCGGATACCTTACACAGCGGCAGGTCACGGTGAAGCCCTGCGACAGTGATATTGTAGGTCATAAGCATTCTCCTTTCTACGAGGGTTATTATAACACGTTTTTGCGTTTTTTGAAGCCCCCCGCGAATAATTTCTCATTTTCGGGTCAAGCTACGGTAGGGTGATTTTTGTGGAAAATGATTTGTCGATGCTCAATTCGATCCGAAAAGCGACGCAAATGGGTTGCTATGGCATCGAATGCGTCTTAGACGAGACGGTAAACCGCGATTTTCGCGCGGCACTGAGACAGCAGTATGCCGAATACGAAGAAATTTTCGGCGAAGCGGATCAACTCCTGCGCGAGAAAGGCGGAAAAGCGCAGAATATCAATCCGATGGCGAAATACAGCTCGGCAATGACCTCCAAAATGCGTGTGCGCACCAGCGCCGACCCGACGGCCAAAATTGCGGAGCTGATGCTGCAGGGGAATACGCGCGGAATGATAAAGAGTATGCATAATATCCGTACGATGGGAGTGCTCGATCCGAAGGTGTCGTCTCTCTCCAACCGGCTGCTGCAAACGGAGCAGGCCAATATTGACCAGATGAAGAAATATCTATGATACAAAGGCCCGATACATGCCATGCATCGGGCCTCAGACTGTCAAAAAAGTCCGGAATCGTCAAAATCGGTTCACTTTTTTATAGATTTTCAGCCCCTGCGTTTTAATTCAAAAAGCAGAATATCTCGAATTATATAATGCAAAAAATGCTTGCTTCGCAAGGATTTTGACTTACTGCGCAGCCGTTAGCGACGAAGGAGCTTTACGGATGCGGCGTACCCCTTGCGGGTGCTGCGCAACTCACGCCCTACCGTACTTCAGTACGCCGACGGGCGTGAGTTGCTTGTCTTCCGAACTTTTTAGCAGTCTGTCAGCGTGCCGAAAAGGGTTTTTCGACACGCTGAGGCCCGATACATGCCATGCATCGGGCCTTTTTCGCGCGGTGATGCACCGTTTGCGTGCTGCGTGCATACACTATGGGAAAGGAGGTGTACTATGCCGGAAAACGGATTCTTAACGGTTCGCACTTATACGTCCTACGCGCAGCTTCCCGTTCGGGGCGTTGCAATCACGGTAACGCAGCCGACACAAAATGGGACGCGCCTGATCGCCGCACGTCTGACCGATGAAAACGGCAAAATTGAGCCGATCACAATTCCTGCGCCCGCCCGGCCGGAGAGTCAGGAGCCGGGAGCGCTCAAGCCCTTCGTTTCGATCGATATTATTGCAGACCATCCGGAATATGAACGGATCCTCGTGGAAAACGTTCAGGTTTTTGCGGGCGTTTTGACGCAGCAGAATCTTGAAATGATCCCGATCGGGGCGCGTCCGGAGGCATGGAACGTGACAGAGGTCTTCAACATCACCGCCCAACCGCTGTAGGAGGAGAAATGGCATCGTTTTCACCGTACATACCGGAACGGATCACGGTTCACCTTGGCTCGCCGAGCAGCTATGCCGCCAATGTCACGGTGCCGTTTTCAGACTATGTAAAAAATGTAGCGTCCAGCGAGATCTACCCGACATGGGACGACAGCGCACTGACGGCCAACATTCTTGCGATCATTTCGTTCGCGCTCAACCGTGTGTATACCGAGTTTTACCGCAGTCAAGGCTATGATTTTGAGATCACGTCCTCGACCGCGATCGACCAGAAATTTATCAACGGACGAAATTATTTCGACAGCGTTTCCCGCATTGTCGATAATATTTTCAACAACTATCTGCGCAGACAGGGATTTATCGAGCCGCTGGCAGCGAAATTCTGCAACGGAACGACCGTGACCTGCGAGGGCCTGAGCCAATGGGGGTCGCAGGAGCTGGCCCGGCAGGGCCTGAACTCGGTGCAAATTCTGCGGCGATATTACGGAAACGATGTAGAGATCGTGACCAACGCGCCCATCAGGGGCTATCAGCCGTCCTATCCGGGCACGCTGCTGCGTCAAGGCTCCCGAGGATCTTCCGTCGTTCAAATGCAGGTCATGCTCAACCGAATTTCCAGAAATTATCCGTCCATCCCGCGCATCGACCCGGTAGACGGCATCTTTGGTCCGCAGACGGAGGCGGCTGTCCGTGTATTTCAGGGAATCTTCGGACTGACGGTCGACGGGATCGTCGGGAAGGCGACATGGTATCAGATGGTTCGGCTCTATGTCGGCGTGAATCGTCTGGCGGAGCTGGAGTCGGAGGGGCTGACGTTTGAAAGCATCGGCTGGCAGGCACCGCCGAGTCTGCAAAGCGGAAGCAGCGGCAGCAAGGTTCGGCAGCTGCAGTATATGCTGTCCGTTATGGCGGAGTATGTCAACGATATCCCTCCCGTGGCGATCGACGGGATTTTCGGGCAGCAGACTCTTGCGGCGGTCTTGGCCTTCCAGCGCTTTGAAGGCCTGACGCCGGACGGGATCGTCGGCCCGGCGACATGGTCGGCGCTCTACGATCGCTCGATCACGCTCGTCGGTGAGGCGGAGCTGGCGTCTGCGCAGTATCCCGGCAGACCGCTTCAGCTCGGAGACAGGGATTTTTAGGGGGGAAGCAATGGCAAACAATACAAATCTTCCGATCACGGAGGTACAGGTGATGCTGCGCGTGCTGTACCCGAACTCGCCCCTGTCCGTCGACGGCATCTATGGGCAGGCGACGAAAACTGAGGTTGAGAAATATCAGAAGGATTACGGACTGCCGGTCACGGGCGTCGTCGATCAGGCGACGTGGGATGATATGCGCAAAAGCTATCAGCGGGAGCTTGTGCTGCTGAACAAGGCGGAGCCGCTGCAGATCGTTTTGCAGCCGCATCAGGTCTTAAAGTCCGGGTCGGACAATATCCACATGTATCTGATACAGGCGCTTCTGACGGCGCTGCACAGATTCTACGTTGACATGCCGCGTGTCGCATTCACGGGGATCCTCGATCCGCAGACGGAACGGGCGATTGTATGGTTCCAGAACAAGGTCGACGTCCCGGAGAGCGGAGAAATGGATAAACAGACATGGCGGCATCTTTCAAATCAGTATCGGCTTGTCATCGGCGACGGCACCGGAAGCTATCCCGTCAGAATTGCGCCGGGCGAACCGCCGGGAACGCGAAGCAGCAATACGACCGCTTCGGCGGCCTCGGGGCATACGGGATAACACGGATCTCCGCGCAAAGTACCGCTATAAAAAGGGGAGTGCCTGCTGCATAGAGCAGCAGGCACTCGTTTTGGTTATTTTACCACGTTCTGAACGTAGCGCATGAGGATGGTAGCGACCTGTGCGCGGGTGGCGCTGCCCTGCGGGTCGAGGACAAGGCCCTGACCGTTGTTCGTGCCGGTGACCAGTCCCTCGGCGTTAGCCCAAGAAAGCGCTTCCTTTGCGTAGCTGCTGACCTTGGCCGTGTCGGGGAAGACGGACAGATCGGCGCGCTTCTCGGTGTCGCAGCCGTTCTTTTCCGCATAGCGGAAGAGAATCGCCGCGATCTGCTCACGCGTGACCTTGCCGTTCGGGTCGAACTTGTTGTCGCCGATGCCGTTGACAACACCGTTCTCGGACGCCCATGCGACTGCGTCGGTGTAGTACTGACCGGCAGGAACGTCGCTGAAGCTTGCGGACTGCTTCGGAGCGGCCTTTCCGTCCAGACGCCACAGAACGGTGACGAGCATTGCGCGGGTCATATCGCCGTTGGGATCGAAGAGATCGGCGGCGGTGCCGTTAAACAGGCCGTTCTGGTTTGCGAACTTCACGCCGTCATAGAACCAGTCGTTCTCCTTGACGTCCTTGAAGGGGTTTTCCCAAGGCTTCTCGGGACCGACCCAAGAGGGATCCTTTTCGCCGCAGCGTGTGCACTTGCCGTTTTCAAAGTTGTGACCGAGTGCGGCAACGGTCTCCTGCGCGACGAGGACTTCGTTGCAGACGGAGCAATGCTTGCCCTCGGTCAGACCCGGCTCGGTGCAGGTGGGTGCAACGGCGGCATCAATGACCTCAGTATGCACATGCTCTTTTTTAAGGGAAGTAGTGTAGTAATCGGCGATCAGCTCTTCTTTTTGCTCGGTATAGGCTTCATCACAGTAATAGATGTACAGGCGGTAGTACTGCGACGGCTTCGCACCGGTGTCTTCAACATACTGCGTATCGTCAAAGACCCGGAAGCTGCCCTCCTCGTCGAACAGAAGGATCAAATTCTGATTTTCTGCGTTTTTGAGCGTCATTTTAGAGCTTGTGCCCGGCTCAAAGGTCCAGTTCGCGGCGGCGTCGGGCGTGTCGACGAAGGCAAGCGCGCCGTCCTTGACGGAGAGATACTGGCCGGAGACGCAGTTGCGCAGCGTATAAACGTCCGTGCCGGACTTCTTGACCTCGTAGCGGATCGATTTCTCGCTGGTCCAAAATTCCAGACCGGCGGTGCTGACCTCGGCGTTCGCCTCGTTGGCCAGATCGATCGCCTTGCCGTTTTCGTCCATTGCCTGCGGCTGGGAGAAGTCATAGAGCATCGTGCTGTAGTCGACATTCATGCCGCACAGCGCCCAGATGCCCTCATAGCCGCCCCATGCGCTGGGCACATAGAAGTCGTAGTAGTCGACAAGGCCCATTTCGCCGTGCGCATAGAGCGCGTAGAACGTCGTGTCGCCGCTTACGGAAGCCTTTGCGCCGACCTTATAGACGGTGCCGTCGATCTCGCTCAGGTCCGTTGCCTTTTCGACGGGGCGCGTCGACCAGCCGACGAACTGATAGCCCTCGAAGGTATCTCTGCAATTCGGGAGGGTATAAGAGGTACCGGTCTTGGTCTGGACCTCGGTCTTGCCGGACGGTGTTACCAGGGTGACGGTGGCATCCTTGCCGCTTTCGACAAAGAACTTGACCTGCTCGTCTTCGTTTGTTGCGTAGTCCTGCGCGGAGACGGTGACAAAGTCGTAGGCCGCGCTGATCTTGCTGACGTCAAAGACTGCCGTGCAGCTCTCGCCCGCCTTATCGGAGGAGAAGGTCTTCACGTCGAGTGCCTTGCCACTGGGATCGGAAATGTAGATCAGGGAGAGGTACTGCTCGTCGCTTGCCGTAACGGTCAGCTTCTTGGTATCGGAATCGTAGTCGATGCTCTGAATCTTCGGGGCCGTGTAGTCCACGGTCAGATCAAAGCTCCAGGCATCCTCCTGTACGGCATCCTCGTACGGAAGCTGCGCGTCAAAGCGGATATGTACCTTTGTGCCGGAGGGAACATAGCTCTTGGTGGCATTATCCCGGCCGTCCCAGATAAACAGGCCGTTCGCCTGCCAGCCGCTGTCGTCGTCATAATAGGCCTTGGGAACATAGGGCGTATCGTCTCTGTAGTATTCCTTGCCCGTGTCGACGTCGGTGACGGTCATAATAAGATGCTTTGCGTTGCGGAGCTGGAAGGGGAGGAGATAGAGCGTATCAGCCCAGCAGTAGTCGGCGTCGGTCAGCGGTGTGCTGAGCGCGATATGCTTTTCGTTGTAGTCGGCATCGGCCACCATGGTGTCGCCGGGATAGGTGACGGCCTTGCCGGTGGAGCTGTCGACAAGGTAACCCATGTTGGGGCTGGTGTAGAAATCAAGCAGCTCGCTGCCGTCCCAACCGAGATCCTCGTAGGTAACGGGATTGCCGTCGTCATCAATGTAAGCGACTTCATTCTTCAGCGTGGTGCGGTAGTAGAGCTGTGCCGCGGCCAGATCGCGGAAGTCGGTCGCTTCCAGAACGGGGGCCTTCGTCCAGTCGCCGTAATAGCTCAGGAAGGTCGCCTGCGCCAGAGTACCGTCGTCGTAGTTGTTGAAAGCAATGTAGCCTTCTACATAAGTACCGTTTTCAAAGCTCTTCAGGTAGTCAAGGACCTCCTTGCCAAGCTCCAGCTTGACATTGACGGTGACCTTGGAGTTTGCCGCAAGCGCAACGGAGGTGACTTCCTTGCCGCCGACGGTGTAGGTGACCTTGTTCGTCGTGTTGCCGAGGGCCGTGCTGTAGAGCACCGGGCGCATATCGTTGGTGGTCGCATCCGTTTCCTCGTCGACCGTCAGACCGTCAACCATCACAAAGTCGCAGGGACTGGCGGTAAGGGCCTTGTCGGTGCCGTTGACCAGCTCGACCGCAAATTCCAGAACGCCACTCTGATCCTTGTCGTCGCCAAGCTCCTTGAGAGGGTCGGAGACATAGAAGGAGTTTTCATAAGCATTGATGGCATCGGCCGCGTTGGCAAGGCCTGCGCCCTGCTTGCGGACGGAGTAGAGCCAATAGGTCCCGTCGTTGTCGATGCCGCCCAAGCCGTTCGCGGAGCTTTCCAGCAGCGCGGTCGCCAGCTTTGCGCGTTCGGCCTTGTCGGAGATGCCTGCGTTTTTCAGGTACTGAAGAACGTTTGCGTAGGTGCCGGACATGTTCGGCGTTGCCATAGAGGTGCCGGAATAGACGTCATAGTCCGTATCACCCGTGCAGACGGCGGAGTAGACGTTGCCGCCGACGGAGGTCATGCTCGGCTTGATCTCCAGCATCGGGTCGACGCCCCAGTTGGAGAAATCGCTCATCTGAAGCAGATAAGCGCCGTCGGTGTTTTCCGATTGGACATTGACGCGGTCGGCGACGGTCGTTACGGTCTTGACCTCGGCGGCCTTCATTGCGTCGCCCGCGCTCTTGATGACGGAAATAGCGGGAATGGCAAATTTGCTGATCTGCATACTGATCGGCAGACCGACAACATTGTCGCAGATGATGCAGCCGATGGCGCCCGCAGCCGCAGCGTTGTTGACCTTATCCTCAAAGTTCAGGCCGCCGCGCGTTACAAGCGCGATCTTGCCGGTGACATTCAGACCGGCGTAGTCGGACGCTTCGCCCTTGTTGGGAACAACGACATAGTCGTAGGTCGTTCCCGCAAACTTCTGATACCACAGGCCCGCTGTGGTGGAGGTCTCGTTGGAGGAGTCGACATAGGCGGCAAGCTGGTTCTCGTCGCCGCCGATCTCCAGAACATAGGTCGGATAAGCGGTGTTGTCGGCGGACGCGACGGAAATCGCTCCGGCATAGGTGGAGGGAGAGGCGACGGTGCCGTAGTCGGTGTATTCGGAACCGATCACGCCGTCCTTGGAATGCTTGACCATCGAATACTCGTTGCCGGCAGCGATGGAGATAACGATGCCGCTGTCAGACAGGCGGCGGTAGATGTCGCTGAACAGTTCGGTTTCCAAATCGGCGTCGTAGGTAAAGCCGTTCTGCGAACCGATGGACATGTTGATTACGTCGGCGCCGAGACGATAGGCGTCCTCCATTGCGTAGAAGTAAATATCGGAGCTGGTGCCGGTAGAGCTGTCCTTAAAGATCTTCATTGCAAGGATCTGAGCCGCAGGGGCCGCGCCGCTAAATTCGACCGCGCCGTCGTCGGCGGTCTTGTAACCGGCGGCGATAGCGGCAACGTGCGTGCCGTGGCCCTGATTGTCGCTGGCGTCATTGTCCTTGTCGGCATAGTCGTAGGCGAAGGGGATCTTCGCGCTGACATAGGTACCGTCGGCGGTGGCCTTGGAAAGATCGTCCTTGGTCAGCGCGGGATTCTTGACGAGGTCGGTGTTTTGGAATACCTCATGCGTCAGACGGACGCCGGTATCCAGAACGGCAATGACCATGCCGTCACCGTTGTAGCCCTTGGCGTTGGCGGCCGTGTTGCCGGTGCTGCCGCCGGCATTGATCATCTTGGCCGTGGCGCTCGAGACTTCGGTATCGGGAACGGAATACTGATTTGCAATATAGACGTTCTTAACACCGTCGATCTCGGCGATCTTGCTCAGATCGCCGTAGGCGACGTCGCAGCTAAAGCCGTTGAGCAGCGTGGTAAATTCATAGGCAAGCTCAAAGCGGATGCCGGACATTGCCTTGCGAACGGCCTGATGGCTGTCGATCAGCTTTCTGGTATAGCGGGAAGCGCCGCTGCTGTCGGTGCCTTCCACGTCGGCGGCAGGAGCGTCGTCGAGAACGACGATCGCGCGGACGATCTGCTCGGGATCGATCTTTGCCGTGATTTTTTCAAATGCCTTGACGGTGGACTCGCGCGCTTCGAGCGGAGCGCCGTCGGTCTGCTGTTTATCGGCGTCCTCCGGTACGGTAGCACCGTGCGACTCTGCTGCAAAGACAGCCGAGGGAAGGACAGAGAGGACCATTGCCAATACGAGCAGCCATGCGAAAAGCTTTTTCATGGTGTTCTCCTTTGGATTTCTTTTTGGCAGCGCGGCTTTTAAGGGCCGCGCTGCCGGATAATGAACGGATTATTTTACCACGTTCTGAACGTAGCGCATGAGGATGGTAGCAACCTGTGCGCGGGTGGCGCTGCCCTGCGGGTCGAGGACAAGGCCCTGACCGTTGTTCGTGCCGGTGACCAGTCCCTCGGCGTTAGCCCAAGAAAGCGCTTCCTTCGCGTAATCGCTGACCTTGGCCGTATCCGGGAAGACGGACAGATCGGCGCGCTTCTCGGTGTCGCAGCCGTTCTTTTCCGCATAGCGGAAGAGGATCGCAGCGATCTGCTCACGCGTGACCTTGCCGTTCGGGTCGAACTTGTTGTCACCGATGCCGTTGACAACACCGTTCTCGGACGCCCATGCGACCGCGTCGGTGTAGTACTGACCGACGGGAACGTCGCTGAAGCTTGCAGACTGCTTCGGAGCGGCCTTTCCGTCCAGACGCCACAGAACGGTGACGAGCATGGCGCGGGTCATATCGCCGTTGGGATCGAAGAGATCGGCGGCGGTGCCGTTAAACAGGCCGTTCTGGTTGGCGAACTTCACGCCGTCATAGAACCAGTCGTTCTCCTTGACGTCCTTGAAGGGGTTTTCCCAAGGCTTCTCGGGACCGACCCAAGAGGGATCCTTTTCGCCGCAGCGCGTGCACTTGCCGTCTTCAAAGTTGTGGCCGAGTGCGGCGACAGTCTCCTGCGCGACGAGGACTTCGTTGCAGACGGAGCAATGCTTGCCCTCGGTCAGGCCGGACTCGGTGCAGGTGGGGGCAACGGCGGGGTCGATGACCTCGGTGTGACCCGTGGCTTCAATGACCTCCTGCGCAACGAGGATTTCGTTGCAGACGGAGCAATGCTTGCCTTCGGTCAGACCGGTCTTGGTGCAGGTGGGAGCAACAGCGGGGTCGACAACCTCGGTGTGGCCCGTGGCTTCAATGACCTCCTGCGCAACGAGGATTTCGTTGCAGACGGAGCAGTGCTTGCCCTCGGTGAGACCCGTCTTGGTGCAGGTGGGAGCAACGGCGGGGTCAATGACCTCGGTGTGTCCCGCTGCGGGGATGACTGTCTGCGCGACCTTGTAGTCGCAGCGCGTGCAGTGACTGCCCTCGGTCAGGCCGGACTCCGTGCAGGTCGCCGGAACGGCGGCATCCTTGACAATATCGTGGCCCAGAGCGGGGATCACGGTACCGGTCTTGAGCAATGCGCCGCAGGACTTGCAGTAGGTGTCGCCGGTGTAGCCGTCGACGGTGCAGGCGGCTGCCTTTTCGTTGCGAAGCACGGTCTCGGTATGGGCGCAATCTGCGTTCGGGTCCTTGAGCGCGACGTTATCGATCGCAATCGTGTCGCCCTCCCAGCCGTTCTTCTTCGTGTAGTTGAATGCAATGCGGGTGCCGTCCTTGCAGTACAGCGCGGGCAGCTTCAGCTCGACATGGGTCTTGAGATAGACGCTCCAATCCAGAGAGGCCATCTCCGTCTGGGCGTTCCAGAGCGGCGACCATGTTTCGCCGCCGTCGTTGGAAACTTGGACCGTCAGGTTCATGGCTTTCTGGGTCAGCAGCTCATAGTAGCCTGCTGCAATGTCAAATTCCAGCGTTGCGCTCTTGCCGCCGAGGTCTACGGTCGGAGAGACCAGCCAAGCATCCTGCGCGGGTGCGTCGGACCAGCTCTCATAATCGTTTTCGATCAGCGCGACCTTCGTGTCATTCAGGGACTTAAAGGTCGACTGGTGCCACTGCTTGCTGCTGGAAGCGCTCTTGTTTTCGACCGTCCAGCCGCGGGTCGGGAAGTCGGCGTCCTCGAAGTCATTGTCGAAGTAAACGCCGGGCTTGCCGCTGGAAACCTTGAAGCGGGCCTCGATGGTGTGTGCGCCGGTGACGTTCTCAAAGGTGTAGCTCGTGACTGCACCGATGGAGGTGCCGTCGACCAGCACGTCGCTGATCTCGTAGCCGAGCTGTGCGGTGACGGTGAAGGTCTGGCTCTCACCCTCCTTGACGTAGGTCCGTCCTGCGGGCGTGATCGCGCCGCCCTCACCCGCGGTCGCGGTGATCTTGGCATAGCCCTCGATGTCGGTCTGGACACCAATCGCCTCAAGCTTCACGTTGTCGATCGCGGCGATGCCGGAATAGTCTTCACCGGCAGGTCTCGTATAATGCCAGCTCAGGAGGAGATTTCCGACGCACAGCTCTTCCGGAATCGATACAAAGGCACGATCCGCATTTACGTAGCCGACCAAAGAATCGCCGAGGGTATCTTCGGCATTCCAGATTGTCTGCCACGTGTTGCCGCCGTCTGCCGATGCTTCAAGCGTGAAGGTGAACTCATGTCTCTTCATGCCGTAGTACGGATATGCATAGTCGAACTCAAGATTCGTATCCGTCGCCCCCAGCAGATTGACAGAAGGAGCGATCAGGCGTTCGTCCTGCTTGTTTTCGCCGGCGCTGACATAAGCAGCCTGCGTCTTATTGAGGTTGTAATAGCTGTAGCGTCTCCACGTCTCTGTGCCGCCGTCGATCTCCCAGCCCTCCGGCGGGAACTGCTCGCCTTCAAAATCCTGCTCAAAGAGGATCTCCGGTGTCTCGGGGATCAGCTCAAAACGGGCTTCAACGTAGTAGTTCTGATCGACATTTTCCAGCGTGTAGGTCGCGGTTTCGGATACGCGGCGGCCGTTGACGCGATAGGAGGCGAAGCGGTAGCCGCTGTTGGGCGTGGCCGTCAGGGCGAGGCTGCCGCCGTTGGCTACAGTCTGTACGCCGTTCGGCGAAACGCTGCCGCCCTCGGTCGCCTCAACATTGACCGTGTGGCCGGTGCTGGCGGCGGCCTTGCGGAAGGTCACATTGACGCTGTGGTCAACGCCGACCATCTCGAAGGTGTAGTAGCTGATGGAGCCGAGGTCCTTGCCGTCCACGACGAAGGAGGCAACTTCATAGCCCTCGTTCGGGGTCGCGGTAAAGGTCTTGGACGTGCCCTTGCGAACCAGAACTCTGCCGGTGGCGGACAGCGTGCCGTTTTCGCCCGCAGCGGCATTGACGGCGATGTAGTCCTCCGCGCGGTCCTTATAGATTTTCATATCGCGGAAGCCGTACTGCGCGCCGCCCTTATTGGAGGTGTAGACGAAAGCGAAGCGGACATTATCCTTGCCTTGATAGGCATCGGGAATAACGACCTTGGCCTGCGTGTTCGTCCAGTCGGCGTAGAGGCCGGAATCATGCAGATTCCAGATGGACTCCCAGTTTTTGCCGTTATCTGCGGAGATGTAGACGTTGACATTGAAGTGCGGGTACTGGACGCAGAAGGTGTAGCTGGTGTTAAAGGTGAAGATCATGTGCGTCGGCGTATCCTGACCGGAGAGGTCGTACGCCGGAGAGTAGAGCCATTCGTTCTGATCGATCTCATCGCCGTCAACGCCTGCGAACCAATCCTCGTCGCGATACCAGCCCTTGATGGAGTTGCTCTTGGATTCGACAGACCAGCCGTCGGGCAGCCACTTGCCCTGGAAATCCTCGGCGTAGAGGACCATATCGTCGGTGACCTCAACGTCGGCATAGTCGTCGGTGTTGTTTTTCGCTCTGAGGTAGAGCTGACGGGAGTTGCCGGCGTAGTCATGGACGGTCAGGCCGATGGACTCGCCGTAGCCGGTGATGTCGATGTCCTTGAGGACGGTGGTAGCGCCCGCGGTGTTCTCGCCGACGCCGATGGTCTTGTAGACCTTGCTGTACTTCGCGTCGGTCAGTACAACAGCTGCGACGTACTGATTATCCGTGAGGGTGATCGTCGCGTAGTAGCGGCCCTCGGACTCGCGGACGGTCATATCGAGGACCTCAGGAGCCTCGGTATCGACCGTGATGGGGAACGACCACGAATCGCGGACATTCGCGGATTCATGCTTGTTGTAGATCGGGGTGGTCGTGATGGTGACCGTCGCCTTGGTGTCGTTCGGCAGATCAAAGCCGTTGATGTCCGTGCCGTACCACGGGTCGATCGTATCGCCGTTGTCGGTAAAAGCACCGGCGGGAACGACCTGATAGGCGCTGGAATCATAGATGGACTTCGGCTCGTAATCGACGGTCTTTTCATAGTAGACCGTGCCGTCCGTGCCGGTGATGCGATAGGTCAGCGTTCTTGCCGAGCGCAGCATACCGGTGTAGACCCAAGTCAGGGAATCAAGGAAATCATCGTTGTTCGGGGAGATGGCGTTGCGGTCAGCCAGATAGGGGATGGTGTAGTCGTAGTTGTTCTGGCCGAGATAGGTGTACATGGTCTTTTCCATGGACTCCAGCAGAGCCTCGTTGTTATAGGTCTGCGCGGTGGTGTCCTCCTCAGAGCCGAGAGTTTCCCACCAGAAGCCGGAGTCAATGATCGGGGCCTTGGTCCAGTCGCCGTAGAAGGCAAGGAACGGGGCGCTCAGATCGATGCCGTCCTCATTTTCCGAACCGTCGGCGTTGGCGGCCTTCAGAACGGCCCAGCCTTCGACGAATGCGCCGTTTTCAAACTTCGCAAGGTCCAGCTTCGGATTCGTGAGCTTGACGGTGATGACGACTTCCTTCTCACCGTGCGCCGGAACAACGACCAAATTATTTTCCACATTGGTCGTGAAGGTGCTGGGAAGGACCACATCCGTTTCAGTCATGAGAACATTGCCGTCCTCGTCTTCCTTCGTGCCGTCGGTGAGGACGATGGGAGACGCGTTGTAATACAGGGGGCTGTCGCCGGTGTTGTGGACCGTGAACTTCAGTTCATAGACGCCGGTCTCGGCCACATCGTCGCCAAGCTCCATTTTCGGGCGGTCCATACCGGAAACGGTGATGTAGCCCTCGGTCTTGACGGCCGCGTTGATATCCATGAGGCCTGCGCCCTGACGGCGCGGGGAAACGGGCGTATCGCCGTCGTAGACGATATTTGCCGTGCTCATGAGCAGGGTGTCAATCAGATGCTTGCGTTCCGTGGCGTCCATGTCGGGGTTCTTCGCCTTGACCGCCTGCGAAACGATTGCCATGCCGCCCGCAACGTGCGGGGAGGCCATGGACGTGCCGGACATCAGCTCATAGGAGCTTTTGCCGGGGACGGAGGAATAGATGTTGCCGCCGGGGGCGGTGATCTCGGGCTTGAGCGTCAGCTCAGAGGTGGCGCCCCAAGAGGTGAAGTCGCACATACCGGCGACCGGCGAGGTCACGAGCTTATCGGAAACGCCGACGGTCAGGTGCTTATCTTCCTGCTTTGCAAGGTAAGCGCCGTCCTGCTGGGAGATGAATGCGATGGGAATTTTCCACGAGCTGATAGACATATAGATGATGCCCGGCTCGTTGTTGTAAACGATCATGGCAATTGCACCGGCTGCCGCGGCGTTGTTCGCCTTGGCCTCATAGTACATACCGCCGCCGCGCTGCACGACCGCGATCTTGCCCTTGACGTCTACCGCCGCGAAGTCCTCCTCCGTGCCGTAGCCGCCGACCATGACGTACTCCATGCTGCCCTTATTGGCAATGGTGCGCAGCGCCCATGTGGTCGTGATCTCCTGCGTGTCGGCATCGTACCCGTCGTAGTAGGCGATGTCGCGGTCGCCGACCGTGATGTACGGGGAAACCATACTGCCGTTTTCGATTGCCGCGACGGACAGGGATTCATGATAGGTCGAAGGTTCGGAAACGTTGCCGTAGTCGGGGTTGGAGGCAAGGGACTTGCCGCCGTAGTTGTTGCGGTAGGCTGCGGAGTAGGCGTTACCGGCGGCGACCGCCATGGAAATGCCGCTCTTGCCGACGCGGTCAAAGACGTTAATGAGATTCGTGATCCACTCGCCCTGCGATTCGTAATCAATGAAGCCGCAGTCCGAGCCGAGGGACATGTTGACGGAGTCAACGCCGATGACCATGCAGTCCTCAAGTGCCGCAACGATATCGTCGTAGGACGCGCCGCCGGAGGACTTAAAGACCTTCATGTTGAGGATCTGTGCCTCGGGCGCAACGCCGCTGAAGCCGTCCTTGACGCCGTCGTTGCCGGCCGCAGTACCGGCAACGTGTGTGCCGTGGCCGGAGTCGCCGTCGATGGGGTTGCCGTTGGCGTCGTGATCGCCGTAGTCGAACTGGAACGGGATCTTTTCATTGTAATACAGCGTGGAGGAGCCGGCATTCGGGGCATCCTTCTCGCAGTTCATGTCGTTTTCATCCAGCGCCTTCTGGATGTCATCGCGGGTCAGGCGGGGATTCTTCGGCGCATCTTGGAACAGCTCGTGCGCCATGTAAACGCCGGTGTCAAGGATGGCAACGACGGTCCCTTCGCCGTTGTAGCCGGTCGTGTTGGAGTAGCCGCCGCCGATCATGCCGTTGCTGGTGGTCATGTCCGGGTCCAGCTCGAAGGTCGGCGCGATAAACGCTGCTTCAACGCCCTCGACCTTGCGGATCTCCTTGAGCTGTGCATAGGTCACGTCGGCGGAGAAGCCGTTGGTCAGCGTGGCGTAGCTGTTCATCACCTGCAGCGCCTCGCCGTTCATGACCTGCTGAGAGATTTTCTTCTGCACGGCGGCCTGTGCCTTGCGCATCCGGTCCTGTGCGGCGCGGGTCGGGCGGCCGCTTTCGGGGATCTCGGATTCGTCGAGCAGGACGATCATGCGGACGACCTGATCGGGGTCGATTTCGTTATCTTCCTGTTCGAAGGCCTTAGCCGAGGATTCGTGCGCGCCGAGAAGCGCATTCACGACCTGTCGGCCCGTGCTGTCTTCGGTTTCGGCGTCGGTCTTCTCGGTTGCAAACACTGCGCCGGGCAGCAGCGAGAGAAGAAGCGCCAAAACAAGGAACCAAGCACCAAATTTTTTCATAGGGTTCTCCTTGTGTTTTTTAGTTTTCTGATGGGCCTGCGGCTTTTCGCCGCAGGCCGGTGGGATTTTCAGCGGATAGATTTTTAATCGCCGGTTTTTAGCCGCTGTTTTTTAGCCGAACAGGG
>CAKTVW010000023.1 GCA_934630495.1 uncultured Oscillospiraceae bacterium
CCCTTGTGGGCAGGAAGTTCGTGGCGCACCTTCATCCGGCTGGGGCTTTCGCCCCCGATCAGGAATGTACCTGTTGAGTGTGTATTCTGTTTTCAAGGATCACGAGGAAACTTGTTTTGTCCCTCAATAGGTAGCCAGCGAGAAGGCTCATTTTTTAACCCCCTGAGCGAAAAAATTACAAAATTTTTTTGAGCACGAAAAAAGCCGCTGATTTCGTAGTGAAACCAGCGGCTTGATTTGCGGTGTATTCATCTGAAAATGGGCAAAAAATAACGGTCACACAATCCAAAGGGATTGTGTGACCGTATTTATATCAGTTGTTTTGCCTACGCTGCTTGCGTCAACTTTTTATTGGCGCTGTTCGCGGATGGCAGCCTGCGCGGCGGCGAGGCGGGCGATGGGGACGCGGTAGGGGCTGCAGGAGACGTAGTTCAGGCCGACCTTATGGCAGAACTCGACGGATGCGGGGTCGCCGCCGTGCTCACCGCAGATGCCCAGCTTGAGGTCCGGGCGGGTCGCACGGCCCAGCTCGGCAGCCATCTTGACCAGCTTGCCGACGCCGGTCTGGTCGAGGTGGGCAAACGGATCGAACTCGTAGATCTTACGATCGTAGTACGCATCGAGGAACTTACCGGCATCGTCACGGCTGAAGCCGAAGGTCATCTGCGTCAGGTCGTTGGTGCCGAAGGAGAAGAACTCCGCTTCCTTGGCGATCTCGTCGGCGGTCAGCGCCGCACGCGGGATCTCGATCATGGTGCCGACCTTGTACTTCATCTCAACGCCTGCCTCGGCGATGATTCTATCGGCGGTAGCGACGACGACGTCCTTGACATACTTCAATTCTCTTGCTTCGCCGACCAGCGGGATCATGATCTCCGGCTCGATGCGGTACCACGGGAACTCGTGGTTGACCTCAATGGCGGCGTTGATGACCGCAGTGGTCTGCATCTCGGCGATCTCGGGATAGGTGACGGCCAGACGGCAGCCGCGGTGACCCATCATGGGGTTAAATTCATGCAGAGAAGCAATGACTTCCTTCAGCTCGTCGACGCTGATGTTCAGCTCGGCGGCGATCTCCGCGATGTCCTCTTCCTTGGTGGGCAGGAACTCATGCAGCGGGGGATCAAGGTAACGGACAGTCATCGGACGGCCCTGCAGCTCGCGGTACATCTGCTCAAAGTCGCCCTGCTGATAGGGCAGGATCTTTGCCAGCGCTTCCTTACGGGCCTCGACGGTCTTGGCGACGATCATTTCGCGCATGGCCTTGATACGGTTCGCCTCGAAGAACATGTGCTCGGTACGGCACAGGCCGATGCCTTCTGCGCCGAACGCGACCGCCTGCGCGGTATCGCGCGGGGTGTCGGCATTGGTACGGACACGGAGGGTACGGAAGCTGTCGGCCCACTTCATCAGGCGGTTGAAGTTGCCGCTGATGCTGGCGGGAACGGTCGCGACGGCGCAGCCGTAGATATTGCCGGTGGAGCCGTCGATGGAGATCCAGTCGCCCTCGTGGTAATCCTTACCGGCGATGGTGAAATACTTTTCTTCCTCGTGCATGGTGATATCGCCGCAGCCGGAGACGCAGCAGGTGCCCATGCCGCGCGCGACGACGGCAGCGTGAGAGGTCATGCCGCCGCGGACGGTCAGGATGCCCTGTGCGGCAGCCATGCCCTCGATGTCCTCGGGGCTGGTCTCCAGACGGACCAGAACGACCTTTTCGCCGTTGGCGGCCCAAGACTTTGCGTCCTCAGCGGTGAAGACGACACGGCCGCAGGCGGCGCCGGGAGAAGCGGCAAGGCCCTTGCCGATGACCTCAGCGGCCTTCAGAGCGGCAGCGTCGAACTGCGGGTGCAGCAGAGCGTCGAGCTGCTTCGGCTCGACACGCATGACGGCCTCCTCGCGGGAGATCATGCCCTCGTCGACAAGGTCGCAGGCGATCTTCAGCGCGGCGGCGGCGGTGCGCTTGCCGTTACGGGTCTGGAGCATATAGAGCTTGCCGTTTTCGATGGTGAACTCCATATCCTGCATATCGCGGTAGTGGTTCTCGAGGCGGTTGGCGATGTCCACGAACTGCTTGTAGACAGCGGGCATATCCTCTTCCAGCTTCGTGATCTTGCTGGGGGTGCGGATGCCGGCGACGACGTCCTCGCCCTGTGCGTTGATGAGGTATTCGCCGAACAGCGCCTTCTCGCCGGTGGCGGGGTCGCGGGTAAAGGCGACGCCGGTGCCGGACTTATCGTTCAGGTTGCCGAAAACCATCGGCTGAACGTTAACGGCAGTGCCCCAAGAGTAAGGAATGTCGTTCATGCGGCGGTAGACATTGGCGCGGGGATTGTCCCAAGAGCGGAAGACGGCCTTGATCGCCTCCATGAGCTGGACGGCGGGATCGGTCGGGAAGTCCTCGCCCTTTTCCTTTTTATAGTGCTCCTTGAACAGAACAACGAGCTTTTTCATATCGTCGGCGTCCAGATCGATATCGTTCTTAACGCCCTTCTCGGCCTTGACCTCGTCGATGATGACCTCAAAGGTCTTCTTGGACAGCTCCATGACGACGTCGGAGAACATCTGGATAAAGCGGCGGTAGGAGTCGTAAACAAAGCGGGTGAAAGCGGGAGTGGGATTACCGGCGATCAGACCGGCGGCGACCTCGTCGTTCAGACCGAGGTTCAGGATGGTGTCCATCATGCCGGGCATGGAAGCACGGGCGCCGGAGCGGACGGAGACGAGCAGCGGATTCTTCGCGTCGCCGAACTTCTTGCCGTTGAGCTTCTCGATCTTTGCCAGCGCGACGTTGACCTGCTCCTTGATCTCGTCGTTGATGGAGCGGCCGTCTTCATAGTACTTCGTGCAGGCTTCGGTGGAGATGGTAAAGCCCTGCGGGACAGGCATTCCGAGGTTGGTCATTTCGGCCAGATTCGCGCCCTTGCCGCCGAGCAGCTCGCGCATGGAGCCATTGCCTTCAGAGAAAAGGTATACATACTTGTGCATTGTTTTCGGTTAACCCCTTTCGTAGTTTGGAACGGCATTTCACTTCCGTTCCCAGCGTTTCTATGTGTAGATTTTACTGCGGAAAGAGTATAGCACATCCTTCACGGATTTGCAAATAATTTCCGCGAAAAAAACGAAAAAAAGCAGGAAATAATTTTATATTAAAAACTTTTCGGCGGGCACAAAAATTTTGTGCCCGCCGAAAATGAAACTTTGTGCAGGAAATCCTGCATTTTTAGGGCAGCACCGCATAATTCAGCGAGCGCATTCGGCGAGAGATTTTTTGTCGGGCCAAGGTTTGAAAAGCGCAGGAATACTCTGTGTATTTCAAACTTTTCAAACCGCTGGATCGGCGAAAAATATCCGGCGAAGGCGGAAGGTGCAATTATGCGGTGTTGCCTTAGAAAGACGGCTAGCCCGCGCGCTTGGGCAGCCGAATGGTCAGGACGATTTCCTCCTCCGTCTCCTCCTGACTGGTCTTGGCATCGATCCCGGCGCCGCGGATCAGCTCCAGACTGTGGTTGACGCTGTTGAGAAACAGCCGCACGTCCCGCACGATCAGCTTCCTGACGCCCTTCGGGCGCTCCCGCGCCTGCTTCTTTTCCAAATAGGCGTCGATATACTCCTCCGTTTTTGCTACATTAAGCTGCTTTGAAACAATGCATTCGAGCGCTGCCAGACGTTCCGCCTCCGTCGGAAGCTTCAGCAGCGCCCGTGCGTGGCGCTCCGAGAGGTGGTTTTCCCGCAGCAGGGCGAGCACCTTCGGGCTGTGGCGCAGCAGGCGGAGCTTGTTGGCGACGGCGCTCTGACTTTTCCCCACCCGTGCCGCCGCCTGCTCCTGATTCAGCCCGTACAGGCGCATCAGCCGCGAAAGGCCCTCGGCCTCTTCGATATAGTCCAGATCGCGCCGCTGCAGATTCTCGACCAATGCCACCATGCCCGACTGCTCCTCGTCCACCGTCAGCAAAATGCAGGGAACCTCCGTACATCCTGCAAGCTTCGCCGCCCGCAGCCGCCGCTCCCCCGCGACCAGCTCGTAGACGCAGCCGAGCCTTCGGACGGTCAGAGGCTGTAGGATCCCGTACTGCTCGATGCTTGCGGCAAGCTCCCGCAGCCCCTCGGGATCGAAAATTTTC
Source organism: uncultured Oscillospiraceae bacterium (assembly GCA_934630495.1). Taxonomy (GTDB): domain Bacteria; phylum Bacillota; class Clostridia; order Oscillospirales; family Oscillospiraceae; genus JAZOXB01. Next base: position 4,125 of record CAKTVW010000023.1, read on the forward strand.
CGGGGCTGCGAGGGGTTCGGGCGGATCTGACCGATCGGTATGTACAGGATCCGCCCGCTCTCCAGCAGCCCTCTGCTTTTGCGCATCCTCCGTTCCTCCTTTTCCATATTCTCCGCTTCCTATTTTACGCGCTTTTCGCGCGAAATCACGCGAATTTACGGCCGTCTACCACAATAAATTGCGTTTTCTTTTATTCCCCGCCACAACATCTTGGGAAATACGCGGGAAATGCGTCTTTTCCGCCGAGCTACGGGAAAGACGTCGAATTTCTTGCGGCGCACGGTTGTACTTTCGTCCGTTTTTCGGTATAATAGGCATATACAGCCGCCTGACAGAAGGGAATCAAAAACATGGAACTGAAGCTTTTGGCCGTCGGAGACGTCGTTGCCCCGGCCGGTCTGAATTATCTGAAGCAAACGCTGCCCACGCTGAAGCGCGAGCATCAAATTGATTTTTGCGTCGTCAACGGAGAGAACGCGTCGGTGCTGGGGCTTTCTCCCCGGCAGGCCGACGAGATCTTGGACGCGGGCGCCGACGTGATCACAATGGGCAACCACACATGGAACCGCCGCGACATCGTACCCTACATGGAGCGAAGCCGTGAGCTGCTTCGCCCGGCAAATCTGCCGCCGCAGCAGCCGGGGCGCGGCTGGCGCGTCTATGAAACGCCCTTCGGGGACATCGCGGTCATCGACCTGATCGGCCGCTGCTCCATGGACTACACGCCCGACAACCCGTTTCTGCTGGCCGAGCGCATCCTGAAAAGGCTGGAAACACGCCTGATCTTCGTGGAGCTGCACGCCGAGGCGACCTCGGAAAAGCTTGCGATGGGATGGATGCTCGACGGCTGCGTCAGCGCCGTCTGGGGCACGCACACACATGTGCAGACCGCCGACGAGCGGGTCCTCCCCGGCGGCACGGGCTATCTCACGGACCTCGGCATGACGGGGCCGCGCGACAGCGTGCTGGGCATCCGCCCAGAGCTGTCGATCCAGAAATTCCGAGGCGATCTCACCGGGCGCTATGAACCCGCGCCCGGCCCGTGCAAGCTGGAGGGCTGCATCTTTACGGTCAACGCCGATACGGGCTGCTGCGCAAAGGTCGAGAGGGTGGCCGTCCATGATTAAGCTGATCCACGCCGCCGACCTGCATCTGGACGCGGCGTTCTCCGCTCTGACGCCGGAGCAGGCGGCGCAGTGCCGTCGGGAACAGCGGCAGGCGCTTCTGGAGCTTGCGGAGCTGTGCCGCGGCTGTGATCTGCTGCTGCTCAGCGGCGATCTGTTTGACAGTGCGCGAGTCTACCGCGATACGCTCGAGGCTCTCCATCGGCTCTTTGACAGTATCGAGGCCGAGGTCTTTATTGCACCGGGAAATCACGATCATCTGGCCTCCGGTTCCCCGTATCTCACCGAAAAATGGGGAAATAACGTACATATTTTTACCTCGTCGGAGATTACCTGTATCCATCTGAAACAGTGCGACGTTTACGGCGCGGCCTTCACGGGGCAGGAAATGCCCGATCTGATGCGGGGCTTCCGCGCGGCGGACCCGAACGTCTGCAATCTGATGGTCCTGCACGCGGACGTCGCCACCGACAGTAAATACTGCCCCATCCGCGAGGATGAGATCGCCGCCAGCGGCCTTGACTACCTTGCGCTGGGCCACGTCCACACCGCAAGCGTCCGACAGGCCGGGCATACCGTTTACGCCTACCCCGGCTGCCTGATGGGACGCGGCTTCGACGAGTGCGGCGCGAAGGGCGTGCTGTCCGTCACGCTCGACGGTGCGGAATGCCGTGCAAAATTCGTCCCGCTTTCGTGCAGAAGATACGAAGTATTGAGCGTTGCCGCCGGCGACGATCCGCTTGCCGCGATCCGCGCCGCCCTTCCCGACGGTCACGAACGCGCCTGCTGCCGCATCGATTTGATCGGAGAGGCCTCGGACATCGACACGGCGGCATTGGATGAGGCCCTGCGCGGCGACTTTTTCAGTCTGTCCGTGCGCGACCGGACCGTTCCGAAGCAGGCGCTGTGGGACGGGATGGGCGACGACACCCTGCGCGGCCTTGCGCTGCAAACGCTTCACGACTGCTGTCGGCAGACGGATGATGCGGCGCAGCGGGCGGTCATCGTACAGGCAGCGCGGCTCGTGGCCGCGCTGACGGACGGAAGGGAGGTCGTGCTGTGATCCTACTGAAGCTGCGCGCCTCGTTCGGCAAGCTTCACGAGGAGCTGGTGCTGCACGAGGGCATGAATCTTCTCTGCCTGCCGAACGAGGCGGGCAAATCGACATGGAGCGCTTTCGTGCTTTCCATGCTGTACGGCATCGATACCGCCGAGCGGGCAAGCGCCGCCAATCAGGGGCTTCCCGCCAAGGAGCGCTATAAGCCGTGGGACGGGACACCCATGTCCGGGTCGATCGACCTGCTCTGGGAGGGCCGCGCCGTCACGATCGAACGCACCTCCGGCCGCGTCCCGCTCGGAAATTTCCGCGCCTATGAAACGCGGAGCGGAACGCCGATCCCGGAGCTGACCGCCGAAAACTGCGGCAAAACGCTCTGCGGCGTGGAGCGCTCGGTTTTTGAGCGCACCGCATTCATCCGCCAGCTCGGTCTGCCCGTCACGGCGGATCATACGCTGGAAAAGCGCCTGAGCGCGCTTGTAACGACGGGCGAGGAAAACGGCCGCACCTATTCCCAGCTCAAAACGGAGCTGCAAAATCTGAAGAACAAATTAAACGGCCGCGCCGGGCGGCTCCCGCGTCTTGCCGAAGATGCCGCGCAGATCACGCAGACACTGCGCGAGATCCGCGCGCTTCAGGATGAGACCATGGCCCTGAAGGCGCGGCGCGAAGCGGCGGAAGCGGAAGCAGCAAAACTGCGCGCCCTGATGCAGCGGATCGAGCGCGCCCGCGCGGCGCAGAAGCAGGTAGGTCTGGAGCGTGCCGAGCAGCAGCTCCGCGAGCAAACGCTGCTGTGCCGACGTCTGGAACAGTCCGTACAGGCGCTGCCGACGCAGGAAGCGCTGCAGGAGCTGCAGCGCGAATTTGACGCGGCGGAAAGCCGTCTGCAAACGGCAAAGCTGGATGCGGCCTTCGGCGTGAGCGCCGTTCCCGTCCCGCTGGAGTCCGCTTGCTTTGCGGGCCTGTCTCCCGAGGCCGCCCGACGGCAGGCGGAAGACGATGAAGCCGCTTACCGCCGTCTGATATCGGCGCATGCTCCCTCCCGTCTGACGGCGCTGCTCGGTCTGCTGCCCGCCGCCGTCGGGGTCGTCCTGCTTTTCCTGCTCGACCGCACGATCGGTCTGTGCTTGCTGGGCGGCGGCATTCTGCTGACGGCCGTGCTGTTCCTCGTTCTTTCGCAAAAAGCAAAGAGCGCCGCGCGGCAGCGGCTCGAGGCGCAGCGCATTCTCGACCGCTACGGCGCGGCCTCTCCGGAGGAGCTTCGCACGGCAGCCGAAAAATACGCCGCAGAAAGAGCCGCCTACGAAAGCGCCGTCAGGGACGCCGATGAACAGCGCAATGCGCTTGCCGAGGCGGTACGGGTGCAGGAGCGGACGCTCGATGCGTTGATCGCAAGGGTCGCCGCCTTCGACCCCGCCTGCAAGACCGCCGCAGACTGCCGCGAAATTTTGTCCGTTGCCCTGCGGAACCACGCCGACCTTGCCACGGAGCGGCGCACGCTGCACACGCTGCAGGCTCAGCTTGCCGCGCTCCGTTCGGTACTCGGAGACGGTCCCGCCGTCCCGCTCGACGCGGAAGCGCTGTCGCTTGACGCCGAGAAGATCGGCTACGAGCTGCGGCGGGCGGAAACGACGCTGCAAACGGTGCGCACGTCGCTTGCGGAAAAGCAGGGCGCGATCTCCGCCAAGGGCGACCCCGTCGCGCTGGAAGCGCGGCTGGAGCAGCTTCGGGAGGCCGCTGCCGCCGACACGCAGACGCTCCGCGCCATCGATCTGGCAATGGAAGCGCTTCGGAGCGCGGACGAATCCCTCCGCTCCCGATTCTCACCGCAGATCGCCGCCGAAGCGGGCAGGCTTCTGGGCGAGATGACCGGAAACCGCTATTCCGCCGTGCTGCTGGAACCGGATATGCGGATGTCCGTGCGGGAAAAGGACGGAACGGTCATGCGTCCGGCCGCCGCCATGAGCTGCGGAACGGCGGACCAGATGTATCTTGCACTGCGTCTTGCCATGTGTCACAGTCTGCTGCCGAAGGACGTGCCGCTGCTGCTGGACGACGCGCTGGTCAATTTTGACGACGAACGCGCCGCCGCCGCTCTGCGGCTTCTGGAAAAGGAAAACAGGCAGGTGCTCCTGTTCACTTGTCGGAGGTTTTAAATATGTATTTCGATTCTCACGCGCATCTGGACGATCCGCGCTTCGATGCCGACCGTGCGGAGCTGTTAAACGATCTGAAAAATCACGGCGTCGGCCTCGTGATGAACGTCGGCTGTGACCTTCCCTCCTCGGAGCGCTCCGTCGCGCTCGCCGAAGCGCACGACTTTATCTACGCCGCCGTAGGCAGTCACCCCGACGACGCCGACCATGTAGACGGCAGGCTGCTGGACCGCTATCGCGCGCTTGCCGCCTGTCGGCGGGTGCGGGCGATCGGCGAGATCGGGCTGGACTATCACTACGAGGACGTGCCCCGTGCGCGGCAGATCGTTGCCTTTGAAGAGCAGCTCGAGCTGGCCGAGGCGTTAAAGCTCCCCGTGATCGTACACGAGCGCGAGGCACACGGGGACGCCGTGGATATCGTGCGGCGGCATCCCGACGTACGCGGCGTGTTTCACTGCTTCTCCGGTTCAAAGGAGCTGGCGCTGTGGCTGGTCGAGCGCGGCTGGTATATCGGCTTTACGGGCGTCGTGACCTTCAAGAACGCGCGGCGTGCCGTCGAAGCCGTGCAGGCGCTTCCGCTTGACCGCATCCTGATCGAAACGGACTGCCCGTACATGGCGCCTGAACCGTATCGCGGACGCCGCAACGACAGCCGTTACGTTCCGCTGGTCGCGGCGAAGATCGCCGAGCTGAAGGGCATTTCACCCGAGGAAGCGGGCGATGCCACCGCGCAGAACGCCAAACGCCTGTTCAGAATTGCGTAAGTATATATTTGAATTACGTAAGTATAAAAGAGCCGCTGATGCAATTGCCTCAGCGGCTCTCAAACCGTCAAAAAACTGCCCCACATGTCATTGCGAGGTTTGCACAGCAAACCGTGGCAATCTCGCAGAATGATTCTGATTTTCCAGTAAGCTTCGGCGAATCCGAAACATTTTACATGAGATTCCCACGTCGCTTCGCTCTTCGAGATGACCTAAACGAGGCTCTTTGACAGTCTGCCGGCAGTGTCATTCTCCTACAATTTCCAGTCGATCGGCGACGCGCCGTGCGCCTGTAAGAACGTGTTCGTCTGCGAAAACGGTCTGCTTCCGAAGAAGCCGCGATAGGACGACAGCGGGCTTGGATGCGGCGCGTTCAGGATCAGCGTCGGCGCGGTCCTGCCGCGCAGCAGCACCGCTTTTTTCTGTGCCTGTGCGCCCCAAAGGATATAGACGATCGGCTGGGGCAGCGCGGCAGTCGCCGCGATCACGGCATCGGTAAAGCGCTGCCAGCCCCACGCGGCGTGGCTGTTCGCCTTGCCGCGCTCCACCGTCAGAACAGTGTTCAAAAGCAGCACGCCCTGCTCCGCCCACGCGGTCAGATCGCCGTGCGCGGCGGGCGCGATCCCGAGATCGTCCTGCAATTCGCGGTAGATATTCCGAAGCGACGGCGGCAGCGCCGTTCCCCGCTGCACCGCAAAGGCCAGTCCGAACGCCTGCTGCGGCTCATGGTAGGGGTCCTGCCCAAGGATCACCGCACGGACCCGCTCCGGCGGTGTCGCCTGCAGCGCAAAAAATTCCCGCCCCGCCGGCGGATAGATCTCCGCAGTATCCCGCGCCGCGTCGACCCGTTTGCACAGCGCCTCAAAATACGGCGCGGTCAGCTCCGCCTGCAAATACGGCCGCCACGCGCCGAGTGCGTTTGATTCCATGCGATCACGCTCCTTTTTGCTCATTTTATCCGCGCGAACGGAAAAAGGCAAGATTTTTTCATTCCCTTTTCCCGAAAAATGTGGTAGAATCGAGTCGAATCGATCAGAAAAGGAGCGAATGCCGATGGAACGGCTTGATACGATCATCGCCGTGCTCAAAGAGCGCTACCCCAAGGCGCTGTGTGCGCTGCAATATGGCAAGGATTATGAGCTGATGATCGCCGTGCGGCTTTCCGCGCAGTGCACGGACGCGCGCGTCAACCGGATCGCCCCGGCCCTGTTTGCCCGCTTTCCGACGCTTGACAGCTTTGCCGACGCGGACGTATCCGAGGTCGAAGAAATGGTGCGCTCGTGCGGCTTTTATAAGCACAAGGCACGCGACATTGTTCTGGCGTGTCAAATGCTGCGCGACGTCTACGGCGGAAAAGTTCCCGACACAATGGACGCGCTCCTGAAGCTGCCCGGCGTAGGCCGAAAGACCGCGAATCTGCTGCTGGGCGACCTGTACGGGCAGCCCGCCGTCGTCTGCGATACGCACTGCATCCGCATCGCCAACCGTCTGGGGCTGGCGCACGGGAAGGAGCCGGAAAAGGTCGAGGCCCAGCTCCGCGCGATCCTCCCGCCGGAGGAAAGCTCCGATTTCTGTCATCGGATTGTGCTCTTCGGGCGCGACATCTGTACCGCCAGAAGCCCGAAATGCGCGCAGTGCCCGCTGCGTCCCCTGTGCGCTCACTTTGAAGCAAACGCCGCGGACTGACGCGTTCCCGGAACGTCTCTGCGCCGTCCGCTTGCGCGGCGCACTTTGCCGCAGCGGAGGAGCCTCCCTACGAGAGTGACCGAAAGCGCCTGCAAGCGGCGGGGTGATGGCACCCCGCCCTACGCAAAATTTTCGGTTCCATGCGTAGGGCGCGATGCCCACATCGCGCCGCGAATCTTGGACGCAGAACAAACTGAGCGCCCTGCCATTCGGCAGGGCGCTTGGTGTTTATCCGTTTCCAGTATTCGCGGGCTGTTCCGCATCCTGAGGACGGTCACACTGCGGGCAGCGGCCGTTCACCAGCGCGGCGCCGCAGCGGAAGCAGAACTTTGCGGCCGGGCTTGTCGGCTGCGGAGCGGGCTTCTTGCGGAAGACCTCCTTCACCAGGCTCATATCCGGTCCGGCAAAAACGTCGACGGCATTCTCGTCTCCGTTCTGATTGCGCAGCTTGGTGTTGATGGAAATGACGTTCTTGACCAGAAGAACGAGCATCATAATCAGCTCATAGGCAAGGCGGATGACGATCGGGCCGAGGAGCATCAGCAGCAGGCCATAGCCGCCGAGCCACGTTCTCCCCGTCCAGTCATTGCCGACGACCATGAACAGCATGAAGAAGCCGGACAAAACGGTAAACGCGGTCGCCAGAATGTAGAACGCCTGCAGGATCTTTTCAACGATCAGGTATTTGAAATTCAGCGTATCCTGAACGAATTTGCCGAAGGCGTTGAGCTTGGAACGGCGCTTCTCCGGCACAATGAAGATCAGTGCGAGCACGGTCGCGGCGACGGCCAGGATCGCGGCAACGAACATCAGTGCAGCGTAGCTGCCGCCTGCAAATACAGTGGACATGGAAATTCCTCCTTTTGTTTTTTACGGTATAAGCATAGCACAAAACGCCGTAAAGTCAAGCGCATTTGAAGCACAAAAAGCAGAAGCTCCCGGCGGATGCATCCGCCGGGAGCTTCAATGCAGAGGGTGAAAATACATTAAAAAGTGAACCGATTTTGACGATTCCGGACTTTTTTGCCGGTCTGAAGGTTATATTCGGGCCTTAACGGCGGCAATCCGCGGTATGCGGACAGGCGTCGGCGGCATAAACTGCATGGGAGGCCGCCGTACCGAAACGGAACGGCGGCTCACGTCCCGCCGAGGCGCGTGGCACAAGCTCACAATGCTTTAACGCCGCCGAAAACTGCGGTGCAGACTCAGCAGCCGCAGTCCGGCTGCTCTTCCTTCGCGCAGCCGCACTTTCCGTCCGGGAAAAATGCCCGGATCGGGAAATCGATCCGGCTGAACAGGTCGCACGGATCCTCCTCGCAGCATTCCTCGTCGCAGCATTCGCGGGTCGGCGCACAGTATTCGCCTACACGGACCGAAAGCTGTGTATCGCGCTCAAGGCGCACGGTGGAAAACTGTCCGATCGTAACATACAGGCGCTTGCTTTCTCCCGAAAGCACGAGCTGCTCGCCAAAGCTCTCGGCGATCGTCGGCGGGATCTCGGTCACGTCCGTTTCGCCGCAGCGGCACTCACAGACCTCCTTGACCTTCGAGGAGAGGATCATGGGATCGAGCGCCTCAAGGATCGCCTCCGGCTTACCGCACGAAAGCAGCTCCACGCTGGGCGGGATCTCGTCGAGACTGCTGAAGCTCTTTGCGCCGCCCTTTCCGCCGCAGAGAACGACGCGCTTGGCAAAGATCGCAAGGCCCGTGATCGTCGTCGGACGGACGCCGCCGAGCAGCGCGTCGCCGACGATGCGGTAATAGAACGTCAGGTCCACCGCGTAATGTCCGCGCTTGTAGGCAAGCGGCTCGACATCCACGTCGGCATACAGCAGCTCCGCGCAGCGGGTCTTTGCGCCGGTCGCGTTGTCCAGCGCAGTCTGCGACTGCGTGGTCAGGTAGACGCGAAGGTCCTCTACGCAGTCTTTATCCAGGCAGGAATCGACGATCTGGTTGGTATGGATGCAAACAGGGCGGTCAAGCGTCAGGCCGCCTGCGGGATCGTGGGTGTTTTCTGGCATAATGTAATACCTCCCGAAAGAACATTCAAGCAAAAATGCTTTCACAACATTGTATGGCACGCGGGCGCAGAATGTGAAAAGCGTCATAGACAAAGGCATTTTTTTGTGGTAAAATGTATTTGGGAATTTTTGAGGCCGTCCTGTTTCCCCGCGCGGCGGCATGGCTGCTGCCGACCGCCTCAAGGTGCTTCCCGAAATCGTTTCACAAAAAATGAGGAAACGCAAATGAAAACGGATATTCTCGGGATCCAATATAATAATGTGACCCTGCAGGAGGCGCTGGAGTTTGGGCGCGCCCTGCTGACCGGAAACGATACCGTCTACGGCGTGACGCCGAATGCGGAGATCGCCTACGAGGCGCTGCGCGATCCCGAATTTCGGAACATTCTCAACGGCGCGGCGCTCGTGCTCCCCGACGGCGCGGGCGTGATCTTGGGCGCGAAAATTCTGAAAACGCCGCTGAAACAGAAGGTCGCGGGCGTCGATTTCGCCATGGGACTGCTCGGCGTGATGGAGGAAACGGGAAGCCGCCTGTACCTTCTGGGCAGTAAGCCCGGCATCGCGGAGCTTGCTGCGGAAAGAATGCTGAAAAAGCACCCGTCTCTGTGCATCTGCGGCACGGCGGACGGCTACTTTACCGACGAGGCCGACGTCGTCCGCCGCATCAACGAGGCGCGGGCCGACGCGGTGTTCGTATGTCTCGGTTCTCCGAAGCAGGAGCGGTTCATGGCGCGCCACTGCGCCGATCTGAACGTGCGTCTGATGCTGGGGCTGGGCGGCACGCTCGACAGCATCGCCGGAACGGTCAAGCGCGCTCCGAAGTGGATGATCCGTTTGCAGCTGGAATGGCTTTACCGCCTGATCAAAGAGCCGCGGCGCTTCGGCCGTATGCTGCGGCTTCCGAAATACGTCTTTGCGGCCGCGAAAAAGAGAATGAAAGGGTAGTGATTATGGGAAAGCTGATCGTGTTTGAAGGGACGGACGGTTCCGGCAAGACCACGCAGTTCGCACTCCTGAGCAAGCGTTTGCAGGCAATGCACGTTGATTTTCGCACTATGGATTTCCCGCAGTATTCCGAGCCGTCCTCCTCGCTGATCCGCATGTATCTGGGCGGCGAATTTGGCAGTCGGCCGTCGGATGTGAACGCCTATGCCGCCTCGACCTTCTACGCCGTGGATCGCTTTGCGTCCTATCGCAAGGTCTGGGGAGATTACTACAAAAACGGCGGGCTGATGCTCTCCAACCGCTACACCACCTCCAACGCCGTGCATCAGGCGTCAAAAGAGCGACCGGAGCAGCGTGAAGCGTTTTTCCGCTGGCTTTCGGAGTTTGAATACGATCATCTGGAACTTCCGAGGCCGGATATCGTCATATATTTGGATGTCCCCACGGAGCTGACGGGCGAAATGCTGCGCAGCCGTGAGGAAAAGACCCACACGCTGGCCGATATTCACGAGCAGAATATGGATTATCTGCGCCTGTGCCGCAGCACGGGCCTGCAGGCGGCGCACTATTACGGCTGGACGATCATCAACTGCGCCGCCGACGGGAAAATGCGCTCGATCGAGGACATCCACAATGAGATCTTAGGGCTTGTCAAGGACTGTCTGAAGCTCTGAGGCACGATACAAAGGAGTTTTTAAGAGCTATGGTATATCTGATCCTCGGGCAGGGCTTTGAAGAAGCCGAGGCCGTCATTCCCTGCGATCTGCTGCGCCGTGCCGGTATCGAGGTCCGCCTCGTCGGCATCGGCGGCACGACCATCACCGGCGGCCACGGCATCACGCTGCATGCCGACTGCGCTGCCGAACAGACCGATTTTTCCGACGCGGAGCTGCTCGTGCTTCCGGGCGGGATGGGCGGTGTCGCCTCTATTCTGGGCAGCAAGACCGTCCTCGACGCCGTCTCGGCCCAGTATCGGCGCGGCAAGCCGGTTGCCGCGATCTGCGCCGCGCCGACGATCCTCGCCCGGCTGGGCATCACGGATGAAAAACGCACGACCTGCTACCCCGGCATGGAAGCGGAAATGGGCGCGGCAGTCTGCACCGGCGAAAGCGCCGTCCGCGACGGCGGCGTCATTACGGGCAAGGCGGCCGGTACCGCCTTTGACTTCGCTCTGACCCTGATCGAAGCGCTTCGCGGAACGGAGGCCGCCCGCCGCGTTGCCGACGCGATCGTCTATCGCTGACCGCATACCCTGAAAGGAGGACGCCTTATGTCCGATCAATTCCATACGCCGGAGGAGCTTTCCGGCGACCTCTCTCTGGATGAGCTGCTCCGCGACGCGAAGGCGCAGCTCGGGGACGACGAGCCTGTCGAACCGGCCGAGTCTGCCGATGCGGGCGGCGCGGCCTCCGCGCAGCCCGTTTCCCACTCTCCTGCGGACGATTTCACGCCGGACTTCGGAGACGCTTTCGACGACTACGGCGAATACAACGACGCGCAGGAGCCGCTCCCGATGGGCGACTACGAGGATGATTACGACGGCGATTATCCCGAGGACGACGCCGGAGCGGACGATTACGAGGACGGCGCGGACGCGCCGCCCCCGCAGAAGCCCAAGCGCCGAACAACGAAGCGCGTCGTTCCCCTGTTTGTAAAAATTCTGCTCTACGTTGTGATCGTCGGCCTGATCGCCGTCGGCTTCGGCTACGGCGCGTGGGAATGCGCGCAGGATGTCCTCGCCTTCGGCCGCTCGGACGACACGAGTCAGGTCACCGTCCGCAAGGGCGAGACGCTTGACGAGATCGCAGATATGCTCAAGGACGAGGGCTTCATCAAATATCCTTGGCTTTTCAAGTTCTACTGTAAATTCACGCATTCCGGCAACGAGATCGAGGCGGGGACCTATACGCTGTCGTACAATTACGACTATCACGCGCTTATCAAGGGCATGGTCGCCACCAGCCCGAACCGCACGGAGGTGCGCGTAACGATCCCCGAGGGCCTGACCGCCGCGCAGATCTTCTCCCTGTTGGAGCAGAAAAATGTCTGTACCGTCGACGAGCTGGAGGAATGCGCCGCGAACACCGAGTTCGACTACTGGTTCCTGGAGGGGATCCCCTACGGCGAGCCGAATCGTCTGGAGGGCTTCCTCTTCCCGGACACCTACGATTTCTATGAGCACGACGATCCGGAGCGGGCACTGAACAAGCTGCTGGTCAACTTCAACCGCAAATTCTCCGACGAAGCGCAGGCACAGCTTGAGGAGCTGAACGCTCGGCTGAGCGAGCGCCTGCATGCCAACGGCTATGACGACGCGTTCGTATCGGAGCATCTGCTGTCCGTTTCCGATCTGGTCTGCATCGCCTCCATGATCGAAAAGGAGACTGCGGGCGCAACGGAAAGCGCCAACATTTCCTCCGTCATCTTCAACCGTCTGTGCAGGCCCGGGGACTACCCCTACCTGAACATCGACGCCGCCCTGGTCTACGCGCTCGGCGGCAGCGTCGAGGGCGGCCTTACCGACGCGGACAAGCAGGTCGACAGCCCCTATAACACCTACACCCACGCCGGTCTGCCCGCAGGCCCGATCTCCAATCCCGGCCTTTCCAGCATTGCGGCGGCGCTGAATCCGGCGGAAACCGATTATTATTTCTACGCCTTGGACAACTCCACCGGCTACCACCACTTCTCCCGCACCTACGAGGAGCATAACCAATTCTTAGGAGAACAGAACAATGGCTGATAAGCCCGAACTGCTGGCTCCCGCCGGAGACCCGGAACGGCTGAAGATGTCGGTCCTCTACGGTGCCGACGCCGTGTACCTTGCCGGGACAAGCTTCGGTATGCGTTCCTTTGCCGGGAATTTTACGCCCGAGGAGCTGAAAAGCGCCGTTTCCTATGCGCACGCGCACCGGGTCAAGGTCCACGTCACCGTTAACACCATGCCCCGCAGCAGCGAGCTTTCCGCGCTTCCGGCGCATCTGGAGCTGCTGGAATCATGCGGTGTCGACGCGCTCATCATTGCCGATCTCGGCGTCTTCCGCATGGCCGAGCGCTACGCGCCGCACTGTCAGCGCCACGTTTCCACGCAGGTCAGCATTGCCAACTACGCCTGCGCAAACGCTTGGTATGAGCTGGGCGCAAAGCGCGTCGTGCTGGCGCGGGAGCTTTCCCTCGAAGAGATCCGCACCATTCGGCAGAACACGCCGAAGGCGCTGGAGATTGAGACCTTTGCCCACGGCGCCATGTGCGTATCCTATTCCGGGCGCTGTCTCCTGTCGAACTACATGACCGGCAGAGACAGCAACCGCGGTGCCTGCGCACAGCCCTGCCGCTATCAGTACGCCTTGATGGAGGAAAAGCGCCCGGGCGAATATTTCCCCGTCTTTGAGGACGAAAAAGGTACATACATCATGAACTCCCGCGATATGTGCATGATCGACCACATCGGCGACCTGATGGAGGCCGGCGTGGACTGCCTGAAGCTCGAGGGCCGCGCAAAGTCCGCCTACTATGCCGCCGTCGTCACGGGCGCATACCGCCATGTGATCGACGACGTCGCCGCAGGCAGGCCTGTCGACCCGGTCTGGCGTGACGAGGTCGAGCACGTTTCGCACCGCCGTTACTCGACCGGATTCTTCTACGGTCAGCCCGGCCAATACTACGAAAGCTCCCGTTACATCCGCGATTGGCAGGTATGCGCCATCGTGACCGACTGTGACAGCCGCGGCAATGCCACGCTCTCCCTTCGCAACAAATTTGCCGCAGGCGACACGCTTGAGGTCGTCGGGCCGGATCTCCGCCCGTTTTCCTTTACCGTACCCATGATGCGCGACGAATCGGGCTGCGACCTGTCCGAGCCGCGTACCCCGCAAATGGTTTTTTCCATGCAGCTCCCCTGCCCCGTCCCCGCCTACAGCATTCTCAGACGTGCTGTAGATCTGACTCCGGAGGTGTGACCACACAACATGAATCAAAAAAAGAGATTGGCACGTATTTTGGCGCTGCTTTTGTGCCTGACCATGCTCTTCGCGCTGACGCTGCACGCGGGCGCGGACTTCGGCGATTTCGCCGGAGACAGCGACTACGGCGGGGACAGCGATTACGGCAGCGGCAGCGACTACGGCGGCTTTGGCAGTGACTACAGCAGCAGCGATTACAGCAGCGACGGCGGCGATCTGCCGGGCGGCATCGGCTCGTATGTTTTCTTTGTCATCGTTGCCATCATCGTCATCGGATACCTCATCGCCAACAGCGGCAAGCGTAAGAAGAAGAATAACAACGGTTCTTCCTCGCAGCAGCATACGTCCGGCTCCTCCGGCAGTGCGCAGACGCGCGGACAGACGCCCACCGGCGGCGCTCAGCATCGTTCTCTGCGCCCGATCTCCGAGTATGCGCAGTATGATCCGAGCTTCAATTCTGCGGCCATGACGGAAAAGCTGTCCAACCTCTACGTTCAGATGCAGAACGCATGGCAGGACAAGGATATCTCCTCGCTCCAGCCCTATCTGAGCGGCGCGCTTTACGGCCAGATGGATCGCCAGCTTGATGCCCTGCGCAAGCGCAACCGCACGAATTATATCGAGCGCATCGCCGTGCTCAGCGTTGAGCTGAAGGGCTTCTATCAGGACGGCGGCCGCGACCATATCGTTGCGGAGCTGCGCACCCGTATCGTCGATTACACGCTCTCCGACGAGGACGGCTCGCTGATCTCCGGCAGCCGCACGGCCGAGAAGTTCATGACCTACGAATGGCAGCTCTCGCGTGAGACCGGCCTGACGACGCAGACCGCACAGGGTATGCAGAATGTTTCCTGCCCGAGCTGCGGCGCACCGCTGAGCATCAACGAAAGCGCGAAGTGCCCGTACTGCGGAACAGTTGTCAAGCTGGAAAGCAAGGACTTCGTCATTGATTCCATGCGCGGCATTTCGCAGAGGACCTCGAACTGATTCTCCCTGCGCATAGCTCATAATTCCGACAGCTAATGACCGGCGCTGCGGCGTGATACCGCGCTGCAGCGCCACAGCGCGTCGAAGAGCATTTCGGACTTTTTTTGACAGTCTGCGCCACTCTTTCCGATCGCGCTCCGCGCATAGAAAAAGAAAAATGCATTTTTTGAAAAAAAGTACTTGCATTTTTCCGTTCGACGTGCTATGATATCTGAGCACTCAGGAGAGTGTGGTATGCGCCGGTAGCTCAGTTGGATAGAGTGACTGGCTACGAACCAGTAGGTCGGGGGTTCGAGTCCCTTCCGGCGTACCAAAAACCGCTATCCCGTTTGGGACAGCGGTTTTTGTTTATTCCTCAGCGGGTAACAAATTACAGAAAAAGCTGCCGTCCCGGATACTCCGAGACGGCAGCTTTTTTGATATTTGGGGATACCCTACTTTTCAAAAACACCGGCGCGTTCCAGCATGACCAGCAGGCGCAGTGCATCCTCGCCCAGATCGATCACCGTCTCCTCGCCGTCCCCGCCCTTGCCGCGGATCACGCCTTTTTCCAGCAGGCGCTCCACCGTCGGTCGGTAAAACTCGTTCTTGATATCCTTTAACAGCTCGTATCGCATTTCCTGTTCCTCCATTCCGTAGTATTCCGCGATCAGCGCCGCTTCCGCCTCGGCCAAGCGGCGCAGATTTGCGTCGGAAAGCAGCCAGCGCGTACTGCGCGGATTCGTGTGAAAGCTGTGCTCCAAGATCATTCCGATCGCGCCGACCTCGACGGCATGTCGGATCACACCGTAATAATCCGCCGTTCCCGCCGAATTGCGGCGCACCAAAAACTCGGGCGGCTGTGATGTCCCCATCACTGCGGCGATCCGCTCCGAAAGCGCCTGTGCAAGCTTCTGTCCGCGGCGGCTGATCGGATAAAACACCGCCACATAGTCTACCGCGCTGTTACAGCCGTTGTCGCCGACAGCGTTGCTGTGCAGACTGAGCAGCAGCTCGCAGCCCTCGGCGGCTCTGCCGCGCCGGTAGAGCGACGGATTGTCCTCGACGCGCTGTCTGGTGCAGACGACCTCAAAGCCGTAGCGCATCAGCGCGGCACTGAGATAGCCCTGCAGCTCGAACATTCGCGTGCCCTCGCAGTAGGCCGGATCCGCTGGGCTGGGATTGCAGCCCAGATCGTGCCCGGCATCGATGCAGATCTTCATGTACGATTCCCTCCCGTTTTTTCAAATTGTGTGCCGAAGTAGAAGCCGACGATCACCGTATAGACCGTCAGGAACTCCTGCGGCCCGACCGTCCCGCGCAGCGCCAAAGCGGAGAACACCGCCGTTGCCGCCAGCGTGACCAGTGATTTGATGGTGATAAGCCGCGCAAATCGCTCCTTCATCTGTTCACCTCCCCGCATTTCCCTGCTCCAGATCGCCCAGCCGATGGTTGATGACCCGGATTCGTTCCTCAACGACCGGCAGACGTTCTCCGAAGCCGCCCAGCCGATCGACCTTGTGTTCAAGCTGTTCCAGTCTGTAACGGGTCAGCTTGGAGGAGGCAAGAACGCCCGCCAAGCTGCCCGCAACCGTGCCGAGCAGCGACAGCAGCGCGATCACGATTTCGCTGTTCATTGCATCACCTCCTCAACCGAACACACAATTCTCGCATGGATTGCCGCGATTCGTGCAACGCTCCTGTAACCCCCGCCTCTCCGAAGGCAAAAAATCAGCCCTGCCGCATGGCAGGGCTGGTTGATTATTGTTTTTCGGTGCGGAAGGCCGCTGCGGCGGCTCTCGCGGAGTGCACGGCGTCAGGAATCGCTCAGATATCCCTCGCGCGCCGTTACGCCGAAGTGCGCTTCGATCTCGTGCATCTGCGCATCCGTAATGGTGTTCAGGCGCGGCATCCCGGCGATCTTCAGATAGACCTCGGCGGCCTTCTCGGCTGTTTCGATCAGGCCGAAGGCCTCGTCGAGATCTCTTCCGACACCGTAGACGCCGTGCTGCGCCCAGACCACGAGCCGGGCCGTCTTCATTTTCTCTGCGGTCGCCTCGCCGATCTCATTCGTGCCGCAGATCATCCACGGCAGCACATTCACGCCGTCCGGGAAAACCGCGAGGCATTCCGTGCACATCTGCCAGAGCGTGCGGGTAAACTCGCGCTCGTCCAGCGTGTGTACAAAGGTCATGGCCAGCAGATCGGTGGGATGGCAGTGCATCACGACGCGGTTTTCCGGATCGATACGCAAGCGCGCGGCATGGCTCATCGTATGCGTAGGAAATTCCGAAGTGGGGTTTCCCCCGTCCGCAAGGCCCCACAGAAGCCGGGCCGTCCGTCCGCCGTCTTGCAGACGCACGATGCCGAGATTGACCTCGGGCGCAAACCGTACGTTTTTGAAATACTTTCCCGTTCCTGTAATGAGAAAATACCGTCCGTCCAGCTCCGGGCAGGAAAATCCTGTCTGTATATCCCGCAGCGCGGTATCGGGCGAAAAATAATCCGCAAGCTGTTCTTCTTCCAGCAGCAGGCTGACATTCCCGCCGTTGCGTTCATCCCAGCCGTGGGCGTACATATTGGTAACGGTGCGGATCATTTCCGCCATCCACGGCGCGTCCAATACATCCTTCATACACTTGACTCCTCAGCAGTTTTTCGGACATTCCGCCGCTCAACGGGAGCGGCGGCGCAGCGTCAGCAGAACATATGCGCCGATCAGCACGACGACGGCGCCGCCGAGGATCAGATACATCGTGCTCTGTGCGACCGAACGGTCGAAGAAATAGAGATTGCAGTCGATGGAATCCTTGATGCCCTCGACGACCTGCGCAGGGAATCCCGTCTCGGCCATTTCCGCGTAAACGCCCTTCAGGAAATGGTTGCGCAGCAGACTCGTGCCGTAGGTGCCGGGCAGGAAGGAGATCACGCGCTGCAAGCCGGTCCCGAAGGAAGAGATGGGCATATACGCGCCGCAGATAAAGCCGTAGCCCGCGCTGACGATCGTACCGACGGCCGAGGCCTGTCCGTTCGTGGACAGCGGCGCGTTGACCACACAGGCCAGCGCCGTGCCGAACAGGCTCAGCAGCGTCACGTCCAGCACGATGAGACACACATCGCCCGCAGAAAGATACCAGCCCATTTTTACAAGATACAGCAGGCCGAGCGCCAGCGCCGTAAAGCTGATGATCAGCGTCGTCAGCGCCGAGGCGAGGAAATAGCTGACAGCCAGCGTGGAACGGCGCAGCGGCGTGACGGTCAGGTCGCGGATTGCGCCGGTGACCTTATCCTGCACCATCAGCAGATTGGAGCAGAAGGCGACCGTTACACAGCAAACGGCCAGAAGCGACGAGACGAGCTGTCCGCCGACCGTCGCGTCGATCAGCGCGCTGTCCACGGTGAAGCCCGCAGGCATCGCGGATACGAAGCTGTCGCGGTAGGCGCCGGCGAGGAAGGTGACGTACAGCACCAGTAAAATCCCCGGCGTGATGAGGGAGGTGAAAAACATTCCCTTATCCTTGAAGAATAGCTTGCAATTGCGGCGGGTCAGATTGGCAAGTCCTGTCATTTTCCCGCACCTCCCGTCAGTTTTTTGCCGGTAACGGCAAGGAACACGTCGTCCATCTTGCCCTTTGTGATCTCAAAATCGGTAAACAGTTCCGGATGCGCCACGATCATCTCCGTTGCCGCCGCCGTATTCGGGACGGAAACGCGGATCGCATCGCGAAGCGTCTCATAAGGTCTGCCGAGGGCGTCGGCCTGCGCCTTTGTCATGCCGTACATCGTGATATAGTCGCCCGTGTAGGTGTTTTTCAGCAGCAGCGGCGTACCCTCGGCGGCAATGCGGCCACTGTCGAGTATCACAACATAGTCGGCGTCTGCGGCTTCCTCCATGTAATGCGTTGTCAGGAAAACGGTCATGTGCTCGGAAACGCGCAGCGTCTGCACCACGTCCCAAAGGAGCTTCCGCGTCTGCGGGTCCAGACCGGTCGTCGGCTCATCAAGGATCAATATTTCCGGACGGTGCAGCAGTGCGCGGGCAATATCGATGCGGCGGCGCTGTCCGCCGGAGAGCTTGCCGACGGTGCGGTTGAGCAGGCCGCCGAAATCCAGAAGCTCCGCCAGCTCGTTCAGGCGCGTCCGAAATTCCTTTCCCGTAATGCCGTAGAGCGCGGCGCGGCTGCGCAGATTATCCCGGACGGAAAGCGCCTGATCCAGCACGGAATTTTGAAACACAACGCCCAAGCGCCGCGTAATGTGCTCCATGCTGTGCTCGACATCCTCTCCGCAGACACGGACGCTGCCGCTGTCCTTGGCAAGCTGCCCGCACAGGATCGAGATCGTCGTGGATTTTCCCGCGCCGTTGGCGCCCAGAAATGCGAACAGCTCTCCCTGCCGAACATGGAAAGAAAGGTCCTGCACCGCCCGCACGTCCCCGAAGGACTTGCTCAGGTGCTCGATTTCAATAATATGTTGTTCCATAGCGTACCTCTCAGTTTTCGATCACGGCTGAAGCGCGGCGGCAAGCGCCTCCAGCGCGGCAGTGTCCTCGGGCTTGACGGCTGAGAGAATGCGCACCGGCTCCCCTGCCCATGTAAGATTTTTGCAGCCGGACAGCTTATCGCGCATCACCTTCGCCGCCACCGGCGCCCACGAGCCGTTTTCGATCAGGCCGACGGTGCGGTTCTGAAAATTACGCTCGGTGAGCGCGTCGATAAAATGCTTCATATAGGGGAAGATATCGGCGTTGTAGGTGGTCGTAGCCAGCACGAGCTTCCCGTAGCGGAAGGCATCCTCGACCGCCTCGGCCATATCCTCCCGCGCAAGGTCGCACACGACGACCTTCGGGCAACCCCGCCGCTCCAGCGCCGCCGCAAGAAGCTGCACCGCCTTCTTGGTATTGCCGTAGACGGAGGTATAGGCGATCATCACGCCCTCGGATTCGACGCGGTAGGACGACCAGATGTCGTATTTCTCAAGATAATGTCCGAGGTTTTCCGTCAAGACCGGGCCGTGCAGCGGGCAGATCACGGAAATATCCGGCGCGGCAGCCTTTTTCAGCAGCGTCTGCACCTGCGCGCCGTATTTCCCGACGATCCCGATATAATACCGCCGCGCCTCGCAGTCCCAGTCCTCGTCGGCATCCGACGCGCCGAATTTACCGAAAGCGTCCGCGGAGAAGAGCACCTTTTCCGTCTCGTCGTAGGTCACCATGACCTCCGGCCAATGCACCATCGGCGCAAAGATAAACCGCAGCGTATGCCGTCCCAGCGAAACCGTCTCGCCGTCCTTGACCAGCACGATCCGTTCCTCGGGGAGCGCCGTACCGAAAAAGCCGCGCAGAATCGTCAGTGTCCGCGCGTTGGCGATCAGCTCCGCGTCGGGGTAAGCGCGCAGAAATTCCAAGATCCCGGCAGAGTGGTCCGGCTCCATGTGCTGCACGACCAGATAGGCCGGACTGTGTCCTTCCAGCGCGGCAGAGAGCCGTTCCAGCCATTGCGCGACAAAGCGCCCGTCCACCGTGTCCATGACGGCAGTCTTCTCGTCGACGATCACATAGGAGTTGTAGGCCATTCCGTTCGGAACGACATACTGCCCTTCAAACAGATCGATGTCATGGTCGTCGACGCCGACGAAGCGGATGTCCTTTGTAATTTCCATATATCTTTCTCCTTTCTCGGAAGTCTCCGGCAAAAACGCACCGCATTCTGCCGCGCTTCCCTTGACTTTTTCTTTTAAGTATACTATATTATAGGAAAAGAGTATGTTGGATTTCCAACAAGAAGGTGAGAAAATGCTGCCTCCCGAGCTGAAAGACGCGCCGATCTTCCGTGGCATTCCCGCCGACGCACTGGAACGGATGCTCCCGTGCTTACAGATCACGGTGCGGCAATACGCGCGGGATAAATACATTCTTCAATCCGGCGACCGCGCCGAGGCCGTCGGCCTGCTGCTGCGCGGCTTGGCGCTGATCGTGCAGGAGGACTTTTGGGGCAACCGAAACCTGATCGCGCAGGTCGCGCCGCAGGAGCTGTTTGCCGAGGCCTTCGCCTGCTCGGACGGCCGCCCGCTGAACACGGGTATCGTCGCGCAGGAGGACTGCACCGTCGCATGGCTGAAGGTGAGCCATATCATGGGCGTGTGCAAAAATGCCTGCGCGCATCATTTTCTGCTGATCCGCAATTTGGTCGGCGCGCTGGCGGACAAAAACCTGTTTTACAACGAGAAGCTCACGCACATGGCGCAGCGGACGACGCGGGAAAAGCTGCTGTCGTACCTCTCGTCCGAAGCGCTGAAGCGCGGCAGCACCGATTTCGACATTCCCTACGATCGGCAGCAGCTCGCGGACTATCTCTCCGTAGAGCGCAGCGCCATGTCCGCCGAGCTGTCCAAGCTCCGCCGCGAAGGGCTGCTGCAATGCCACCGCAATCATTTCATACTGCGATCGGATTAAAGTTACGAAACCCCGTGACCCGATTTTAAGGAGGAAGCAAAATGGCAAATCTGGTTGACTATCTGGATTGGCGCGGCGATCTGCCCATGACGGTCGATCGCTTCAACGAGGTCGACAGCCTGATCCTGACCGAGCTGGCCTATATCGAAATGGGCGACGCCGTTCCCGAGGATAACGCATCCGTCCCGCTCAGCGCGGTAAACAAGCGCCTGTTTGCGAAAAGCGCGGACGGCAAAAAGCTGGAAATGGGCGTCGTTACCGCCGCAAAGATCTCGGAGCTGCTTCATAAGCTGGCACGGACACCGCGTTTTCAGGACCTTCGGCTCAGCTGCTTTGAGCGGCGGCTGGATGTGGAAAACGCCGAGCAGTTCGCCGCTCTGACGATCGAACTGCCCGACGACACGGTATACCTTGCCTTTCGCGGAACGGACGATACGCTCGCCGGCTGGAAGGAAAACATCCACCTGAGCTGTATGGAGGAGGTCCCCGCACAGCGGCAGGCCGTGCGCTACACCGAACGCGTGGCGGCGCTCTACCCGAACAAACGGCTACGCATCGGCGGCCATTCCAAGGGCGGAAATCTGGCAATGTGGGCAGGCGCGTTCTGCTCCCGCGCGGTGCAGGACCGCATCGTCAACGTCTGGTCGAACGACGGCCCCGGCTTCAATGAGTCCACGATGCTCCGCCCGGAGCTTCAGCGCATTCGTCCGCGCATCATCTCCATCGTGCCGAAATCCTCCGTCGTGGGGATGCTGCTCACGCACGGCGAGGACTATATCGTCGTCGACAGCTCTCAGGTCGGCATTTTGCAGCATGACGGCTTTTCGTGGAACGTCCTCGGCCCGCACTTTATTCATCTTGACCGCATTTCGCAGCAGGGGCGGATCAACGATCTGACCTTCCGCCGCTGGGTGCAGCAGGTGCCGTGGGAACAGCGCGAGCGCTTTGCCGACGGGCTGTTCGGCATTCTGTCGGCGTCGGGCGCCGTGACCTTCAACGATTTCCGCACCGACAAATGGAAGACCGCCGCCGCCATGGTCAAGGCCATGAAGGACATGGACAAGGAAACGCGCGACGCGCTGACGGCGACGCTGGCGGCGCTGTTCCGCAGCAATCTGGAGGTGCGGCTGGAGGGACTGGAGGATGCCGCCAAGCTCCGGCTCCGCGAAAAGGAGCAGCGCTCCGATTCCGTGCAATGACCGCTTGCAACCGCTTGACCCGTATGCTATACTAATATAAAGCCGTATGCTATACTAATATAAGGCAGCACCGCATAATTCAGCGAGAGCATTCGGCGAGAGATTTTTTGTCGAGCCAAGGTTTGAAAAGCGCAGGAATACTTTGTGTATTTCAAACTTTTCGAACCGCCGGATCGGCGAAAAATATCCGGCGAAGGCGGTGTTGCCATAAGAAAAAGCGTGAAAGGAGCGCCGTCAATGTTTTCGGAATGCGAACGCGTACAATATAACAAGTCCCAGCTGCTGGAGGTCATCTGCCAGCTTCGTTTCCCCGCGATCTTATCCATCGCCGCCAGAGAACCGGCTGAATTTCAGGAGCTGATCCGGGCAGATTATCCGCAGTACACCCGCAATATCGAGAAGCTGCCTCCCAAGGTGATCGGTCAGCCCGGCAATATGAAGTTCGAGGAGCAGCCCGACGTCGTGAACTATCAGTTCCTGTCGGCCGACGGCCGCTGGAAGGTCAATCTGACCAACACCTTTATTGCCTTGGCCACGCCCGCCTACACCTGCTGGGAAAGCTTCGCCCGCAAGCTCGACGAGGTCCTCGTGCATTTTATCAAGGTCTATAAGCCCGCGTTTTTCGAGCGCATCGGCCTGCGCTATATCAACGCCTTTTCCCGCGCGGCGCTCGATCTGGAGGACACGCCGTTTTCCGAACTGATCCGTCCCGGCTATCTGGGGCTGATGGCGGAGGACGACGTGCAGGAGCGCGCGTTTTCCCGCATAATGCAGGAGGCGGAAATGGCGCTGCCCGGCGGCTGCCGCCTGAAGCTGCACTGCGGCCCCGGCATGGTCAAGCGCAACAATGTCGACGACAAGGAGATCAAGTTTATTCTGGACAACGATATTTTCATGTCCGGCAAGATCGCAATGCGCGATTCCGCCGGTGCGCTGAACACCGCACATATCAATGCCGACCGGATCTTCCGCGGCGCGATCACCGACACGCTCCACGACGCGATGGACCCGCAGGCGCTTTGAGAAATTTGAACTAACGGAGTGACAAAGCTTGTATTTCGGTTACTACTATCTTGACCCCTACTATTTTTTCGTACTGGCCGCAATAATCTTTTCGCTGATCGCAAGCGCACGGGTCAACAGCGTTTTTCGCTCATACAGCCGGGTACGGAATTATCGCGGGCTGACCGGAGCGGACGCGGCGCGCGCCGTCCTCAGCGCGAACGGCGTATCCGGTGTGCGTATTGAGCGCGTTTCCGGCGAATTGACGGACCATTACGACCCCAAGAACAATGTGATCCGTCTTTCCGAGAGCGTCTACGACAGTGCCACCGTCTCGGCGGTCGGCGTCGCGGCGCATGAGGCGGGACATGCCGTACAGTACGCGGAGGATTACGCTCCCATTAAGCTCCGCGCGGCGATCGTTCCGGCGACCAACTTTGCCTCCCGTCTGTCCATGCCACTGATCTTTATCGGCCTGATCCTGATGTCCGTGCAGAGCCTTGCGATGTTTTACGACGTTTTTTACTATCTGGCGCTGGCCGGGGCGCTGTGCTACAGCCTGTGCGTGGTCTTCCAGCTTGTGACGCTCCCGACGGAGTTCAACGCAAGCCGCCGTGCGCTTCGCGCGATCGATCAGAGCGGTCTGCTCTCCGAGGAAGAGCAGCGCGGCGCGAGAAAGGTCCTCTCCGCCGCCGCCATGACCTACGTCGCCGCGCTCAGCGTAACGCTGATGCAGTTCCTGCGGCTGCTTCTGATCGTCGGCGGACGCCGCCGCAGAGATTAGGAGGCCCCTGTGAAGACACTTCTGCATATCTGCTGCGCCCCTTGTGCCAACCAATGCATCGACGTTCTGCGCAGCGAGGGCGCAGAGCTGACGGGCTTCTGGTATAATCCCAATATTCATCCGTTTACGGAGTACCGCGCCCGCCGCAATTGCGTGCGCGAATATGCCGCAAGCGTGGCGCTGCCGCTGCTCGAGCGCGACGAATACGCGCTCCGTCCGTTTGTCCGCGCCGTTGCCGACAATATCGCCGGGCGCTGTGTCAAGTGCTACGAGTTTCGGCTTTTCGCGGCGGCGCAGGCGGCAAAGGACGGCGGCTTCGACAGCTTTACCTCCTCTCTGTTCATCAGTCCCTATCAGAACCATGAGCTGATGCGTGCCGTCGCCGAGCGCGCGGCCGAGGAGGTCGGCATACCGTTTCTCTACCGCGACTTCCGTCCCTATTTCCGCGCCGGGCAGGAGCGCGCCCGCGAGCTAGGCCTTTACATCCAGAAATACTGCGGCTGCGTCTTTTCCGAGGAGGAGCGTTATCTCAAGGAATCCCGCCGCATCCCGTAAAAAGAAAAGCTCCCGTCGGAAGCGAACGCTTCCGACGGGAGCTTTTACTTTATTTTGTGCCGAAGATGCGGTCGCCGCAGTCGCCGAGACCGGGGACGATATAGGCATGCTCGTTGAGCCTCTCGTCGACCGCCGTGACAAAGATATCCACGTCCGGATGCGCCTGCGTAACGGCCTCGATGCCCTCCGGTGCGGCGATAATGTCCATCAGCGTAATGGACTTGCAGCCGTACTCCTGCTTGAGGATATCCAGCGCCGCGATCACGCTGCCGCCGGTCGCCAGCATCGGGTCGACCAGAAACACCTGACGCTCGGAGATATCGGGCGGCATCTTGCAGTAGTATTTGACGGGCAAATGCGTTTCCGGGTCGCGGAAAAGGCCGATATGGC
This sequence comes from uncultured Oscillospiraceae bacterium, assembly GCA_934630495.1. Taxonomy (GTDB): domain Bacteria; phylum Bacillota; class Clostridia; order Oscillospirales; family Oscillospiraceae; genus JAZOXB01. The sequence goes on from CAKTVW010000023.1 coordinate 29,190, forward strand.
CGACCTTGGCCGACGGGATCAGGGAGATCATGGAATCCACCATGCCCAGACCCGCACGGAGAATGGGGACGATCGCCAGCTTCTTGCCTGCCAGCACGCGGACCTTTGCCGTCGCCACAGGCGTTTCGACCTCGATCTCCTTCGTCGGCAGATTGCGTGTTGCTTCATAACACATCAGCGCGGCCATCTCTCCGACAGCCTCACGAAATTCCTTGACGCCGGTGTTCTTGTCCCGCAGAATTGACAGCTTATGCTGTAAAAGGGGATGTTCCAAAACCTGTACTCTACCCATTAGGCTCCTCCTTCGCTCTGCCGCAGCCGCTCCGCACGCTCGCGCTCTGCCTGAGACAGCCGCAGATAGTTCGGTGTCAGTGCCGCGCCGGAAAAATCGCTCTGCCCCGATAAAAGCAGCGCGTTTGCCGCCAATGCAACACCGGACGCCCGCTGCATCCGAAGCTGTTCCGGAGCGCAGCGGCAGTCTGCCACCCGTGTTCCGATGGTATTATAGCACAACTGTGCACCATCTCCAAGAAAAATTTTCGGCTCGGCGTAACTTTTCAGCTCGTTTTCCAGCTCCTCGAGTGAAACGGCACGGTCGTCCGTCAGCCGTTCGATCGTTCCGTTTTTGCAGGAAAACAGCGCGTTATACACCTGTGCACGGCGGGCATCCATCGCGCAACAGAGAATGCCCTCAAAGCACGCGCCCTGCCTTGCCATCGCCTCCAGCGTCGAAACACCGACACACGGCCTTTCCGCGCCCCACGCAAGCCCCTTCGCCGCCGCCACGCCGATGCGGACGCCCGTAAAGCTGCCCGGCCCCGCCGCACATGCGACCGCCGTCAGCTCCTTTGCGGTCAGTCCGCAGTCCTCCAGAAGCTCCTGTGCCAGCTTCATCAATGTGCGGCTGTGCGTCAGGCCGTTGTTCCGATAGCTCTCCGCCAGCAGAACGCCGTCCTCCGAAAGCGCAACCGACGCCGCCTTTGCCGACGACTCAAACGCCAATATCCGCATTCGCCGTTCCTCCTTCGATCGTGATCCGGCGGCGCTCCTCCGAGAGCACCTCGATCGTCACGGTGATCGCGCCGTCCATAGCGTCGGCGACCTGCTCGCTCCATTCGACCGCGCAGACGCCGCCGCGCGCCAGATAATCCTCCCAGCCGATGTCAAACAGCTCGTCTGACGAGCCAAGGCGGTACATATCAAAATGAAACAGCGGGAGCCGTCCGCCCGTATATTCGTTGACGACGGTATAGGTCGGGCTGGTCACGCGCATCGGGATCCCAAGTCCCCGCGCCAGTCCTCGCGTAAAGGCGGTTTTCCCCGCGCCAAGCCCGCCGCGATAGGCGATGATCTCGCCGCCGCGCAGCGATCGTCCGAGGCGCTCGCCCAGCTCCTCCGTCTGTTGGGGGGTTTCGGTTATGACCTGCATGAAAGCCCCTCCTTTCGTGCGCTCATTATAACACAGATGCAAAGAATTTGCAAAAAACTTTTCTGTTTACAGACGGCGCAAATGATGGTACAATAAGACGAAAACGCGGTCGGAGGTGAGCGATATGAGAAGACTGAGGAATCGGGCGCAGGAGGTCATCCGCAAGGGCGATATGCTGCTGCTCGCGCTGTGCGTCATCGCGGCGCTGTTCGGGATCGTGCTGATCGCCGCGACCACCGCCGGCGAGGACAACCGCCGTTATATCATCACACAGAGCGGCTGTCTTGCGGCGGGCGTGCTGATCTATCTGGCGCTGACCTCCTTTGATATCGATATTCTTGCCGGACAGCGGACGCTGCTGTTCCTGTTCAACGCGGTATTCATCGGTATTCTGCTGATCTGGGGCGAGGAGGATAACACGGGCAACCTCGCATGGCTGAAATTTCCGTTCCTTCCCTTCCGCATTCAGCCCGCCGAGGTCTGCAAAATCACCTACACCATCATTCTGGCCAAAACGCTGAGCGTCAACCAGACGCGCGTTTCTTCTCCGAAATGCGTTTTTCCGCTCACCTTCCAGATGCTGTTCATCGTCGGCCTGTACGTCGTCATTTCCAAGGACCTCGGCGTCGCGCTGATCTTCATTTTCGTCTTTATCGCGCTGGCCTTTGTCGGCGGCGTCAACTGGGGCTGGATCTTGGGCGGCTTGGGAATTTTCGCAGCCGCTGCGCCGTATCTGTGGACAAACGTGATGCGTACCGACCAGAAGAACCGTATTCTTGCGATATACGACCCGTCGATCGACCCGACCGGCCGCAACCAGCTCTGGCAGACCAACCAGAACATCAAGGCGCTGCGCAACGGCGGACTCGTCGGCATGGGCCTCGGCAACGGCACGCTGACCAAGACCGCCACCCTGCCCGCCCGTCACACCGACTCCATTTTCTCCGCCGCAGGCGAACAGATCGGTCTGGTCGGCTGCGTCATCATCCTGCTGCTGCTGATGGCCATTATCGCGCGCATCGTGTATGTGGGTCTGCGGTCGCCGGACTACATGAACCGTCTGATCTGCATCGGCATCGCGTCGATGTATCTGTTCCAGGTCATTATCAACGTCGGCATGTGCCTCGGCCTGACCCCGATCATCGGCCTGGCGCTTCCCTTCTTCAGCTACGGAGGCAGCTCGACGCTGACCACCTTCATGGCCATGGGCATCGTCTCCGGCATCAAAATGCGACCATCGCGGGAGATCAGCGCACTGTATATCCGTCCGTATTGATTTGGAGCTGCAGATAGATATGAATGCTTTTATCGGGATTATGATCCCCTTCCTCGGCACCGCCCTCGGCGCGGCCTGTGTATTTTTCATGAAAAACGCCCTGAGCGACAAGGTGCAGCGTGCGCTGACCGGTTTTGCCGCAGGCGTCATGGTAGCCGCTTCCGTCTGGAGCCTGCTGATCCCCGCGATCGAGCAGTCGTCGGCGATGGGCAAGCTGTCGTTTCTTCCGGCTGCTGTCGGCTTCTGGATCGGCGTGCTGTTCCTGCTTGCGCTGGATCATATCATTCCGCATCTGCACCGCAACAGCTCGCAGTCCGAAGGCCCGAAAAGCCAGCTTCAGCGTACGACCATGATGGTCCTCGCGGTAACGCTTCACAACATTCCGGAGGGAATGGCCGTCGGCGTGGTTTACGCGGGCTATCTGTCCGGCAGCGCACAGATCACGGCGGCGGGTGCCTTGGCGCTCTCCCTCGGCATCGCCATTCAGAATTTCCCGGAGGGCGCGATCATTTCGATGCCGCTGCGGGCAGAGGGTATGAAAAAGTCGCGGGCATTCTGCGGCGGTGTGCTCTCGGGTATCGTCGAGCCGATCGGCGCGGTGCTGACCATTCTTGCCGCGCAGTTCGTCGTACCGGCGCTTCCGTATCTTTTAAGCTTCGCGGCGGGCGCTATGCTCTATGTGGTCGTCGAGGAGCTGATCCCGGAAATGTCGCAGGGCAGCCATTCCAATCTCGGCACCGTATTTTTTGCCTTTGGCTTCAGCATCATGATGGTGCTGGACGTCGCGCTGGGCTAAACGGAACAACAGGTCCCGCAGTTCGTTGAACTGCGGGACTTTTTCTCTCTGCTTGCATAATTTGTAAAATGCGGCGCACCCTATGGTCGTAATCCAATCAAGGAGGAAGCCAATGAAAACCTTATCCCGCATCCTGCTGCTTACGATCCTGTGCGGTCTGCTGTCTCTGTGTGCCTTCGCCGCTGACGGAGAAACGCTGTACAATGCCGAATACTGCTTCAGCGAATCGGATTTCAGTACCGATTCCATGCCGACGCTGCGCGGGATCTTCGTCACGGAGGTCCCGGACGCCTCCGTCGCAAGCGTCCGTCTGCGCGGCCGCATCATCCGTCCCGGCGACGTGCTGCCCATGGAGGTACTGAGCGATCTGCGCCTGTCGCCGGCCTGTACGCAGAGCTGCAACGCCGTCTTCGGATATCAGCCCATCTGCGGCAGTGCGCTGGGCGAGCCGACTGCACTGACCATCCGCATCCAGTCCGGGAAAAACGAAGCCCCCAAGGCAAACGATCTGCAATTTGAAACCTACAAAAACATCCCGAACGACGGCGTCCTGACCGCCTGCGACCCGGAAAACGCGCCCATGACCTTTCAGCTCGTAGACAAGCCCACGCGCGGGACAGTCAAGCTCAAAGAGGACGGCAGCTTTGTCTACACGCCGGACAAGAATAAGGTCGGCGAGGACACCTTCACCTTTACCGCGACCGACGAGGCCGGAAACGTATCCAAACCCGGCACGGTGCGCATAAAAATTCTGAAGCCCACGCAGAAGCTGACCTTCGCGGACATGGAAAACAGCGTCGACTGCTTCGAGGCGCTGTGGACCTGCGAACGCGGCCTGACCGGCGGGCGAAGCATCGGCGGAACGCTGTGCTACTGTCCGCAGGAGCACATCAGCCGCGCGGAATTTCTAGTTATGGCAATGGAGCTTTCAAACGTCAAGCCGGACGACAGCCTGACCGTCTCGGTCTTCAATGATACGCAGTCTCTCCCTGCATGGCAGCAGGGCTATCTGGCCGCCGCGATGCAGCGCGGCCTGATCCGCGGCGAGGTCAGCGACGCAGGGCTTTGCTTCCGACCGAACGACCCGATCACCGATCTGGAGGCGGCCGCAATCCTGCAAAACCTATACGCGCTGCCCGTTCCCGCCGCCGCGACGGAAACGGATGCCCCGGCGTGGGCAGCCGACGCCTTAAACGCGCTCTCTGCCGCAGGCATTCCGCTCAGCGGAAACGGCGAACCGATGACGCGCATCGAAGCCGCGCGTCTGTTTTACAGCTTGAGCAGGCAGAAATGACCCTCACACAAAGGAAGCGGCGCGGCCCAATATCGGGCCGCGCCGCTAGGTTCAGGCGGATATTTCGTTTTTCGGGCGGCGGCGGTCCTCCTTCGTGCGGAAGAAATGCTCCAGCACCGGTACGAGCACCACGCAGACAAATGCAGCGGTAAAGCCGCCGTTGTACAGGCAGAAGCCGCCGTGGAGCATCGGCACGCTCGTCACAAGGCAGAAGTGCAGCGCCCCGGCCAAAATGCCGAAGGGCCAGCCGTATTTTCCCGCGATGGGAGACAGGCCGTTGGCGAAGCACAGTCCGATAACGATCGCCTGTGCGTTGATCGCCTGCGCATATTCCGAACCGATCAATTCGACGCAGACCCATTTACACAGGAACGAGGCCGCGACATAGCCGACCATGATCGGCCAGACGTTTCCGGGATGGCTTCCGGAGTCGCAGGTCGCGAGCATACAGAAAATACATCCGAACGTCACCGCGTTAAAAGTCGCGCCGATCAAATTGTAATACAGCACGATGAACAGTCCGAACACGCCCACATTCATCAGAAACGCCGCGTTGCCGAAGGCGCCGCAGTAGTCCGCACCGTGCCCGCTGTGCTTCATCAGCTCCCAGTAGTCGCGGGGCTTGCAGCCCATCAGCAGCGCAAGCACGATACACAGCCCGAACACCGCGAAGCAGAACACATTGCAGACCGTCCACGAGGCGACCTGAAGCGTCTGCGCATCGGGCGCGGCGGGCAGCGGCACATTCATGACCTTGTACAGGATCGCTTGCAGGAAGAAGGCCGTCATGCCGATGGGCACGGCAGCAGAATAGATGTCGTAGCCCTTGTGGAGCGCAGGAGAATGTGCCAGAACCGCCGGCAGGAAAAAGCCGACCACAACGCCGACACCGACCGCCAGCACAAAGCCCTGCCAATGGAAGCCCACGGCCTCCGCATTGGGATAACGCAGCAGCAGCTCTGAGATCAGCGGTGCAAGGCCGGAGGTGAAGATCATCGCATTGACCTGCGAAGCCGGACTGACGCGCTTGACAAGGCAGTACAGCAGCACACCCAAGAAGCCGAACCAGATATTGACGATATTGATACCCCAGAAGGCGAAGCCCGCCGTCAGCAGGAACGCGATCACGGAAGCCGGGTTGGCCTTGGCCTTCGGCAGGCAGTACAGCGCCGTGCAGATCAGGCACACGCTGCCCGCGTTCAGAAACGCTCCGGCATAGCCGCCGCGCTCAAAGTTATTCGTCGAAATTTTGCAGGTCTGCGTGGCGATGCGCCTCAGGCCGTCAAACATCGTATCCCGATCCGGCATCAGCAGCGCCGCCACAAAAAACGCCAGCGAGAAAAAAGCAAAAAGAAGCTTCAAAAAATCGCCGGTGGAAAGCTTCTTCAGTTTATTCATGCCCGCTCAGCCGCCTCGATGACATGCTTCATGAGCACGGAGGTCGTCACGCTGCCCACGCCGCCGGGGACGGGCGTAATGGCCTCGACGATCGGCTCGACCTCGGCAAACACCGCGTCGCCCGCGATCGCGCCGAGCGTGCCGCGCGCATTGGGCTTGTTCTCGTCCCAGTTGATGGAAACGTCGATCACGACCTGTCCCGGACGGACATAGTCCTTCGTCAGCGAATTGAGCACGCCGGCCGCAGAGACCAGAATATCGGCATTGCGGCAGATTTCCGCCGTGTTGACGGTCTTGGTGTGGCAGACGGTGACGGTGGCGTTCTTGCCCATGAGCATCATCGCGGCGGGCTTGCCGACGACGAGGCTGCGGCCGATGACAACGGCATTCTTGCCCTTGCAGTCGATGCCGTAGTAGTCCAGAATTTCCATGCAGGCGGCGGGGGTGCAGGGTGCAAAGCCCAGATCGGCGCGGCCCTCGAACACGCCCGCGTTGGACAGGTCGGTCATGCAGTCGACGTCCTTCTTGGGATCGAGACGGTTGCAGATCTCGTCGGTATCCGCCTTGAGATGCTTGGGCAGCGGGCGGAACATCAGCACGCCGTGAATGGCGGGGTCGGCGTTGAGCTTGTCGATCTCGGCAAGGACGGCCTCCTTCGTCGCGTCCTCGGGGAGGACGAACTTTTTGACTTCGATGCCGATCAGCTCGGCGCGCTTGGTCGCGCCCTTTTCATAAGACAGGTCGCTGGGGTTTTCGCCGATGCGGAGGATGCCAAGCGTCGGAACGACGCCCGTTTCCTTCAGCGCGGCGGCGCGGTCGATCAGCTTTGCGTTCAGCGCATCGGTAACTTCCTTACCCAAAAGCAGTTTTGCCATGATGTTTCTCTCCTTTTTTACTTGAAAAAGCCGTTCTTCACGGTCTCAAAGATCTCGTCGGCCAGCTTGCCGTAGGTGTCGAGCATGGACAGGCACTTTGCGTTCAGCTCGTCGGCATAGGCACGGTTCTTCAGAGTCTTTGTATTGATGAACACATTCAAAGATGCCGCCTGCAGGGCGGACTTTACGATCACGGCGCCACAGCCCGCGTCGGAAACGGCAAGGCGGCTGCCCTTTTCGGCAAAGACCTTGATCGCCTCAAGTGCCTCGCAGCACAGCTCCATAATATGTACCGGGACCTTGCAGGCGATCACGGTCGCTTCCTCCAGCACCGTCTCGCGGGTGGGATCGTCCTTGGGAATGCCGTAGGCCTTCGCCAGCGGCACAAAGCCCTCTGCATCGGCGGGGACCTGATCGAGCAGCTCCGTCTGCAGCGCGTCGCACTTTTCCTTGAGTGCGATGATCTCCGCCTCAACGTCGGCATACTTCTTCTTGCCGACGGTCAGCGAGCCGACCATATTGCCCAGCGCCGTGCCGATCGCGCCGACGAGCGCGGCAGCACCGCCGCCGCCGGGCGCAGGCTCGTTGGAGGCCAGAACCGTGACAAATTCACGGCAGGATTTTGTCGTCATATCCATAGGATGCTTCTCCTTACTATTTTTAATTCTGATCGGAACGCCGGGTCAATCTTCCGTTTGCAGCGGCAGCGGCGAAACGACCGGCTTGCCGTCGCGGTCGAGCAGCACGGTCAGTCCCGCGCCGTAGCCCTCGTTGTGATAGAAATAGTTGACACCCGTAACGGTGTCCACCCAAATTTCGCTCTCGGACAGCTTGCCCTCAGAAAGAATACGGACAAAACGCTTCTCTTTTGCCATAGGAATTCCTCCTTATATATTATTTGATATCTTCCTCGCGAAGCGGGAGTGGGGAAACGATGGGCTTGCCGTCGCGGTCGAGCAGCACGGTCAGTCCCGCGCCGTAGCCCGCGTTGTGATAGAAATAGTTGACACCCGTAACGGTGTCCACCCAAATTTCGCTCTCGGACAGCTTGCCCTCAGAAAGA
>CAKTVW010000024.1 GCA_934630495.1 uncultured Oscillospiraceae bacterium
AAAAGCAATAGCGACTCGGAGCTTGGAATGCGACTTGTTGCATACCTCCCTGAATTACATTGTGCGGTCGATATTGCCGGAGCAACCGTGACGGAGAAAAGAGAGCAAAGCGTGAAAGCCCACATTTGTCAAAGTAACCGGCTGGGTTACTACCTTATTAAAAGAACTGCGGATGCTTCGCAAATGGCAGCGGAAATCAAAACGCTATTTATCCGCAATCATATCTATCTCCATACGGATTCCGAGAAAGATGTTCAAGTGCTTCGAGAGAGATTTTTAGAATGGAAATATCGAAATGCTTGTAAACTGAACGGAAAATATTGAGTTTCGTTAAGCCGTGTGTTATACTGTTTTAGTCGTAAGTTTCAGTATAGCACACGGCTCGTTTTCAAAAAAATGAAGCCACCTTACGCCAGCTTACTCCACGGCTTACGCCATTAGATTTTCCGCTATCTGAATTAGGCGTAACTGAGCTTACCCCAGCTTCAAATGAGTAGGTGCCGGTCGGGACTTATAGACGCTAAGCGGAGCTTATCTAAGGCTGGTCACGAAAATCCCTACAATGAAGCCGTTGGACTCTGACAAGAAGGTTTCCAAGGAAGTTTCGGCTCCTGCGGAGGCTACTCAGACGGCTCCCGTTGTGGAAGAAAAAATTGATTTTTCCAATGTTCAGATTGAGCCTTTGTTTGAGGATCAGGTCGATTTTGACACCTTCTCCAAGAGTGATTTCCGTGCCGTGAAGGTTAAGGAATGCGAAGCCGTGAAGAAGTCCAAAAAGCTCTTAAAGTTCGTTTTGGACGACGGAACCGGCACAGATAGGGTCATTTTGAGTGGTATTCACGAATATTATGAGCCGGAAGAGCTGGTTGGTAAGACCTGCATTGCAATCACCAATCTGCCTCCGAGAGCGATGATGGGCATTGACTCTTGCGGTATGCTGATCTCCGCTGTGCATCACGAAAACGGCGAAGAAAAGCTCCATTTGCTGATGGTTGATCCTCACATTCCGGCAGGCGCAAAGCTCTACTGATTGCCCTTAAATTGTCGGTGCTTACGCCACAACTTACGCCAATTTACTCCGAGCTTACGCCAAAAATGCGTTTGGAATTCTGCGATTGCAGACAAGTTCAGATAGCATACGATAAGTTCATATGATTTAAGCCCGCTGATTTCGGTCTGAAGTCAGCGGGCTTTTTCTGTTTCTTGCACCTATTTTGCAGGGATTTCGCATTAAATCAACAATTCTAATTGGATAGTAGTATTACAGGCTACGCAAAGGCTGAGAAGGTATGCCGCAAAAATACATCCGCCTTCCCACTGCCGCAAGAGCTTCGTGTTCATACTTCACGCTCCTTACCGGGCGCCCGGTCAAGCTGTAAACCGGCGCAATGTCGATCATAGCTTGACTGCCTGTGTGCAAAAATCCAAATGAAGTTTCCTGTGTGACGGAACAATAACGGGCGGCGAAATACCGTTATTCGGCCTTCAGCACGGCGTCGACAGCAGCCTGAAGCTGCGTATCGTCGGCGTGAGAAAGCTTCCCGCTATAAATCGCGCGGTAGGTCTCCTCGTCCACCTCGACGACCACATCGGGCGTAACGCCGATATCGGTCAGCGTAACGCCGTTGGGCGTCTGATAGTGTCCGGTGGAGACGGCGATCGCGGAGCCGTCGCTGAGGCGGAAGGTCTGCTGGTAATTTCCCTTACCGCAAGTCTGCGTACCGACGACGGTCGCCCATTCATATTCCTGAAGCGCGGCGGCAAAAAATTCGGCGGCGGAATAGGAATCGTCATTGACGATCACCGCCATCGGCATTTCAAGGCAGTCGGCATCGGAGGTGTCCACGTTTTCCTTGCCCGTATAGTCGACAGAGCGGAAAAGCGGTCCCTTCGGAAGCAGATAGTCCAGCACCTCGAGCAGCTCGGACTTTCTGCCGCCGGGATTGAAGCGAAGGTCAAAAACCAAGCCCTGCGCGTCCTGCGCAAGAAGGTCCTCGATCGCCGCCAGCGTATCGCGGGCGCAGTTCGCGTCAAAGTTGTTGATCTTGATATATCCGATCGCATTGTCCAGCAGCTCGTAGGAAACGACCTCCGTCTCGACGAGAGCGCGCACGACCTCAAAGGTCTTCCGCTCCCCGTCCCGCTCGACTGTAATGGCCACGGTGCTTCCTGCAACGCCTCGGACAAGGTCCTTCGTCTGCGTGGTGTCCATCTCCGTAACATCCTGCCCATCCACGGCGACGAGCACGTCACCGATCTCGATCCCGCTCGTGTCGGCAGGACCGTTCGGGGTCAGGTCGGTGATCGTATAGCCCTTCACGCCGTCGCGCACCTCGATCGTTACGCCGATGCCGACATAGGCATTGTTGTTCGATTCCACATATGCGTCAAATTCCTTTGCGCTGATATAATAGCTCCAGCGGTCGCCCGTTGCCGCCACGGCTGCGGATGCCAGATAATCTCCAAGCTCCTCGGTATTATAGCCGTCGACATACACCTGATCCAGCAAACTGACGACCTCATCAAGCTTTTCCTGATAGGTGAGGTCCTTTGTTTCCTCGGTCGCAAGGTCTGCGTTGTTTTCGGGCAGCACAAGCGCGTTGAACAGTCCCAGAATCGAGCAGCCGGAGAAGGACAGCAGCATCACGAGCGTCAAAAGCACGCAAATAAGCGGTTTGCAAATTCTTTTCATAGTCGTTACTCCAATATCATGCGGAAATAAAGCTTTCCCCAGAGCGGTAAGGCTCTGGGAAAGCAAGCGGTTATTGCAGGGTGATATAGCTCATCGGATTGACCGTGGAGCCGTTATAGTAAATCGTAAAATGCAGATGGTAGCCCGTGGACCAGCCGGTCGTTCCGACGTATCCGATCACATCGCCGCGCGAAACATACTGTCCCTCGCTGACGGTATAGTTCGTCATGTGGCCGTACAGGGACGAGAAGCCGTCCATGTGGTTGATCGTAACGTAATAGCCGTAGGCGTAGTTGTAAGTAGCCGTGGTAACGTAGCCGCTCTTCGTCGCATAGATCGGCGTACCCTGCCCGATGGCGAGGTCAACGCCGTTATGGAGCGAATAGTTGCCGGTGATCGGATGTACGCGATAGCCGTAGGGGCTGGTCAGGACCGTTCCCCAGCCGGCAGGCAGCGGAAACAGGAAGGTCTCGCTGCTGCTGGGAACATCCGGCGTATCGTCGTCGTTATCGTCGTTACTGCTGTTATTATTGTTATTGCTGTCGTTGTTCTCCGTCGGCTTAGGCTGAGGCGGATGCGCCGCGATCCATTCCTGACGCAGTGCTTCGGTACGGTCGCGCTCCAGCGCGGCGATCTGATCGCTCAGCTCGGCCTCCAGCGCCTCGTACTTCTCCGCCTCTTCCTGCAGGCGCTCCTTATCGGACATGAGCTGCTGCAGCAGCTCATCGGACTCGCTGCGCTTCTGCTCCAGCGTTTCCTCCGCTTCGGCAAGCTCTGCCTTTTTGGACTCCAGCTTGAGCTTCTCGTCGGCAAGCGCATCCTTCGCGCTCAAGACCTCGGCGGCGGCGTCCCGCACCTCCTGGATCATGCGCTGATCGGACTTGGCGATCTCCTCGACCATTGCGCGGCGGTTGAGCATATCCGCGAAGCTCTCTGCCTGCAGGATTACCGCCCAGCGGGAGATCTCGCCGCGTTCCTGAATGGAGCGCATACGGACCTTATAGCGTTCAAGCAGATCGTCCTGCTTGACGATCAGCTCGTCCAGCTCCGCCTGCTGCTCGGCAATCAGCAGATTATACTGATGCACCTGCTCATTGACGTTTTCAATCTCCTGGCGCGTCAGCTCGATATCCTGATCGACCTGCGCCTTCTGCTCGACGATCGTCAGCGTTTGGGATTGATTGGCGGCAATGTCGTTTTCAAGCGCTTCCCGATCCTCGGCAAGCTGATCCGCCTTTTCCTGAAGCCGGTCGATCTCGGTCTGAATCTCCGTCGAGGATTTGGCGTTGACGATCATCACCACAAACCCGACTAGCATCGACGCGACCAGCAGTGCGGCGATCACGGAAACCACTAATCTTTTGAACTGAGTCATTGTAATCCTCCTTGGGTCAAAAAGCCGGCAGCGGTCATACCTTCAGGAATCTGCGGATCGACATCAGACTGCCGAAGATGCCGATAAAGAAGCCCGCCACGCCGCAGATAAGGATCATCGGCGCTATCACATCCGTGAAGGGTACGATAATAAGGACCTTTAGATCTGTTTTCAAAATCGCCTGACGGAGCGCCTCGTAAAGGCCCCATTCAATGAAGAAGGAAAACACCGCGCCGAACAAGCCCAGCAGGAAGCCCTCCACAAAGAACGGCAGACGGATAAAGCCGTTTGTCGCGCCGACCATTTTCATAATGGCGATCTCTTCCTTACGGTCCAGCATCGCAAGGCGGATCGTATTGGAAATGATGATAAGCGAGACGATAAGCAGCACCGCAGCGATCGCGGCAGCGGAGATGTAGAGCACCGTCCGCACGGTCGCCATCGCGTTTGCCAGCTCGATGTCGGCATAGACCGCGCTGACGCCCTTGACCTTCTCCAGATCGGAAATGGTCTGCTTTACATTGTTATTGTCCTTCAGAGTGATGATGAACTGGTCGCGCATGGTCTTCGATTCCAGTCCCTCGTATGCGGAGCGGTCGGAATCGCCGATAAAGTTTTCCAGTGCTTGTTCTCTGGAAACGAATACCGCCTTGGAAACATTGTCGATCAGATTGATCTCGGAGCCGACGCTCATCGCCTCGGCCTCCGTGTAGCCCTCGTCGACGAAGACAAGGACGCTTGTCTGGGCCTGCAGCTCGTCGACCATCAAATTCAGGTCGTAGCAGATCAGCGCAAAGCTGTTGATGATGACCAGACAGGCAACGGTGATACAAATTGCGGCAAAGGACATAAAGCCATGCTTGAACATGGCGCGGACGCCCTCGCCCAACAAAAAGCTGAAATTATTACTCTTCTTCATAATTATAATACCCGTCCATTCCGTCGCTGATGACGCGGCCTTCGTCGATGGCCACGACACGTTTGGTAAACCGATCCACCAAGCCCTTTTCATGCGTGACGACCATCACGGTCGTTCCCAAGGCATTGATCTGCTCGAGCAGGAGCATGATCTCAAAGGAGCGTGCGGGGTCCAGATTGCCGGTAGGCTCGTCGGCGATGATCATCGTCGGATTATTGATCAGCGCGCGCGCAATCGCCACACGCTGCTGTTCGCCGCCGGAAAGCTCGTTCGGCAGTCTTCTGCCCTTGTTTTCCAGTCCGACCAGCTCCAGCACATACGGCACGCGCGTCTTGATCTCCTTGCTCGGCGCACCGATGACGCGCATGGCAAAGGCTACGTTCTCGTAGACCGTTTTATTCTCGATCAGGCGGAAGTCCTGAAAGATAACGCCCAGCGTGCGGCGCATATACGGGATGGAGGAGCGCTTGATGGATTCCATCTTATAGCCGTTGACCAGGATCGAGCCGGAGGTAGGCTTCAGCTCGCCCGTCAGGAGCTTGATGATAGTGGACTTGCCGGAGCCGGACTGTCCGACCAGAAAGACGAACTCGCCGTCGTCAATGTGCATATTGACACCGTTGAGCGCATGGGTCCCGGTCTCATAGGTTTTGGTCACATCTTTCAAATCGATCATAAGTTACACCAGATTCCTTACATCATTCGGTTCTCGCGGGAGGCGAGATACTTTTTGACCATCAGCGCGACCTTAAAAATGATCGCATCGTCAAATTCGCGCAGGTCAAGGCCGGTCAGCTTCTTGATTTTCTCCAAGCGGTAAACGAGCGTGTTGCGGTGAACAAACAGCTTGCGGGAGGTCTCGGAGACGTTGAGGCTGTTTTCAAAGAACATGTTGATCGTGAAGAGCGTTTCCTGATCGAGCGTGTCGATGGAGTTCTTCTTAAACACTTCGGAAAGGAAGATCTCACACAGCGTCGTCGGGAGCTGATAGATCAGCCGCCCGATGCCGAGGCTCTCATAGTTGATAACGGTCTTTTCGGTATCAAAGACCTTACCGACCTCAATGGCGACCTGCGCTTCCTTATAGGAGTCGGCAAGCTCTCGGAGATGCTGCGTGACCGTGCCGATGCCGATGGTCGTGCGGGTGAACAGCTCCGTCTTCAGACGATCCTCGACCGTCTTGGCATAGCGCGTCAGCTCTTCACCCGTGACGTCCGGGGCCACCTGACGGACCAGTGCGATATCCGTTTCGTTGACGTTGATAACGAAATCCTGCTGCTGGTCGTCGTCAAACATGGACTGCAGCAGCTCCACGACCGCCACGTCGGCGCGGCTGCGCTGACGGATCAGAAAGACCACACGGGGCAGCTCCGTCTGGAAGTGCAGCTCCTTGGCGCGGATGTAAATATCGCCGGGCAGAATATTGTCGGTGATGATATTCTTGACAAAGGTGCCCTTATCGTGCTTTTCCTCGTAGTATGTTTTTGTACAGTTCAGAGAGACCTGCGCCATTCGGCACACCGTCATGGCCTGTGCGTCGGTGCCGATGACAAAGGCGGCATAGCCGAAGGTCGGATTCCACCCCTTCAACGCAAGAAAAACTTTGCCGTCAGAGCAGATCGTGCTCTCGGGCATCGCCGCGATCGCCGTGGCTGTCTCCGGCCAGCGCTCGCCGACCAGCGACGGATCGGAAGCGGAAATAACGATCCCCTCCGAGTCCACAACACCCAGAGATTGCTGCGAGGCCTCCGCAAGCTGGTCTACTACGCCTTGAAACATACGACTTGACATAAGCCGTCCTCCTTCACTTTTCGGGAAAATGCCGAGTTTCGGCGAAATTCTAAAACCTATCATACTCCATTTTTCATCAGAACGCAATAGTTTTTAGACATTTTATTTCAAAAGAGCGTAGCATTTTTAGGTATAATTCTTAAATTTTCGTCAATGTAGACAAAGCGACAAGGAATTTTTCAGCAAAATAATTCAGAATTTTGTCTTAAGAATTTTCGTCAAAATCCACAGATTCCAGGGCCTCAATTTCCGATTCTGTAAGCTCACGAGTCATTCCAAGTGGGAGTGCACCCAGCTCGACGCCTCCCTCGGCGACGCGGCGGAGGTAAGTCACGGTCTTTCCGCGGCTTGCAAGCATCCTGCGCACCTGATGATATTTCCCCTCGCAGACGCGGACCATGCTTTTTCCTTCGCCAAGCGGCTTCAGGATTGCCGGCAGGCACTGCGTCCCGTCGCGCAGGACGCAGCCCGCGCGGAACGCAGCGACATCGTCCCCGTCCGTATTGCCGGTGTGCTCGGCATAGTAGGTCTTTTCGTTGCGCCGCTTCGGGGCAAGCAGGCGATGCGCAAGATCGCCGTCGTTTGTAAACAGGAGGAGTCCTTCCGTATCCTTATCCAACCGGCCGATCGGCATCAGCCCGGCGTACTGCGGCGGCAGATGCTCCATGACCGTCGGGTAGCGGTCGTCCCGCGCCGCCGTCACGCATCCGGCGGGCTTGTGCAGCATCAGAACGATGCGCCGATCGCCGCGTCCGATCCGCTGTCCGTCGACGCAGATCACGTCGCGCGTCTCGTCGATCTTCTGCTCGGGCGACAGCACAAGGCTGCCGTTTACCGTGACGCGCCCGCTGCGCACCATGTCTCTGAGCTTCCGTCGGGAGTCCACGCCCGCCTCCGCCAAAAACTTATCCAATCGCTGCATAGGCAATCATCCTTTCGCATATTCGTCCCGCGTCGGACATACATTCTATTACATCAATCACATTCGGGGGGAAATTTCATGTTTGTCTTGACCGCCAAGCTCTCAAAAACAAAACTGATCGCAGCAGGGGTCGTACTGATCGCCGCGGTCGTGCTGATCGCGCTGTTGGTATCCGGCGGGGGTTCCCATGCCCCTTCAAACGCGGCGCCGATGGGAGACACCAATGACGCAAGAGTCGCTTACCTTGCGACCTTCGGCTGGAGCGTCAATGCCGAGCCGAAGGAAACGCAGAAGGTAAAGATACCCGATACCGCCGACAACAAGGTGTTCGCGCGCTATAACGATCTGCAGCTCAGTCAGGGGTTCGATCTGACCGATTTTGCGGGCAAGGACGTTATGCGCTATGTTTACGAAATTCTGAACTATCCGGACGCAAAGGAGCCGGTCTATGCAAGCATTCTGGTCTACGACGGTCATATCATCGGCGGCGATATCACAAACACCGCTCCGGACGGCGTGATCCACGGCTTTGCAAAGCCGGGCGGTGCCGCCGCGTCCGAAAGCACGGAAGCTTCGGAATCGACGGAGGCCTCCGAATCGACGTCGGAGACTGCGGAGCCGACGGAGGCGACCGAAGCGTCAACATAAAAAACAGGGGTTGCAATCCGCCGCGCGGCCTGCTATAATGGAGGCGCACTTCAGGGCAGGGTGAAATTCCCGACCGGCGGTAAAGTCCGCGAGCGCTTCGGCGCATGATTCGGTGAGATTCCGAGACCGACAGTAGAGTCTGGATGGAAGAAGCGTTCCGGGAAAGCATTTTGACGGCTTGGCTGCGGTCGGCCCGTGCAGGTCCCCATGCGAATACTTTGTACATTCTGCCCGAAGGAGTTTTTCTCCTTCGGGCATTTTTTCGGAGGGTCATCATGAAACACGAACAAACAAGAAAACTCACCGTAACGGCAATGCTGGCGGCGCTTGCCTTTGTCGCCGTAGCGCTCCTTCGCTTCCCGGTCGTTTTATTCCTGAGCTATGAGCCGAAGGACGTCATTATCGCGTTCGGCGGCTTTCTCTACGGCCCGCTGACCGCGCTGGCAATCTCCGTGGTAGTCTCGCTGGCGGAAATGCTGACGATCAGCTCAACGGGCTGGATCGGTTTTGTCATGAACGTCCTGAGCAGCGCCGCCTTCGCCTGCACCGCCGCTCTGGTATACAAGAAAAAGCATACGCTCACGGGAGCGGCGGTCGGTCTGGTGCTCGGCACGCTTGCAATGACCGCACTGATGCTGCTGTGGAATTACGTTCTCACGCCGCTCTACATGGGGACGCCGCGCGCCGACCTCGCGGCAATGCTCGTTCCCGTATTTCTTCCCTTTAATCTGCTCAAGGGCGGTCTCAACAGCGCGATCGCCATCTACCTCTACCGCCCGACGGTACAGGGTCTGCGGCGCATAAACCTGTTCCCGCAAAGCGCCGGTACGCCGAGCGGCGCCGCCGAAAAGCGGATCGTCTGGATCGCCGCAGGAGTCGTACTGGCGGCCTGTGTTGTTTTGCTGATTTTATTATAACACGGGTTCGTTTATAATTTGTTACGAATTTGTATCTTTTGTCATTTTTAGACGTGTCTATTTCCGCCCGTACCGCCGTCAGCCGTCGGTCGGCTGAAACTGACTGTTATACAGGACGCTGTAAAAGCCGTTTTTCGCCAGCAGCTCGTCGTGCGTTCCCTGCTCGATGATCTTGCCGTCGCGCATCACAAGGATCAGCGAGGCGTTACGGATCGTGGACAGCCGATGCGCAACGACAAAGCTCGTTCTTCCCTGCATCAGCTTGTCAAACGCCTCTTGGATCTGCATTTCCGTGCGGGTGTCGATGCTGGAGGTGGCCTCGTCCAGGATCAGCATCGGCGGCAGGCAGAGCATGACGCGCGTAATGCACAGGAGCTGCTTTTGTCCCTGACTGATGCTTCCCTCATTGAGGACCGTGTCGAGGCCCTGCGGGAGCCGCTCGATAAATTCCAGACTGTGCGCCTCGGCGGCAGCGCGGAGAATTTCCCCGTCCGTCGCCTCGGGCTTGCCGAAGCGAATGTTTTCGCGCACCGTGCCGTTCTTGATCCAAGTGTCCTGCAGCACCATTCCGAAGCTTCCGCGCAGAGAATGTCT
Organism: uncultured Oscillospiraceae bacterium; assembly: GCA_934630495.1. Classification (GTDB taxonomy): domain Bacteria; phylum Bacillota; class Clostridia; order Oscillospirales; family Oscillospiraceae; genus JAZOXB01. The sequence goes on from CAKTVW010000024.1 coordinate 9,859, forward strand.
GGACAGCTCCGTGATCGGGCGGCCGTCAATGCGGATGCTGCCCCCGTCGACATCGTAAAACCGCATCAGCAGATTGATGAGCGTCGTTTTGCCGCAGCCGGTCGGCCCGACAATGGCGACGCGCATACCGGGCGCGGCGCGGAGCGTAAAGTTCTCAATAAGACTCCGGCTCTTATCGTAGCTGAAGCTGACGTTTTGAAGCTCCACGCTTCCCCTGACGCCCTCGAGCACGCCGTCTGCGTCCTCGCTTTCCTCCGGCTCCTCGAGAAGCGCAAAAATGCGGGAGGCGCAGGCCAGCGCATTCTGCATTTCCGTAATGACGGAGCTGATGTCGTTAAAGGGCTTCATATACTGATTCGCGTAGGAGAGCAGGACGGACAGGCCGCCGACCGTCAGCGAAGCGGGGATCATCAAAGCACCGACCAGCGCCACCACCGCGTAGATCACGCTGTTGACAAAGCGCGTCGACGGATTCGTCAGGCTGCTGTAAAACACGGCCTGTCGGCTGCACTGCTCAAGCTCCTCATTGACCTCGGCAAACCGCGCGGAGGAACGTTTTTCATACCCGAAGGCCTTGACGACCTTCTGATTTCCGATCAGCTCCTCGATCAGCGACGTCTGACGGCCTCTCGTCTCGCTCTGCCTGCGGAACAGTCGATATGAGCGCGTAGAAATAAACTTCGCGACCAAAAAGCTCAGCGGCGTCAGAAGGATCACCAGCAGCGTAATGGTCACATTCTTGGTGAACATGAAGATAAGCGTAACGACGACCGTGACAATACCGGAAAAGAGCTGCGTAAAGCCGAGCAGCAGGCCGTCGGAGAGCACATCCGCGTCGGAGATCACACGGCTCACGATATCGCCGGAGCTGTGGCGGTCAAGATAGGACAGCGGGAGCTTCTGGATCCGCGTGATCGCCTGCGTGCGGAGGTCCTGCACGATGCGGAAGGTCATGCGATTGTTGATAAGGTTCATGACCCATGTGGCCAGCGCCGACACGCCGACAAACAGGAGTATTTTTCTTAAATACACCCACATTGCGGCAAAATCGACGCTTCCCTCTCCGATGATCTCGTCGATCGCGCTGCCGAACAGGATGGGGACATATAGCTGCAAAATCACGCTCACGGCGGCAAGCAGGATGCTCAGGACAAGGAGCGGGCGGTATTTTTTGGTCGCCGCCAGCAGCTTTTTGAGGGTCTGCCTGCCGTTTTTCGCGCCGGAACGTGCTTCCGGTGTTTTTTTATTGCGCATTTTCGACACCTCCCCGCTCGCGTTCCTCCGGGAACTGCGAGAAATAGATCTCGCGGTAGACCGCGCAGGTGCGCATCAGCTCGTCGTGCGTTCCGTTTCCGACGAGTCTGCCGTTATCCAGCACCAAAATCCGATCCGCCTGACGAATCCCGGCAATACGCTGGGATACCAAAAATACCGTCGTATCTCCGCTCATGGAGTGGATGGCTCTGCGCAATGCCGCGTCGGTCGCGAAGTCCAGTGCGCTGGAGCTGTCGTCAAGGATCAATATTTCGGGCTTTTTTACGAGCGTGCGGGCGATGGAGAGCCGCTGGCGCTGACCGCCGGAGAGATTCGCGCCGTTTTGCTCCAGCACGAAATCCAGCTTTCCGTCCTTGCCCTCGACGACCTCCTTCGCCTGTGCGATCGTCAGCGCGTTCCACAGCGCCGCGTCGTCGGCCGTCTCGTCGCCCCATTGCAGGTTTTCGCGGATGCTTCCGGAAAAGAGAACGGCCTTCTGCTGCACGACGCCGACCTTGGCGCAGAGAGAGTCGCGCGGATAATCGCGCACGTCGCTGCCGTCGACGCGGACGCTGCCGTCCGTTGCGTCGTAAAAACGCGGGATCAGGCTGACCAGCGTCGTTTTGCCGCTGCCCGTGCCGCCGATCACGCCCACCGTCTGACCTTTTTCGACGTCAAAGCTGATATGCTCCAAGCTCGGCGCGGCCGCGCCCGCATAGGTGAACGTCACATCGCGGAACGAAACTGCCCGTCCGTCCGCCGCGTTCTCCGCCGCGGAGCACTGCGGGTAGGACATCCCCGGCCGAACCTTCAGGATGCCCGTCACGCGCTCGGCGCAGGCTGCCGATTTATTCAGCGTGATGATGAGCGAAGCCAGCTTAATCAGCTCCACGATGATCTGAAGCATATAATTATAGAGTGCGACGGCCTCGCCCTGCTTCATCAGGCCGAGATTGACCTGCAGTCCGGCGCGGTCGATCAGCAGTACCGTTGCAATGTTAATGATCACATACGTCAGAGGATTGAGCAGCGCCGAAATGCGGCCGACAAGCTCGTTCAGACGGGTAAGCGCACGGTTGCTTTCCTCAAACTCCTCGACCGATCGCGCTTCGCGGCAAAATGCGCGGATCACCCGCACGCCCGTCAGATTCTCGCGTGCCAGACCCGTTACGCGGTCAAGCCCGTTCTGTGCTTTTTTGAACATGGGGATGCTGACGAGCATAATAAAGAACACGACGGCAAACAGCACCGGGATCGTCACGGCAAAGATCGCCGCGCAGCGCACATTGATCGTAAAGGCCATGACCATTGCGCCGAAGACGATAAACGGACTGCGCAGCAGCAGCCGAAGGCCCATGTTCAGCCCGTTCTGCACCTGATTGACGTCGGCGCTCAGGCGCGTGATGAGCGTGTCCGTTCCGAGCGTGTCCAGCTCGGCAAAGGAGAGGCTCTGGATATGGTCATACGCCGCCTGCCGCAGCGACGACGCCGCGCCGACACTGGCCTTCGCCGCAAAATACTGCGCGGTCACGCTGCACGCCAGTCCGACCGCGGCCATCAGCAGCAGGATTGCAAAGCAGCCGAAAATATAACTGCGGTCGCCGTTCGCGACGCCGACGTCGATCATTTTCGCCACAACAACGGGAACGAGCAGATCAAAGCCCGCCTCCAAGAGCTTAAAAAACGGCGCCAAAATGCTTTCCGCGCGATAGCGCCTGAGATATGTCCAAAGGCCCTTCATATACTCCCTCCAAAATCATTTTCACAAAACGAAAGCTCGTCCGCAAAGGAAGCGACGCCTTTGCAGAGAGCTTTCGTTTATCGTCGGGCGATTATTCACGCAGCAGGCGGCGGCGGGCAATGTTGATCGTGCCCTCCTGCATGTGGTTGATCCACGCAAGGCTCTTTCCGCAGCCGTAGGCGACGCAGCTATCGGCGTCGTCGGCCAGCATACAGGGAATCTCCGTCCGCTCCTGAAGAAGCTGATCCATGCCGTAGAGCAGACTGCCGCCGCCGGTCAGAACGATGCCGTTTCCGGCAATGTCCGCCACAAGCTCCGGCGTCGTTTCCTCCAGCACGTCGAGCACCTTGTCGCAGATCTGCCGTGCCGGGCGCTTGAGCGCCTCGAGCATATCCGCCGTCGTCAGCTCGATCTCGCGGGCCAGACCGGTTTTAAGGTCGCGTCCCTTGACCGTCATGGTAAGCTGCTCCGGGCGGGGATAGACACAGCCGATGGACAGCTTGATCTCCTCGGCGGTGCTGCTTCCGATCACAACGCCGTAATGCCGACGGACATACTTGACGATCGCCTGATCGAACTCCATGCCCGCGACCTTGATCGACGCCGAATTTGCGATGCCGTTCATGGAAATCACGCCGATATCGGTCGTTCCGCCGCCGATATCCACGATCATTTTGCCGTCCGGGGCGTTGATATCGAGCTGTGCGCCCAGCGCCGCCGCCAGAGGCTCCTCGATCAGATACACGCGGCGTGCGCCGGCCTCCATCGCCGCCTGAATGACCGCGCGTTCCTCGACCTCGGTGATGTCGCTCGGAACGCAGACGATCATACGCGGCTTGACGATGGCATGCTTGACGACGCGGCGGATCATTTCCGTCAACATCTGCGCCGTCAGCTCGTAGTCGGAGATCGCGCCGTCCTTGAGCGGATGGATCGCCGCCACATTGCCGGGCGTTCTGCCGAGCATGTTCCGCGCCGCCGCGCCGACCTGCAAGACCTTGCCGTTGTTCTTGTCCAGCGCGACCACGGACGGCTCGCGCAGCATGATGCCCTTACCGGCCGCATAGATCAGGACATTGGAGGTTCCCAAATCGATCCCTAAATCCTTGGAAAAAAATAACATAATCGTCACCTACTGTCTTTGTTTCTGACTGCGGCAAGCGTTGCGCAGAAGACCTCCGCCGCGCCCGCCGTTTTCAGTACGCGGCTGCACTCGGAGAGCGTCGCGCCGCTGGTAATCACATCGTCGATCAGGAGCACCCGTCTGCCTGCAAAGCCCTCGGGATGCACCGCCTCATAGGCGTTGAGCACATTGGCCCGCCGCCGATCATGCTCCCTGATCCCCGACTGCGGCGGGTTATTGCGTTTCTTGCGGAGCGTCTGCGTACAGGGTACGCCCAGCTCCGACGCGACCGCCTGCGCAAGCAAAAGGCTCTGGTCATAGCCGCGTTCGCGCCTTCTGCGGCTGCTCACGGGCACCCACGTCAGCACGTCAAATTCTGCGCGGCAGCGCAGGAGCATCATTGCCAGCTCTTTGCCGTATGCTTCGGCGTACTGCGGCATTCCGCTGAATTTATAGCGCCGAACGGACTCGGCGACCGTGTCCTCGTAATAATAGACCGATCGGCAGCAGCGGAAGAACTCGCCGCGCTCGATGCTCTCCGTCACGTTCGGAAGCGCCGCGCGGCATTTCGCGCAGATATCCGTCTCGTTTTTTCTCAGGAGCCGCCTACAGAAGACGCACTTCGGCGGGTAGAGCAGCGCAAGGAGGGTATCAAGCGGCTTCATGCGCCGCTCCCGTCCATGAGACGACGGTACAGGCCGCTGTAGCGCTTATTGCGGCGGTTGTTCTGCGTCATTTGGGCAATGATCTCCTCATTGCCGACGGCGATCAGCAGCTCCCGTGCGCGGGTGATCGCGGTATAGAGCACGCCGCGCGTCAGAAGCATCGGTGCACCCGGGCAGGCGACAAATATCACCACCCGATATTCACTGCCCTGACTCTTATGCGCGGTAATGGCATAAGCCAGCTCCAGCTCCGGCAGCATGTCCGCGTCGTAGACCGCCTCGCGGTCGTCGAAGCGCAGGATGATCTGGTCCTCATGCGGGTCGATGGAGACGATCGTGCCGATGTCTCCGTTAAAGATACCCGTACCGACCATGCCGTTTCGCCGTTTCCAGATAATATCGTAATTGTTGCGGATCTGCATGATCCGATCTCCCTCGCGGAAGCAGGTATCGCCGCAAAAGCGTTCCTTTTTTGTCGGCATCGGCGGGTTCAGCGCCGCCTGCAGGGCACGGTTAAGCTGCTGCGTCCCCGTTGCGCCCTTCCGCGTCGGGCTGATGACCTGAATCTCGGAGGACGGGACCCCCATATTCTTCGGAAGACGCGTCGCGCAAAGCTCCGCGACGGTCTGTACCACGCTTTCCGGCGAACGCCGCTTGAGAAAGAAGAAATCGCGGTCCTTGGCGCTCAGCTCGGGGAGGCGTCCCTGATTCACGGCATGTGCATTCATGACGATCAGGCTTTTCCGCGCCTGCCGAAAGATCTCGGTCAGCCGGACTGTTCTCACCGCGCCGCTGCGGATGAGGTCGGAGAAAAGATTTCCCGCGCCGACACTCGGAAGCTGGTCGGGGTCGCCGACCAGGATCAGCGCGGCATTTTCGGGAAGCGCCTTCAGTAGGCTGTGCATTAAAAGCACATCCACCATGGACATTTCGTCAACGATCACGGCGTCGCATTTAAGCGGCTCGTCCTCGTCGTGTACAAAATACATTTCGCCCGTCTCCGGCGAGATCTGCGCCTCCAGCAGTCGATGGATCGTAGAGGCTTCGCAGCCCGTCAGCTCCGTCAGCCGTTTAGCGGCGCGGCCGGTCGGCGCGGCAAGCAGCGTTTTGCGGTGCATACGGTCAAATACGGAAAGAATGCCCGCCAGCGTCGTCGTCTTTCCTGTGCCCGGCCCGCCCGTCAGGATCAGCAGCCGCTGCTCCGCAGCGGCACACACCGCCTCCTGCTGCAGGGCGCTGTAGGCGATCCCCTGCTCCGCCTCGACGGAGGCGATCAGCGACGCGGCGTTTGCAAGCGGCTGCGCGGGGATCGACGCCATGTGCAGCACACGGGATACGATCTCCGTCTCCGCCTCGTAATATTCCGGCAGATATACCGCCGTCAGTCCGGCGATCTGCGTGGTATCCGCCTGTCCAAGCTCACACAGCCGATCGATCGACGCAAGGATCGTGCCGTCGTCGAGCGAAAGCAGCGCGGCCGTCGCAGCGGCAAGCTTGTCCGCCGGCAGAAACGTATGTCCGTTATTCAGATTATGCCGCAGCTCGAAGATCACGGCGGCATCCACGCGCCGCGCATCGGCACCGTCCATTCCCTGCTCCAGCGCCAGCGCGTCGGCGCTGACAAAGGGCGCGCCGAACTGCGGGCGGGTCAGCAGATAGGGGTTTTCGCGAAGCAGCTCCAAGGAACGCTCTCCGTAGACCCGATAGACCCGCACGGCGATATCCGCCGGGATGCGGTAGGCGGCAAGATATTCGATCAGTCTGCGGACGCCGATCTGCTTGCGGAAGGAGGCGCCCATTTCCAGCGCCTTCTTCATGGAGATCCCTTCGATCTCGGCAAGCCGTTCGGGCTGCGCATCAAGGACCTTGAGCGCGTCCTCTCCGAAGCGTTCGACGATCTTCGCGGCGGTCTTCGGCCCGACGCCGCGCACGGCGCGGGAGGAGAGGTATGCCTCGATCTCCGCGCGGGAATCGGGCAGCAGCCGTTCGAGAAACTCCGCTTCAAACTGCCGCCCGTAGGCGCTGTGCGTCGTCCATTTCCCGGTAACGATCAGCCGCTCGCCCGCGACGGGCACCGGGATCGTCCCGACAACGGTAATGAGAGAGCCGTCCTCACATTCAAGCCGGATGACGGCATACGCGTTTTCCGGATTCTGGAATACCACAGCGGCGATCGTACCGCTAATCAGCTCCTGTTCCAAGCTCCTCATTCTCCGTTTCTATATACTCGCAGATCTGCGCCGGGTGGCACAAAGCCGCATCGGAATGCTCATGCAGGATCATTTGTGCGGCGATCTGCGCCTCAGGCTCCATACCTCGGTCGACAAACAAAAGTCTTCCGCGCATTCCGCGCTCCCGCAGCCATAGACAGGTGCGCATACGCTGCTGGACCTCGGCGGTCCGTCCGCGCAAATTGACGATATGCAGGGAATCGCGCGGGATCGGCGTCAGCAGCGCCTCGGCAATTGCCCACAGGATCATCAGCAAGCCGCAGCCTGCCAGCACGGCGATCAGGATAGTCAGTGCCACAAATACCACCTCATGCCATACTATGACAAGGTGGGAGCAGGCGTTCATACTTATTTATCTTACTACAAAGCGAACTAATACGCAAGGCTTTTCTTGCCGCGCGGACGCCTATTCCCCGCACGCGCGCAGGACCGCCTCGGCACAGAGCATCCCGTCCACGGCAGCCGACATGATACCGCCTGCGTAACCGGCGCCCTCGCCGCAGGGGTACAGTCCCCGCAGCGTGCTCTGAAGCGTCTCGTCGCGCAGGATGCGGACGGGGCTGGAGCTGCGCGTTTCGGGCGCGGTCAGAAGCGCATCCGGGTCCGAAAAGCCCTTCAGACTCCCGTCGAGCGCGGGGATCGCCCGCTCAAGAACGGCAGTCAGCTTCTCGGGGAGAACATCGTGCAGGTCGCACAGCGTTACGCCGGGACGGTAGGTCGGGCTGACCGCGCCGAGCCTTTCCGACGGACGATGCGCCAGGAAGTCGCCCGCAAGCTGTGCGGGCGCGCGGTAGGCGCCGCCGCCGGCGGAAAAAGCGCGGCGCTCGATCTCCTCCTGCCAGAGCATTCCGCCCAGAACGCCCGTATACGGAAAATCCTCAGGCCGCAGCGTCACCAGCAGCGCGGCGTTGGCGTTCTCGCCGTCCCGCGCCGCACAGCTCATGCCGTTGGTCACGACGCCGCCCGTCTGCGACGCCGCCGCGACGACATAGCCGCCCGGGCACATGCAGAACGTGTACGCGCTGCTCCCGTCGGGAAGATGCACGGAAAGCTTATAGTCCGCCGGAGGAATGCAGCCGCCGTGCGGCATCGCATACTGCGCCATGTCGATCTTCGTCTGCGGATGCTCGATGCGCACGCCCATGGAAAACGGCTTCGGCTCCATCGGGATCTCCGCGCCGCAGAGATAGCGGAAGGTGTCGCGTGCGCTGTGTCCGAGCGCAAGGATGAGATGATCGCACACAAGCTCGTAGGTCGTTCCGTCGCGCTGCGTCACGGTGCAGCCGGTCAAACGGCCGTCCGCGCGGTGCAGCGCGGTCATGCAGCTTGCGAAGCGTACCTCCCCGCCGAGCGCGACGATGCGTCCGCGCAGGTTTTGTATGACCTCGTAAAGCACGTCCGTCCCCACATGCGGCTTGGCATCGTAGAGAATTTCCTCCTGTGCGCCGAAAGCGACAAGCTGCTGCAGCACCCACCTGCTCCGATCGTTTTTCGTTCCGGTGTTCAGCTTGCCGTCGGAAAACGCGCCCGCGCCGCCTTCGCCGAACTGCACGTTCGACTCCGGGTCAAGGCCGCCGCCGTTCCAGAACGCTTCGACCTTTTCCCTGCGCTCGGGCGCCGCATCGCCGCGTTCGAGCACGATCGGCCGCAGTCCTGCCCGCGCAAGCACCAGCGCGGCAAACATTCCCGCCGGGCCGAAGCCCACAACGACGGGACGCCGCGCGGAGGAGCGCTTCGGGATGGAATAAACATAAGGTTCTTCTCTTGTGATCTGCCCGCTTCGTGCCTGCCGCAAGACGCGGCTCTCTCCCGCGCGAAGCGTGACGTCGACCGTGTATACCCAATGCAGCTCCGGCTTTTTCCGGGCATCCAGCGAACGCCGGAAGATCGACAGCGTTCGGATCTCCGAGGCCCGGATGTGAAGCGCCTGCGCCGCATGATACAGCAGAGCGCCGCGATCGTGCTCCGCGGGCAGAATAATGTTTCTGATCCGGATCATAGGCCGCCTCGCATTTCCCCGGCAAGCCGGCCGGAAGACCACGCCCACTGCAAATTAAAGCCGCCGCAGTCGCCGTCGATATCCAGCACCTCGCCGGCGGCGTAGAGGCCGGGGCACAGGCGGCTTTCCAGCGTCTGCGGGTCAAATTCGGAGGTTCGGATGCCGCCCGCCGTCACCTGCGCATATTCCATGCCCATCGTTCCGCGGACCGTCAGGGAAAAGCGCTTCACCGCGCGGACGATCTCTCCAAGCTCTGAGGCGGAAAGCTGTCGGCACGGCGTCTGCGCCGCACAGCCCGCCGCCTGAAGCAGCAGGCGGCCGAGTCGATTGTGCAGCATTCCGACCAGAAGCTCCTGCGCAGGCAGCTCCGGCAGCGCAGTCCTGCGCATCATGAGCAGCTCCGTCAGCTCGTCGTCCGAAACATCCGGCAAAAAATCGATCAGAAGCTCTCCGCCGTCCACGGAGGCCGTTCTGGACAGTTCAAAGATCACGGGGCCGCTGACGCCGTAATCGGTAAATTGCAGCTCCCCGCGCCGCCGCTCTCCGCAGCAGGTCACCGACGCCTCGCAGCGAACGCCCTTGAGCGAACGGACGAACGAGCCGTCGGTCTTGATCTGGACAAGGGACGGGTACAGGCGCGTGCGCTTGTGCCCCAGTCCGCACAGCAGCCGATAGCCAAGCTCCGTGCCGCCGAGCTTTCCGCCCGCCATGCCTCCGGCGCAGACGATGACGCGATCGGCAAATATATCCCGATCGCTCCCCTCGGCGTGAAAACCGCCGCTTTCCCGCCGCAGGGCGGTGATCTCACAGCCTGTCAGGAGGGTCACGTTTTTTCTCTGCTCAAGCGGAAGGCGCAGGACGTCGACCACGCTGTTTGCGCTGTCGCTGTAGGGATAGATCCGCCCCGACGGCTCCGTAACGGTGAGCAGGCCAAGCCCGTGAAAGAACGCAAGCGTCTGTTCCGTTCCGAAGCGCTCGAGCGCATAGCGGCAGAAATCCGGCTGTTCGCCGTGATAGCGGTCGGGCCTTGCGGCGCGGTTGGACAGATTGCAGCGGCCGTTACCCGTAGCAAGCAGCTTACGGCCGACACGGGCCTGCCGCTCGGCAACGACGATCTCCCGGCTCGGGTCCTCCGAAGCCGTAAGCGCCGCCATCATCCCCGACGCGCCCCCGCCGATAATAAGGATCTTCATGGGTTACCTCCGTCAAATATCTTGACACCGATATGCAAACGCGATATGATGTCAAAGGAGAAAATATAATTAACCGGGAGTTGAGAACATGACAATGGAAGAAACGATCCGTCGGATCAACGAGCTTGCCCGTGAGGCCAAGCAGCGGCCGCTGACCGACGAGGAGCTGCGTGAGCGCGACGCGCTGCGCAAGGTATATATCGATTCCGTACGCGCCAACCTGACGTCACAGCTTGACAGCACCGTGATCGTCGAGCCGGACGGCACGCGTCACGCGCTGCGGCGGCGTAAGGAAGCGCCGGGCAGCTCCGAAGAATAAATTTAACGCTTGGCGTTGAGCCAGAATACGGTCACGAGCACCCACGCGAGAGTCAAAAGCGGCAGGATCAGTACAAACCGCAGATGCTTGGTTTTATGACGGAAAAGATACATTCCCAGCCATTCGCCGCCCGCGCCGCCGAGCGCGGCGACCGCAAACAGCACCGCCTCCGGGATACGCCACCGATGCCGCTGCGCACGTTTTTTGTCCGCCCGCATCAGAAGCAGCGCGGCAAGATTCATGACAAGCAGATATCCGGCATAATATGGTTCCATGGAAATTATCCTTTCGGAGGGGATCTGTGTGAAATACCTTAGTCTTTGCTTTTGTATCCTGCTCATTTTATCATTGAACGGCTGTTCTGTCAAGGAAAGCCCCGCGCCGGAATGCGTGAGCGACGAGCTGCTGATCGAGCGGACACCCGCGTTTTACCTGTCCGCCGAGCTTCCGCAAAGCGCCGCGCTGACGGCGACTGCGGAAAGCGGCCTCAGCTCGCTGTTTTCCGCAGAGGACTACATTGTTTTCGAGGAAATTTTCACGGCTGCATCGCTTGACGAGGCCTGCCTGCACATCAGCGGACGCTCCGCCGAGGCGCTTGCCCCCGTAACGGTGAACGCCTTCCCGCAGACGGAATACCGCTGCGCATGGACCGCCGCCGGAGAAAACGGTCCCGTGTCCTGCAATGCGGCGCTGTTCTACGACGGAACGCACTACTACTGCCTCAGCGTTCAGTGCGACACGGCGGCAGAAAAAACGTACCGCGACGTTTTTTCCGATCTGCTTTCGAGCGCGCATCTGCGCGGAATTTGACTTTTTCCGCGCCGCGCGGTACAATAGCCGCGAGGTGATGCGGAGTATGAAAAAAAGACTGATCGTTTTGATCGTTTCGGCGCTTGTCCTTTTGATTGGCGTGTCCGTCTGGCTGTGCGTCCGATTCGTCGGACTGTACCGGAGCAGGACCGCTCTTCCGGAGGCTTCAACGGAGGCTGCCGTCGGCGTTCTGGACTACGCAAACACGAATTGGCCGAGCTACCGGGCGGAATATGACGAGGCGAACGCGCTTCTCACGCTTCGCTATCCCGTCGCGATTTCCTACGAAGACGCCTGCTCCTTCGGGCAGAATGTCTACTGCGACGAAAACGCGCCGGAAACATATCTCAACGAGGCCGCTATGATCGCGCTGGCCGTCCGTTCGGAATGCGCGGTCCCGGAGCTGCACGTCCGGCTCTGCTATGACAGCAGCGACGGAAAAACGATCTTCTATGCCGGAAGCGACGGCGCGGTCTGGACCTGCTGGGGCGGAGAAACTGCAAAGGACGAAGGAACATGAAAAAAAAGTTTTTGTCGCTGTTTGATATAAAAATGTGGAAATTCCTCCTCGTAGGCGTGCTGAACACCGTCGTCGGGGAGGGACTGAAGGCGCTGCTGCTTGCCGTCACACCGCTCGGGCCGCTTCCCTGCTCTGCGATCAGCACGGTGATCGCAAGCGTGATGAGCTATTTCCTCAATCGCTATTTCACCTTTAAATATCAGGGCGATACCCTGCGCTCGGTCCTGCGCTTCTCGCTGAACATCGTCGTGTGCTATGTGCTTTCGCACGCGATCTCGCTGCTGCTGATCTACCCGCTGCTGACGGGCGCTCCGGACGGCTGGTTTGCCGGGCTGCGGCTGTTCTCCGACGCGAAAAAGACCGCCGCCGACTACATTGCGACGTATTCCGGCTCCTGCCTCTTTGTCGGCTTCAATTATCTCGGTCAGCGCTTTTTCGCTTTCCGGGAAGCCGAGTCGGATTGACAATTCCGCGAAACATGCTATAATCACCTTGAATCCAATCGATCCGAGGTGATTTTTTGCTGAAAAAGAGTATGCGGCGTCTCTTCCCCGACTATGCGATCCTCCCGCTGATCTCCACAGGCCTGATGAATCTTCTTGCCTTTCAAGGACCGAAGCTCCTGCAGCTCTACACGGGTACCGCCAACGCCATAGACATGACGACCGCTTGGGACGCAGCGCTGCCGTTCCTTCCGATCTGGGTACTCCCCTACATCGGTACGTTCGCCTTTTGGACCTACCAGAATATCAGGGTCGCGCAGGAAAGCCCGGAAAAAGCCTGCCGCCTCGCCGTAGCGGACATTACCGCAAAGCTCATCTGTCTGGTCTGCTTTGTCGCGCTTCCTACGACAAATGTCCGGCCGACCGTCGAGGGCAGCGGCGTGATCCCGTTTTTGATGCGGTTCATTTATCGGGTCGACACGCCGACCAATCTTTTCCCGTCGATCCACTGCTTTGTCGCATGGCTCGGCACGCGCTTCCTGTATGACAGTCAGATTCTCGGCCGCAGGAAAACGCCGGTCTGCATTCTCTGCACGCTCGGCTCTCTCACGGTATTTCTCTCGACGCTTTTCACACGCCAGCATGTGCTCGCCGACGTTTTCGCGGGGATTGCCGTCGCGGAGCTGGGCTATTGGGTCAGTCGGATCAGGCCGCTGACCGCCGCCTACGGACGTCTGAACGAACGTTTCATGCGCTCGCGCCTCGGCCGCTTCCTGTCTTGGGATCGTTAAAAACAACCGAGGGTGCCGCAGATCACTGCGGCACCCTCGGCGTTTTTTATTATTTATCAGCGTACGCGGACGATGCAGGGATATTCCGTTCCGTTGAATGTAACGATCACATTGGTCGTGCCGCTCCCGATGCCGGTAACGGCGCCGTCCTTGACGGTGCAGACGGATTCGTTATTGACGCTGTAGCTGATGCCCGAAATGCGCTGGCCGTCGGAGTCGTAAAGGTAGAGATAGAACTTCTCCCCAACCTTGATCGTCGCGTCCGTAATCTCCAGATGCGCGCCCATATCGTCGTCTTCAAAGACACAGCGCACCGGGATCTCGACCTTGACCGTGCCGATCTCGGCCGTGACCGTCGTGCTGCCCGCAGAAATGGCAGTCACCTCGCCGTCCTCGCTGACCTTGGCGACGGTGGCATCGTCGCTGGTCCATTTGACCGCGGCGCCGTCGGGCAGATTCTTTACGCGAAGCTGCGTGGAATCTCCCTTTCCGTAGAGCGTCAGGTCGTCATAGTTCATTTCCGGCGTAAAATCGGCGTCCACCGTTGCAGGCTCTGTCGGCTCCGTCACGCCGCCCTCGCAGACGACCGAAGCCGTCGCGCTGAGCTTGCCGCACTTGACGCGGATCACCGTTTCTCCCTCCCCGGCCGCCGTCACGGTAAAGATCATCGTCTTCTGCTCTCCGTCGGCCTGTGTTTTTGCCGTTTCGGAAAGCACGGCGACCTTCTCGGAATCCACGCTGCAATAGACCGTTTCCTCGCAGGCGGCGTTCACGGTGATCTTGATCTCCGCCGTTTCCTTCGGCGCGGTGAAGCGCAGCGTCTCGGGCTGGGCGGTCAGGAGCGTACAGCTCGTATCGGCTTTGGCGGGCTTATAATAGTTGTGCTCGACCAGATCCTCAAGCCCCGGCCACCAGCCGATCATATCTCCGATGAAATAGGTCATGACGAGCACGGCCAAGGCAAGGAAAATGACCGTCGCGCGCAGGACGCTCTTCGGCGCGCCGTTCTTTTTCTTGGACGCGGCATATTTCCCCGCACCGCCGCGCGATGCAGCACTTCTCGAAGCGGACGGTTCCCGCGTCGGCTCCGTACTGCGGGACGGCGCTTCGTATTTTCCCTGCACTGCCCTGCGGCGCTCGCGGCGTTCCTTTTCCGTCAGGCGCTGACGCTGAACGGGGATCGCGTTTTCGGCGTCCTCCGATCTTGCCCGGCTCCCGCAGAGCGGACATTTTTCCATATCGGCATCATAAATCGTGCCGCAATAATAGCATACTACCTTGTTTTCCATATCGAAATCTGATTTTTCAGCGTTATGCCGACTCCTTTCTTTGCTGTAGTTTTCCATTTCTGTTTTTTATATCATATCATTTTCTCAAGAATCTGACAAGAATGTTATTGATTTTTTCAAAAAAATGTCATAGTATATAAATGAGAGAATTTGATTTTTCATTCATTAAGGAGGCGTTTATGGATGTCCGAATTGAAGATGGTATCTCCGCTTCTGGATCAAATGGTCGTCGAACGGGAGTCCCCCGGACATAACGGCCGCACCTGCTACATTCTGCGCAATACCGCCAACGGCGAACGCTTTGTGCTGAAGCTGCTGTCCGTGCCGGAATCCGACCAGCAGATCCGCGCTCTGATCCTTTCGGGCGCTTATGCCGACGAGGCCGCCGTCCACGCGTACTACGGCCGCGTCGTGGACGACATCAAAACGGAGCTGGAAGCCGGGAAAACGCTGGCAGCCTCCGGGTGCTTTGCCGGCGCTGTGGACTATCAGGTCATTCCGAAGGAATCCGGCGTAGGCTTTGACGTCTACATACTCTACCCGCTCAATATTCCGCTGAGCGATTTCATGTCCGAACGCGCCATGACGAATCTGCGGGCCATCAATCTCGGCATCGACCTGTGCGATGCGATATCGGCCTGCCGCGAAGCCGGTTATCTTTTTGAGAACGTAAAGCCGGAAAACATTTTCTTCATGACCAACGGCAAATTCCTGCTCGGCGACCTCGGCCTTGTCCCGCTGGAGGACCTGCGGTATGCCTCCGTTCCGGAGGAATATATCGGTCCCTTCTCCGCTCCGGAGCTTTCCGATATCACTGCCTCGCCGAATACGACGATCGATCTGTACGCGCTGGGCATGGTGCTCTACCGCGTCTACAACGCCAATCAGGGACCCTTCGAGGACGAAAACACCGGTGAAGCCATGGCCGAAAAGCTGCGTCTGACCGGGAAGCCGCTGCCGACGCCGCTCTACGCCGACTACGAGCTTGCAAGCATCATTCTGAAGGCCTGCGCCTTCCGTCCCGAAAACCGCTTCCGTTCGCCGGAGGACCTCAAGCAGGCACTGATGCTCTACATGCAGCGCAACGAGGTCAAGGACGACCTGATCATCCCGCCGATCGTAACGGCGGCCCCTGTCGAAGAAGCGGCGCAGGATGAGCCGGAGACGGACGAGCCGATGCGAATGACCGATGCCGAACAGCTTGACGACACCTTCCGCAAGAGCTTCTCCCCGGACCTTTCCGGCGGCGGCACCGAAGCGGATATCGATGAAACGGCCGTTACACCGCCCGCAAAGCCCGCACCGGTCAAAAAAGCGCCGGAGCCGCAGCCCGAGCAGGAGGCTGAGGAGGCCCCTGCCAAGGAAACCTCCGAGGAAGCTCCCGCCGAGGCGGAGAGCAGCGACGCACCGCAGGAACCGGGATTCGAGCAGGCATCCGAGACGTCCGAAACGTCCGAGAGCGACGAAGAGATCGATCCGGATCAGATAGATCTCGATACACTGCTCGCCTCGGTCAACGAGGTCATGGGCGAAGCGCCCGAGAAACAGGAGAACCGGTCCGAGACGCCCTCGGACGAGCCGAAGACCGCCGCCGAGGAAGCGCCGACCGCAGAGCACGCCTATGTCGACACCGACGCCGAGGAGCTTTCCGAGGAGGAGGAAGCCGACGCGCCCCGACGCCGCACAAAGATCGGCCTGATCTGCGCACTGACGGCCCTGATCCTCGGCATCGGCGCAATCGCCTACTTCCTTCTGACATGGTATTTTGTCGATGTGACGAAGCTTCAGGTCGTTTCGTGCACAACGGAAAAGCTGGTCGTGGAGCTGGTCACGGACGATGCGCAGGACTGCTTTGTCCTGACGTGCAAGGACAGCTACGGCAATGTGCGCGTGCCCGCCCGAAACGGCAATCAGTACACCTTCAGCGGCCTCAGCGCCGACACCACTTATTTTGTCTCGGTAAACGCCGCACAATACCACAAGCTGCGAAACGCCTCCGCGTATAACATCAACGTCTCCACGCCCGAGGCGACCGAGATCTCCGCCTTTACCGCTAAGCGCGGAGAAAAGGACGGCGACGTTCTGCTTTCCTTCGAGTACGACGGCCCCGCGCCCGACCGCTGGCACCTGACCTACTCCGGCGAAAACAGCAAGGACGAAAAGTCGGCTGACTTCACGGGCACCTCCTTTCTGGTATCCGGTCTGAACAAAGAGGAGCTTTACACCTTTAATCTCGTCGGCAGCGACACCTTCTTCGTCAGCGGACAGACGAGCGTTCAGTATGAGCTGCTTCCGATCGTAGAGGTCCATGACCTCGCCGTCTCGGACATCAATAACGGCGTCGTCTCTCTCTCATGGAGCTGCGGCGAGAACCGTCCGAAGGAATGGACCGTCACCTGCGTGGCGGGCGACAATTCCTATAACTGGACGACGGACAAGACCACGCTCGACATCAAGATGAAGGACTATTCCGTCGCATACACCTTTACGATCACCGCAGGCGGTCTGGATACCCCGGCCACCGTGGTGCTGCCCGCAAATCCCATCGTCGCGCACTCGCTTACGGCCGCGCTTGCGGACGACGGCTCCGTCGCCGTAACATGGGATGCGCCGATCGCCGCTCCCGCAGGCGGCTGGTATGTCACCTACCGCCCGGAGGGCAGTCTTCACGCCCCCGCCTTTGCCGAGGTGCAGGAGACGCAGGTCACTCTGAGGGACCTGATCCCCGGCGTGACCTATGAGATCGGTCTGGCGCTGACGCCAGCAGATTCCTCGTCGCAGATCTTCGGCGAGACGGCAACGACCGTTACCACGCCCGCCGCCGGAGCCTTTGATCTCTACGCCGTGCTTCCCAGACCGCCCATCGGCGCGTCGGAAAGCTTTATCGCAATGTTCGGCAAGCCCGACAAGGAGACGTGGGACTACCGCGATCTCAGCGACCGCAGAAGCAGCGGCCGCTTCACCGCAGGAGAAGAAATTGCCTTCTGCCTTGAGGTTTCGAGCATGACCGCCTCGGACGACCCCATACGCCTCACCTATGTCGTTCGGGATTCCGACGGCAAGGCGGTCAACGACGTTTCCCGCGATCTGACATGGAACGAGATGTGGTTCGAGCGTCACCATGCCAACGCAATCCCGATGCCCGCCGCCGAAGACGGCAGCGCCGTTCCGGGAAGCTATACTTTTGAAATTTACGTTAACGGGAGGCTCTTGGCTTCCATCGGCTTTACCATTGCGTAAGCCTTCTCTCCGATATCGGCCTTAGCGCCTTCTGATAAAAAAATATTAGCCTGTGTGCTGAAAAGGAGGTTACCTATGCAAAACTGGTTTGTCGTGGTCATGGGCCTTGCAACGGTTTTTGTCGTTCTGACTCTGATCATCGTCCTGTGCAAGCTTCTCGGCGTGGTCTGCCAATCGCTCGGCAAGAAATCCGCTCCCAAGGAGGAAGCAGAAGCGCACGTTGACGACTCCGCGATCCCCAACCGTGCCGAATTTGTCGCGGCTGTTTCCGCAGCCATCGCCGAAGCAAGCGGCACCGACGCATCCGCCATCCGCATTCTGTCCATTAAAAAACTGTAAAAAGGAAAGGGTAACAAAAAATGAAAAAATATCGTGTCAATGTCAACGGTTCTCTCTATGAGATCGAGATTGAAGAAATGGATGCCTCCTCCGCAGCGGCAGCTCCCGCAGCCGCTCCCGCCGCGAAGCCCGCTCCCGCCCCCGTCGGCGCAGGCGCGCAGGTCAAGGCGCCGATGCCCGGCACCATTCTGGACGTGAAGGTCCAGGCCGGTCAGAATGTCAAAAAGGGCCAGATCCTCGTGATTCTTGAGGCTATGAAGATGGAGAACGAGATCCTCGCTCCGTGCGACGGCAAGGTCTCCGGCGTCAATATCCGCAAGGGCGACAATGTGGAAACTCAGGCTCTGATCTGCACCATCGCGTAATTCTGTTTGTAATAAAGGAGAATTACTATGTTTAAAAATAACAAAAAGATGCATCGGCTGATGATCGCTCTGCTGGTGCTCGGCCTGCTGGTGTGCCTGTGCTTCACCTTCGCATCCGCCGCAGGCAAGGCCTACGAAACGGCCGGTGATGACACCGCTGCCGAGACCACCGCGATCAAAACCGACGACGGACAGGAAGCGATCTCCAATAAGCAGGCGCTGCTGAACTTCATCGATCAGGCCGGCATCACCATGCTCATTAAAGAAGCAAACTGGAAAGCGCTCGTCATGATCGTCATTTCCTTTGGTCTGCTGTACCTTGCCATCGGCAAGGGCTTTGAGCCGCTGTTGCTGCTGCCGATCGCTTTCGGTATGCTTCTGACCAACCTCCCCGGCGCGGAAATGTACCACACCAGCATTTTCATTAACGAAACCGGACACATCGATTGGTCCGCCTTCTCAAGCGGAAACTTCGGCCTGATCGACGTGCTGTACCTCGGCGTCAAGCTGCAGATCTATCCGTGCCTGATCTTTATCGGCGTCGGCGCAATGACGGACTTCGGCCCGCTGATCGCCAACCCCAAGAGCCTGCTGCTCGGCGCTGCCGCACAGCTCGGCATCTTCATCGCCTATCTCGGCGCGCTCCTCATCTCCAAGATCGGCATCAGCGGCCTGAGCTTCACGCAGGCCATGGCCGCGTCTATCGGTATCATCGGCGGCGCGGACGGCCCGACGGCCATCTACGTCACCTCCAAGCTTGCAAGTGAGCTTCTTGGGCCGATCGCTATCGCCGCATACTCCTACATGGCGCTCGTCCCGGTCATTCAGCCGCCGATTATGAAGGCTCTGACCACCAAGAAAGAGCGTCTGATCCGCATGGACGCACTGCGCACGGTCTCCAAAAAGGAAAAGATCATCTTCCCGATCGCCGTTACCTTCTTTGTCGCGCTCTTCGTTCCCTCTGCAACACCTCTGGTCGGCTGCCTGATGCTGGGCAACCTGTTCCGTGAGTGCGGCGTCGTGGACCGTCTGTCCAAGACTGCGCAGAACGAGCTGATGAACATTGTCGTCATTCTGCTCGGCATCTCCGTCGGCGCTACCGCACAGGCCGACAGCTTCCTCACCCCGCGCACCGTGGGCATCGTTATCCTCGGCGTTATCGCCTTCGCGGGCGGCACCGCAGGCGGCGTTCTGCTTGCCAAGTTCATGAACCTGTTCCTGCCGGAAGGCAAGAAGATCAACCCGCTGATCGGCTCGGCCGGTGTTTCCGCCGTCCCGATGGCCGCGCGTGTCTCGCAGAAGGAAGGCCAGAAGGAAGACCCGAGCAACTTCCTGCTCATGCACGCTATGGGCCCGAACGTCGCGGGCGTTATCGGCTCCGCCGTCGCCGCCGGTGTATTCATTGCCCTGTTTGCTCGTTAAGGAGGTTTGAATTATGGAAAAGAAGCCTTTGATGATAACCGAAACCATCCTCCGCGACGCGCACCAGTCTCAGGCTGCAACGCGTATGCGCATCGAGGATATGCTCCCCGCCTGCGAAATTCTCGACAACATGGGCTACTGGTCTCTCGAGTGCTGGGGCGGCGCTACGTTCGACGTCTGCATGCGTTTCCTGAACGAGGACCCGTGGGAGCGTCTGCGCACGCTTAAGGCACACATGCCCAAGACCAAGCTGCAAATGCTCTTCCGCGGGCAGAACATCCTCGGATATAAGCACTATGCAGACGACGTCGTAGAAGAGTTTTGCAAGAAGTCTATCGAAAACGGTATTGATGTCGTCCGTGTCTTCGACGCGCTGAACGATATCCGCAATCTGCGCAAGGCTGTCGAAAGCGTTAAGAAGTACGGCGGCTGGGCGGAGGTTGCTCTGAGCTTTACCGTCAGCCCCGTCCACAGCGACGACTATTTTGTCAACGTCGCCAAGGAGCTGGAAAAGATGGGCGCAGATTCCATCTGCATCAAGGACATGGCGAACCTTCTTCTCCCCTACCACGCCTACGATCTGGTGCGCAAGCTGAAGGATAACGTCTCCGTCCCCATCCACCTGCACACGCACAACACTGCGGGCACGGGCGACATGGTCAACCTGATGGCCGCTCAGGCGGGCGTCGACATTGTTGACTGCGCGCTCTCCCCGCTCGCAAACGGCACCTCCCAGCCCGCGACGGAATCCCTCGTCGCAACGCTTCAGGGCACCGACCGCGACACCGGACTCGACTTAGCCAAGCTGAACGAAGCCGCCGTCCATTTCCGTAAGGTCGCAGACCGTCTGAAGAAGGAAGGCTATCTGGATCCCAAGGTGCTCGGCGTTGACACGAAGGCGCTGATGTATCAGGTCCCCGGCGGTATGCTCTCGAACATGCTCGGTCAGCTCAAGCAGGCCGGTGCAGAGGACAAGTATTACGACGTGCTTGCCGAGGTCCCGCGTGTCCGTAAGGACTTCGGATATCCTCCGCTGGTCACGCCGACCAGCCAGATCGTCGGTACGCAGGCCGTCATGAACGTGATCGCCGGCGAGCGCTACAAGATGGTCACCAAGGAATCCAAGGGTCTGCTTCGCGGCGAATACGGCAAGCTGCCCGGCGAGGTCAATGAGGAAGTTCGGAAAAAGTGCATCGGCGACGACAAGGTCATCACCTGCCGTCCCGCCGATCTGCTCAAGCCGGAGCTTGCAAAGTACCGCGAAGAATCCAAGGACATTGCCCGCTGCGAAGAGGACGTTCTTTCCTACGCGCTCTTCCCGCAGGTCGCGCGCAAGTTCATGGAGAACCGGAACAACCCGCAGGCCGCCGCTCCCGAGGCTCCGAAGGCCAAGCCCGCCGACCCCAACGCGGTTCGTGAGCTGTACGTCGAGGACTCCGGTAACTGATACCCGGTCATTAAAATGCAAAACGGGACTGCCGCAGATAATGCGGCAGTCCCGAATTTTGAATAGCGACTGCATAAAAGCGCCGTACAGCCCTTTTTAAGGCTGCACGGCGCTCGGTCTATTTGATCCTCTTAAAGTTGCCCATCGTCTCCTTCACGCTGGAAAGATAGGCAAAAGAGCCGGGGAAACGCTGGATGATCCGCTGAAACTCCACGATCTGGTGCTTGTTGACCACACAGATCAGCAAGGTCTTATTGCTGTGCGTAAAGCCGCCGACCGCAGGGATCTCGGTCACGCCGTGGTGCATGGAGTCCATCAGCGCCTTTGACAGCTCCTCCGGCCGATCGGTAATGATCTCAAACTTCACGGCCTCCTTAAAGCCCTTGAGCGTAATGTCGCAGACCTTGCTGGAGGTGAAGCAATACAGCAGGCACAGGATCACCGGCTCGATCCGGTAGTTATACACGAAGTAGGACGCACCCGCCACGACCGCATTGATGCCGAAAATGACCCAGAGCATATTCTTTTCCGGATATTTATGATGTACCCACGCGGCGACAAGGTCCGTGCCACCCGTGCAGCCGTTGCGCTTCATGGCAATACTGTAGCTGAAGCCGCTGATCACACCGCCCGCCAGCGGCGCAAGGATCAGACTGGTCCCGTTCTCGGTATGGTAACGGATCGCCGAAAGGTCCATGTGGTCCAGCAGGACCAGCGCCAGCGAAAACACCACCGAAAAAATGGCCGAATGGATCGCGTACTCGTGGTCGACCACAAAGTAAACAAGGACCAGCAGCGGAATATTGATAATGATATTAAGATACGCTACTCGGAAGCCGAATATCTCCTGAATGATCGTAGCGATGCCGGGGACCCCGGCCGGAGCAAAGCTGTTGGAAAAAATAAAGACCTCATAGCTGAGCGCCAACAAAAGCGCCGCAAAGATGATCGCTGCAATATTCTGTACGCGACGAAACCGTGTCATGCACTGCTTCCTCCATGAGTTATTTCTCTCCCATATATAGCAGTATTTTGTCGAAATGTCAAATGGTTTTTTGTTCTTGGGAGCGGTTGACAAGCCCCCGCCCGGCAACTATAATTAAGGAAGCTCTGATTAAATCAACAAGAGCGGTCGTCGAGAGATTTTTTGGCGGGTTGAGATTTGAAAAGCGCAGGAATACTTTGTGTATTTCAAGCTTTTCGAACCGAAAAGCCGCCGAAAAATATCCGGCGACAGCCGCAGGCGATTTATTCAGAGATTCCTCAAAATAAGGAAACGGAGGGCTGAATATATGAATGTTTTTGTCACCGGCGGCCTCGGCTATATCGGCAGTCACACCTGTGTTGAACTGTTAAATGCCGGTCATACGGTCATCATCGCCGATAACCTCTACAACGCAAAGGCAAGCGTGCTCGACAGTCTGGAGCATATCACCGGCAGGCGTCCGTTCTTCTATCGGATCGACGCGACGGATCGCGGCGCTCTGCGAGCGGCCTTCCGGGAGCATCCCGTCGATGCCGTCATTCACTTTGCCGCCTATAAGGCCGTCGGTGAAAGCTGTCGGCTTCCGTTGACGTATTATCGCAATAATCTTGATTCCACGCTCGCGCTGCTGGAGGTCATGGAAGAATTTGGCTGTAAACGCTTTGTATTTTCGTCGTCCGCCACGGTCTACGGCCCCGAGAACCCCGTCCCCTACGAGGAATCCATGCCCGCCCGCGTCGCGACCAATCCTTACGGCTGGACAAAGGTCATGATCGAACAGATCCTCCGCGACTACGCCGCCGCGCACGCCGATTTTTCGGCTGTCCTGCTTCGGTATTTCAACCCCATCGGCGCGCATGAATCCGGTCTTCTCGGCGACGACCCGAACGGCATCCCCAACAATTTGATGCCGTATATCGCCCGCGTTGCCGCCGGAAAGCTGGAAAAGCTTACGATCTTCGGCAGCGACTACGACACGCCGGACGGCACCTGCGTCCGCGACTATCTCCATGTCGTCGATCTTGCGCGGGGGCACCTGATGGCGCTGGACTATGCGGCTTCGCACTGCGGCGCAGAGCCGATCAACCTCGGCACCGGGCGCGGCGTCAGCGTAAAGGAGCTTGTCGACGCCTTCGAGCGCGCCGCGGGCGTCCCCGTCCCCTATGTTTACGGCGCGCGCAGGCCGGGCGACCTTCCCGTCGTCTACGCCAATGTGGAAAAAGCGCAGAGGCTTTTGGGCTGGACTGCGGAAAAAACACTGGAG
Organism: uncultured Oscillospiraceae bacterium; assembly: GCA_934630495.1. Taxonomy (GTDB): domain Bacteria; phylum Bacillota; class Clostridia; order Oscillospirales; family Oscillospiraceae; genus JAZOXB01. The sequence continues at coordinate 33,299 of CAKTVW010000024.1, forward strand.
GATATGTGCCGCGACAGTTGGAATTTTGTTCTTCATACATAATGTAACGTGCCGTCCGCAGATGTGCGGACGGCACGTTTCTTTTTCTGGGTCGGGAGCCTTTTACCGCAAATGAGTTTTTTTGAATTTATTCGCAAAAATTCCAAATTGTAGAATATCGTTCTTTAATACAGAACGCAGATTGGACTTTATTATGCTCCCATGCTAAAATATAGGCGGTTATTCTTCAGCAAGAATAACGAAATTCAAAAAAGAGCAAAAAACATGAAACTGTTCAAGCAGACTCTGCATCGTTTTGCGGTTTTAGTGCTGTGCGTTTCTCTGTTGGCCGGTATTCTGCTTCCGGCGCAGGCAGCCGCCACTTTCTCCCCCGCAAAAGAAACACCGGAACCCACCCCAGCCTCCGCGTTTACGGTCAGCACGGCCGGTTCCATCACTAAATACTCCGGTAATGACACAAATATCGTCATTCCCAAGGCAATCAACGGCACGACGATCGTCTCTATCGGTGCCGGCGCATTTTCCTCCGTAACCGGCGTAAAAAATATCGTTATTCCAAGCACCGTTAAGTATGTCGGCAGCCTTCCCGGCGAGGACGATCTGGAAGGTGTCTACTTCTACGGCGACTGCCCGACCGGTCTTGACGGAGTATTGGAATACACCTACTATGCCGATGTTACGACGATCTACTGCAAGTCGGCATATCGCAGCAATTTCGAAGGCCTGTACGGCTTGAACGGTGACTGGGAAGAAGAGGGTTCACTCCCTCCGCTACGATCCTCAGCACACTGGAGGACCCCTCCTATGGCGGGTCGTCTGCTACACAGCATAACTTGGTCTATACAGACAACAGCGACGGCACTCACAACGCCGCATGCACCGACGACGGCTGTATCTACACGATCACCAACGAAGCACATACCTACGATGCGCTCGGCGTCTGTCTCTGCGGCGCAAAGGAATCGTCCGACACAGGCGATTCGGGCACTACTGAGAACACCATTTTGATCTCCACCGCTGAGGATCTGAAGGCGCTGAGCGATCGGGTCTACAACGGTGACACCTGTGAGGGTCTGTCCTTCAAGCTCACGGCCGATATTGATCTGGAAGGCAGCGCTTCGAACACCTTCCGCCCGATCGGCACCGGCGATACTAGATATTTTGGCGGCAGCTTTGACGGCTGCTATCACACCATCTCCGGTCTGTATGTATCTTACTACAGCTATTCTGCACTGTTCGGCTCCGTCAAGAACGCAACGATCGAGAATCTGACGGTCCGCGGCTATGTCAAGGGTCAGGGCAAGACCGCCGGCATCGTGGGCTGCGCCATTGCCTCCACCCTGCGCAATCTCCGCAACTATGCGACAGTCGAGCCTTCCTATACCAACAGCTCTCCTCTCGGCGGTGTCGTCGGTTACATCGGCGGCAGTTCCTCCACCACCGCTACACCGGGAACTACCGTTGACGGCTGCTGCAATTACGGCACGGTCACCGGCAGCTACAACAGCTCCAGCGCCGCATTCGGCGGTGTGGTCGGCTACGCTTACTCCTCCAGCTCTGTAACTAACACCATTATCAACTGCTACAATGCCGGCGAAGTCAAGTCCACCCTCACTACCTCCGGCTACGGCTTCTAATCCCTACCCCCACTTTCTACATGAAAGACAGGGGACGGGGGACGTGTAAAAACAAGGCGCTCAATGAGGATAACCGCTGCAAGTGGAATAAAGCCACCTTAACCCATATCCTTACGCGGCAAGAGTATTGCGGCGATGTAGTCAATTTCAAGACAACAAAGCATTTTGATTGCGAGTTCTTCGCCGGGGAGCAGGAGCAGCTCGGTACGTCCGTTGTAGCTGACCTCCGCACTGGCAATGGTGCTTTCGTAGTAGTATTCGGGAAAGGTCTATCCGTCGTACACCTCGGTCAACTTCTCAAGGGGATTGTAGATGAGCAGCCCTTTTGCAGTGATCTGCGCCAGACCTCGATTGATAAGCTCTTTGCCGATTGCGGCGTATTTCGGATCATCTTCATCATAGGCGGGGACGGAGCCTTCCGTATTTAACACATACGCTCTGCCGATCTTTCCGTAGCTGCTGACATCTTGGCAAAGGGTGAAGCGGTTTAGATTAAAGGTCAGATTGATGAGATCCTTCACTTCCTTGCTGTCCAGCTTGGAGATGCCAATGAGGAATTGGTCGTATTCGAGGGTATCAAAGCTCTCCATTCTTCTGGCGAGATAGTTCAGCTCATCCAGATTGGCGTACCAGTTTTTCATAGCCGAGAATTCCTCCGGCCAGTAAACCTCCGTCACATAGGCTGACTGTGCGGCGTCCCTGCCTTCGACAGCATGGATTTCACCGAGCTTTGCGAACAGTTCACTCTCGCTGATCGGAAAGCGGATGTCGATCTCGTGACCGGCGTTTCTGATTCTGATTTTGATCATTTCTGAGCGTTCCTTTCCTTATATTGAATGACGCCCAAACCGAATCTGCGGATCGCCATAGCGTTGCAGATCAGAGCGAACATCTTGGGCGCTACGAGTTCGGTGTCTGCAAGGTCGCTGATCGTGATGTGCTTTGTCCCGAGATAGAGATCCTTGGCACAGCAGAGGAGGGTATATCCGTTCTCGGTGCTGTCCTTCGGCCTGAAGCTGTCGAACTTGATCTCATTTCTCTCGACGAAGCGTTTGATTTGCATCCACAGCCTGTGTTCAGCAGTCAGCAGATAGATCGCTGCCATCAATGCGAAGTTTTTCTTGTTGAGTTTGCGGACGGCCTCGTCGAAAGCCAAGCAGTGTTTTTCGTTTCTAAAGTTCATAGGTAGTTCCTCATTTTCTCTGATGAATTGACTGAGCCGTCTGCGAAAGGCAGCGTTATGGATATCCTTCATGGTTTCGGTCATGACCTCGGATCGGCTTGCTGCTCCGGCAAGGATTCGTTCCTCGATGCAGAGGCAGCTATCGGCCGTACATTTTCTGCAGTAATACAGGCAGTACCGGCAGTCGCACATTTCTGCTGTGTACGCAAAATGGTGACGCACCATTGTGCCGCCTCCTTGGGGAAGGAACCTTGGGACGGCTGTCATCATCCGTTCTAATGCTCTTTGCTGGGGTGAATCTGAAAAGATCATTGTCTTGCTCCTTGTCTGTGAAATAAAAAAGAGCCAGGTTCTATAATAAAAGTTGGGGTCAGGCGCATCGTCTGACCCCTTAGCCATAGAAAAAGGTTGAGCATAGAGATAAAATCCTTTATCATAAAAGTGTCACCA
>CAKTVW010000025.1 GCA_934630495.1 uncultured Oscillospiraceae bacterium
TATCTCTATGCTCAACCTTTTTCTATAGCTAAGGGGTCAGGACGATGCGCCTGACCCCAACTTTTATTATAGAACCTAAAAAAAGCCGCCCTCCGGGGCGGCTTTTTTGCGTTTTATCGTCGAATAGTTAGCCGGAAAAAATAAAGCGTGGAGCGCCGAGTGAACTGCACCGATCTGTTATACTAGAATCTGTTAAAAAGCTTGAAAAAGCTTTTTATAGCGCCAAGGGCGCGTCAGATTCTGCATGAGACGGCGCAGCGTGCTTTCGCACGATGCGAGTGTGCGTAGCACACGGGATTCTTGATTAAATCTTTTAATCAAGAATCAGTATTAGACAGCATCTATAGAATATCCGGCAAATAGGCGCAGCTTATGATCGGCTGCATATTAGAACCGTCCCCTGTCCGGTTGACAGGGGACGGTTTCATTCATATCAGGCGGGGTGATTTTTTATTCGGCGCGGGAGCGGGGCTTTTCGTCGGCCGCTTGCACACATCGGTTTAATTGCGCTTGTCGGTCATTCGCACTCAGCGGTTTACTTGTGATCGTTGGCCCGTTTGCACGCATCGGTACGCTTGCGTTTGGTGGTCAGGTTGCACTCGTTGGTTCACATGTACTCATCGGTTTAATTGCGCTCAGGGGTCCGCTTCGCTCGTCGGCTTGCTTGCACCCATCGGTTTATTTTTGCTCGTCGGCTTGCTTGCGCTCGTCGGTTTGCTTGCGCTCGTCGGTTTACTTTTGTTCGTCGGTTTGCTTATGCTCGGCAGTTCGTCTGCGCTCGAAGAACAGGACGTAGATCAGCAGGATGAAGCAGCCGACGGTAATAAAGCAGTCGGCCACGTTGAAGATCGGGAAATCGACAAAGTCGAAGCAGATCATGTCGCGCACGTAACCGCAGCTCAGACGGTCGATCATGTTGCCGATGCCGCCGCCGAGGATCGCCGCGAGGCACCACCATTCCAGCTTCGCGGTCAGCCATTTCTTCCAAATCAAAACGACGATCGCGGCGATAAACAGCACCAAAACGGCGATAAACAGCCACGTCTGCCCCTGGAACATCGACCACGCGCCGCCGGTATTCTCGGCGTAGGTGATATGGAAAATACCGAGGAAGCTCGTCGACGGCAGATTTCCGGCCTTGTCGGCGGCGACGGTCAGGTACTTTGTCCACTGGTCCAGGCCGACGATTGCGGCCGAGAAGAGCGCCAGAATTACATATAGCATGGTATTCTCCTTTGTGCGCGGCGGCGACCCGACGCATCAGCCCCGAAAGCTTCTGCTCTGCGTCACGGCGAGTACGTCGCAGCGGTTATTCTTTTCGTTTTCGGCATGGCCCTTGACCCAATGCCACGTTACGGAGTGGTATTCCAGCAGCGGCAAAAGCTGCTCCCATAAATCGACGTTCAGGGCGGGCTTTTTATCGGATTTGATCCAGCCCTTTGCGCGCCACGCGTACACCCAGCGCTTTGTCACCGCGTCGCAGACGTATTTGGAATCGGTAAAGAGGTCGACCGCACACGGCTCCTTCAGCGCGCGGAGCGCCGAGATCACGCCCGTCAGCTCCATGCGGTTATTGGTGGTGTTCGGCTCGCCGCCGGACAGCTCCTTTTCCGTGCCGTTCCATTCCAGGATCGCGCCCCAGCCGCCCGGACCGGGATTTCCGGAGCACGCGCCGTCGGTATAGATCGTTACACGCTTCATTCGTCCATCTTCAGAACCGCCATGAACGCCTCGGACGGTACGGATACCGTTCCGAAGGTGCGCATACGCTTCTTGCCCTCCTTCTGCTTTTCCAGCAGCTTCTTCTTCCGCGTGATATCGCCGCCGTAGCACTTGGCAAGCACGTCCTTGCGCAGGGCCTTGATCGTCTCGCGGGCAATGATCTTGCCGCCGATGGCCGCCTGAACGGGGATTTCGAACATCTGGCGGGGAATATTCTCCTTGAGCTTTTCGCAAATCTTTCGTGCGCGGGCGTAGGCGTTATCGGCAAAGAGAATAAACGACAGCGCGTCGACGATCTCGCCGTTGAGCAGGATATCCAGCTTGACCAGACGCGACTGGCGATAGCCGTCCAGCTCGTAGTCCAGAGAGCCATAGCCGCGCGTGCGGGACTTCAATGCGTCAAAAAAGTCGTATATGATCTCGTTGAGCGGCATGAAATAATGCAGCTCCACGCGGCCCTCGTCCAGATAGGTCATGTCGCGGTATTCGCCGCGCCGCTGCTGGCACAGCTCCATGATATTGCCGACGTATTCCGGCGGCGTCAGGATGCTTGCCCGCACGAACGGCTCCTCGCACGAGGCGATGTCCGCCGGGTCGGGATAGTTCAGGGGGGTGTATATTTCGACCGTCTCGCCGTTGGTCTTGGTCACGCGGTAGACGACGTTCGGCGCGGTCGTGATGAGATCGAGGTTATACTCGCGCTCCAGCCGCTCCATGATGATCTCCATGTGCAACAGGCCGAGAAAGCCGCAGCGGAAGCCGAAGCCCAGCGCAATGGAATTTTCCTGCGTATAGGACATGGAGGCGTCGTTGAGCTTGAGCTTTTCCAGCGCGTCGCGCAGGTCGCCGTATTTGCTGCCGTCGGCGGGATAGACGCCGGAATAGACCATGGGCTGCACGGTTTTGTAGCCCGGAAGCGGCTCTGTACACGGGCGCTCGACGCCCGTCACGGTGTCGCCGACGCGCGTATCGGCCACCGTCTTGATCGAGGCGGTCAGGTAGCCGACCTCGCCCGCGCCCAGTGCGTCTGCGGGGTCCATGCCGATCGGAGAGAGCGTGCCGACCTCGACGACCTTATATTCCGCGCCCGTGGCCATCATCCGTACGTCCATGCCGGGCCGCAGCACGCCGTTCTTTACGCGGAGATAGACGATCACGCCGCGATAGGAGTCATACTGGCTGTCGAAGATCAGCGCCTGAAGCGGGGCGTCGCGGTCGCCCTGCGGCGCGGGAATGCCGTTGACGATCTCCTCCAGCACGGCATGGATATTGATGCCGTTTTTGGCGGAGATCTCGGGGGCGTCCATTGCGGGGATGCCGATAACGTCCTCGATCTCGTGCTTGACCTCCTCCGGACGCGCGGAAGGCAGGTCGATCTTATTGACGACCGGGACGACCTCAAGACCGGCGTCGACGGCAAGATAGGTATTGGCCAGCGTCTGGGCCTCGATGCCCTGCGACGCGTCGACGACCAGCACCGCGCCCTCGCAGGCGGCCAGCGACCGGGAGACTTCGTAATTAAAGTCCACATGGCCCGGCGTATCGATCAGGTTCAGCGTATATGTCTCGCCGTCGTCGGCAGTATAGCGCAGACGAACGGCGCGCGCCTTGATGGTGATGCCGCGCTCACGTTCCAGCTCCATGGAGTCGAGGATCTGATCCTCCATCTCGCGCTTGTCAATGGTCTTGCATTCCTCCAGCAGACGATCGGCCAGCGTGGACTTGCCGTGGTCGATGTGCGCGACAATGGAGAAATTACGGATTTTCGATAATTCTGTCATAACGGTTTCCTACTTTAATGAATCGTGTAGCACCGCTCCCGACGGTGCGGCGGGAGCGCCATGTGCTACTTAATAAACTTGTCGATCGCGTCGCACAGGTCGAGGATCGCGCTCTCGTCTCCGTCCTCCACCGCATCGACGATGCAATGCTGGATATGATCCTGCAAAATGACTTTGCCGGTGTTATCCAGCGCGCCGCGCACTGCCGCAAGCTGTACCAGCACCTCCGAGCAGTCCACGTCCTCCTCGACCATGCGCTTGACCTTTTCCAAATGGCCGATCGCCCGCGCAAGTCGGTTTACGACGAGCTTTTTATTTTCATGACTGTGCGTATGCGGATGGGTATGCGGCTGCTCGTGATCGTGGCTGTGCCCGTGCAGCGTGATGCCGCCCTCCTTTGGCTGGTGCATAGGATCGTACCTCCGGGAAACAATAGGATATCGCTGAAAGCTGTTTTATGTTTTCAACAAACTTCACTATTATAAGTATACCACATTTTTCCGCGCTTGAAAAGAGGCGAAAAAACAGTTACAAAATATTCACAAAAAAACCCGCCGAAACTATTGACAAACGGTTTTTTCGGTTGTATAGTGGTCTTAGCACTCAGGGGAATGGAGTGCTAAGAGCTTGAGCGCAAGAGTGCCAGCGCACCGCGCCGAAAGGAGGAGCAGGCATGGAGCTTTCCGAACGGAAGCAGAAAATTTTGAAGGCGATTGTGGATCTCTACATTCGCACCGCCGAGCCGGTCGGATCGAAGACCATTGCGCAGCTCCCCGACATGGATTTCTCCTCCGCGACCATCCGAAACGAGATGGCGGAGCTGACGAACCTCGGCTTTTTGGAGCAGCCGCACACTTCCGCCGGGCGCATCCCCAGCCCTGCGGGCTACCGCTTTTACATCGACCGTCTGATGCAGGACTACAGTCTGAGCGTGGACGAGACAAAATCCATCAATCAGGCCATGGAGCTGCGGATGCAGGAATTTGACCGCGCGATGAGTCAGGTCGGCAAGCTGGTATCCAAGCTGACGAACCTTCCGGCTTACGCCTTGGCCGCGCATACCGACTCCGTCCGTGTCAAGCGCTTTGAGGTGCTTCCCGCCGACCGCGGGAGCTTCATTCTGGTGGTCATGACCACCGACGAGACGGTCAAGAACAAGCTCATCAAGCTGCCGCTCAGCGTGACGGAGCAGGACCTCAAGCTCCTGTCCGCCGTGCTCAACGCCAGCCTGACCGAGATCGCGCCCGAGGAATTTACGCCCGAGCTGCTCGACCGCGTTACAAGAAGCGCGGGAGCCGCCGCCGGACTGGTTCCGCTCGCCGTGGATTTCGCCGTGCATGTTCTGGAGCAATGCAGACGTGCCGAGGTCTATGTGACCGGGCAGGACCGCCTGCTGGGACAGCCGGAATATCAGGACCTGTCCAAGGCGCAGGAGGTGCTGAGCGCACTCGACGAGGACACCATTTCCAATCTGCCGGCAAAGCTTGACCCGAACAGTCCCGTTAAGATCCTGGTCGGGCCGGAAAATGTCGCACAGGAGCTGAAGGATACCTCCGTCGTGATGACACGCTTTGATATCGGCGACGGTATGCAGGGCATGATCGGCGTGGTCGGCCCGCAGCGTATGGATTACGCACAGATCACCGCCAGATTGAGCTACTTTGCCGAGGGTTTGGGCCGAATGTTCGGAAAGCCCGAGCTGCCCGACGGCAAAAAGGAGGAATAAGATTTGTCGAAGAAGGAAGCCGCACAGGCTGAAAAGAAAGAAAAGCAGCCGAAGCCGGAGGCCGCCGCGGAGGAGGTCAAGTCCGAAGCCCCCGCAGAGCCGTCCGAGCCGGACAAGGCCGAATCGGAGAAGCTTCGCGAGGAGCTGAATAAGGAGCACGACCAATATCTCCGTCTGGCTGCCGAATATGATAATTTCCGCAAGCGCTCTCAGCGCGAAAAGGACGGTATTTATCAGGATGCCGTGGCCGATACCGCCAAAAAGTTCCTGCCCGTCTATGATAATCTGGACCGTGCGCTGAGAAACGATACCGCGGACGAGGCGTACAAAAAGGGCGTGGAAATGACCATGGCCGAGCTGAAAAAAATCCTTGCCGCAATGGGCATTGAGGTTTTCGGCGCGGCGGGCGAGTCCTTTGACCCGCAGCGGCACAACGCCGTTATGCACGTCGAGGACGAGAGCCTCGGAGAAAATGTGATCGCCGAGGTATTCCAGAACGGCTTTGCCATGGGCGAAAAGGTCATTCGCTTCGCCATGGTCAAGGTCGCAAACTGATTCGCTGTAAGCGACCCCTCAGTCAGCTTCCCCTTACACAGGGAAGCCGCCAAGCGATATCTATTATAAATTTGTAAATAACACTTTTTAGGAGGATTTTATATTATGGGAAAGATCATTGGTATTGATTTAGGCACTACTAATTCCTGCGTAGCGGTCATGGAAGGCGGCGAGCCCGTCGTGATCGCCAACGCCGAGGGTAATCGTACAACTCCGTCCGTCGTGGCGTTCTCTAAGACCGGAGAGCGTATGATCGGTCAGGTCGCAAAGCGTCAGGCCGTTACCAACGCCGACCGCACCGTTTCTTCTATCAAGCGCCACATGGGCAGCGATTACAAGGTCACCATTGACGACAAGAAATACACGCCGCAGGAGATCTCCGCGATGATCCTTCGCAAGCTAAAGGACGACGCAGAGGCGTTCCTCGGTCAGAGCGTGTCCGAAGCGGTCATCACCGTTCCGGCCTACTTCAATGACGCACAGCGTCAGGCCACCAAGGACGCCGGTAAGATCGCCGGTCTGGAGGTCAAGCGTATCATCAACGAGCCGACGGCTGCCGCACTGGCCTATGGCGTCGACAAGGAAGCCGAGCAGAAGATCATGGTTTATGACCTCGGCGGCGGCACGTTCGACGTGTCCATTCTGGACATCGGCGACGGCGTGATCGAGGTCCTTGCCACCAACGGCAACACAAAGCTCGGCGGCGACGATTTCGATAACTGCATCATCGACTACCTCGTTTCCGAGTTCAAGAAGGCCGAGGGCATCGACCTGTCCGGCGATAAGGTCGCCATGCAGCGTCTGAAGGAGGCTGCCGAAAAGGCAAAGATCGAGCTGTCCGGCGTGACGACCTCGACGATCAACCTGCCGTATATCACCGCCGACGCGACCGGCCCGAAGCATCTTGACGTCACTCTGACCCGTGCGAAGTTCAATGAGCTGACCGCACATCTGGTCGAGGCGACCATGACGCCTGTCCGTCAGGCTATGGCCGACGCCGGTATCAAGGCAAGCGATCTGTCCAAGGTCCTGCTGGTCGGCGGCTCCACCCGTATCCCCGCCGTGCAGGAGGCCGTTAAGGGCATCACCGGCAAGGAAGGCTTCAAGGGCATCAACCCTGACGAATGCGTGGCAGTCGGCGCGGCCATTCAGGGCGGCGTGCTCGGCGGCGACGTGAAGGGCCTGCTTCTGCTGGACGTCACCCCGCTGTCGCTGGGTCTGGAAACGATGGGCGGCGTGTTCACCCGTCTGATCGACCGCAACACCACCATCCCGACCAAGAAGAGCCAGATCTTCTCCACTGCGGCCGACAATCAGACCAGCGTGGAAATCCATGTTCTGCAGGGCGAGCGCGAAATGGCAGCCTATAACAAGACGCTCGGCAAGTTCCACCTTGACGGCATCGCTCCCGCTCCCAGAGGTGTCCCGCAGATCGAGGTCAGCTTTGACATCGACGCCAACGGCATCGTGAATGTCAGCGCAAAGGATCTCGGCACCGGCAAGGAGCAGCACATCACCATCACCGCTTCCTCCAACCTGTCCAAGGAAGACATCGACAAGGCCGTCAAGGAGGCCGAGCAGTATGCTGCCGAGGATAAGGCTCGCAAGGACGAGGTCGACACCCACAACGCCGCCGATCAGGTCATCTATCAGACCGAAAAGACGCTGAACGAGCTGGGCGATAAGATCTCCGCCGACGAGAAGGCATCCATCCAGAGCGCTCTGGAAGAGCTGAAGGAGAAGAATAAGGGGACCGATGTCGCGGCCATCAAGGAAGCGACCGACAAGGTGCAGAAGGCGTTCTACGCCGTGTCCGAGAAGCTGTATCAGAATGCGGCTCCGCAGGGCGAAGCCGCTCCGAACGGCGGCGCGGCTCCCACGGGCGGCAAGGACGATCCCATTGACGCCGACTTTGAGGAAGTCAAGGATTGATAGAAACCGAATGAAGGGCGCGCCCATCGCGCGCCCTTTTTCGCAGTATTTCCTTTGATATGACAAGGCGCGCGACGCAGGTCCGTGGAACGGGATCGCCGCGATTTTATACTAGAATCTGTTAAAAAGCTTGAAAAGCTTTTTATAGCGCCAGCAGCGTGCTTTCGCACGATGCGAGTGTGCGTAGCGCACGGGATTCTTGATTAAATCTTTTAATCAAGAATCAGTATTAGTGAAAAACAGTCCCGATCAAAACGAACGGTTTGATCGGGTATCAGACATATTTCAGGTGAGTGCTTATGGCGAACGAAAACAAACGAGATTATTATGAGGTGCTCGGCGTCGCAAAGGACGCGTCCGAGGCCGATATCAAGCGTGCCTACCGTAAATTGGCCGCGCAGTATCACCCCGACGTCAACCACGAGCCGGGTGCCGAGGAAAAATTCAAGGAGATCAACGAGGCAAACGAGGTCCTGTCCGACCCCGACAAGCGGGCGCGCTATGACCAATTCGGCTTCGCGGGCGTCGATCCCAATTTCAATCCCGGCGGAGCCGGCGGCAACCCCTTTGAGGGGGGCTTCGGCGATTTCGGTGATCTGGGCGACCTGTTCGGAAGCTTTTTCGGCGGCGGCAGAAGCAGCCGCCGCGCGCCGAACGCCCCTTCGCGCGGCGAGGATGTCGCGGCGCGGGTGGAGCTGACCTTTGAGGAAGCCGCCTTCGGCACCGAAAAGGAGATCAGCGCCTCCCGCATCGAGGACTGCGACATGTGCCACGGCACGGGCGCGGCTCCCGGCTCGAGCGCCGAAACGTGTGCGCGCTGCAACGGGCGCGGTACGATCCGCACACAGCAGAATTTTATGGGCATGACCATGCAGTCCGACTCCGTCTGTCCCGATTGCCGCGGTACGGGCAAGGTCATCAAGAATCCCTGCACGCGCTGCCGCGGAAAGGGCAAGGTGCGCCGCAGCTTCAAGACCAGAGTCCGCTTCCCCGCAGGCATCGACGACGGTCAGACGCTCCGCGTGCGCGGCGAAGGCTGCACCGGCTTCAACGGCGGCCCGAAGGGCGACCTGATGGTGACCGTCAGCGTGAAAAAGCACCCGATCTTTACCAGACAGGGGCAGAGCGTCTATTGCGAAATGCCGATCTCCTTTTCGCAGGCGGCGCTGGGTGCCGAGCTGGAGGTCCCGACGCTCGACGGCAAGGTGCGCTACAGCATTGCCGAAGGAACGCAGACGGGAACGACCTTCCGGCTCAAGGGCAAGGGGATCCCCTATGTCAACGGCAAGGGCAGAGGCGACCAGTTCGTAACGGTCGTCGTCGAGACGCCGACCCGGCTGAACCGCGAGCAAAAGGAGCTGCTGCGCCAGTTAGAACAGGGCGCGGGCGAGGCCTCTCAGCCAAAGCGCAAGAAATTCTTGGATTTCTTCCGTTGACCGCCGAGGCGTAAGAGATTCCCGGACTTCTTCCGTCAATCGTTGAAATGGAGGAAATTCTCGAAGTTCTTCCGTTGACCGCTGAGGCGCAAGAAATGTTAGGGTTTCTTCCGTTGGCCGCGAAGCGGAGCTGCTGCACGAAAGCGGAATAGAGGGATAATCTCCCATTTTTGTCATTGCGAGGAGGGCGCAGCCCGACGCGGCAATCCGTTCTCCTCTGTAACGCTTTTACGAGAAAACCGGCGCAAAGAGATGCGGATTGCCACGGTTTGCTGCGCAAACCTCGCAATGACATGTGGGCTGGTTTTTAACAGTCAACACAACGGGGTCGGGCATTGCGCCTGACCCCGTTATCATTATAGACTTACATTTTATCCGGCGCTTCAAAGCCCAGCAGGTCGATGCAGCTCTCCAGCGCCCGCTTGGCAAGCGCGATCAGCGCGATATAGCCGCTCTGCTTCTGTGCGTCCGGCTCGGCAAGAATGCGCGTTTCATGATAGAATTTGTTGACCGCGCAGGCCAACTCGTAGGCATACGCCGCAATCACGTTCGGCGCACTGTCGCGGTACGCCATCGCGAACTGCTCCGGCATCTGCGCCAGCGTAAGCTGTAATGTCTTTGCACTGTCGCTGTCCGCAGGGGCGATCGGCAGCGCCTCATAGGGCTTGCCGAAGCGCGCCAGAATGGACTTGATGCGCACGATCGTGTACAGCAGATACGGCCCGGTATTGCCCTCAAAGGCGGCAAAGCGCTCCATATCAAACACATAATCCTTCGTCGCCAGATTGGACAGGTCGCCGTATTTCAGTGCGCCCACGGCGATCATCTTTGCCGTGCGGTGCGCCTCCGAGGCATCGACGATCTGATTCTCGACGATCTTGTCCTCGACGAAGCGCGTAATGTCGGCAATCAGCGTTTCCAGCCGCATCACGCCGCCGTCGCGCGTCTTAAAGGGCTTTCCGTCCTTGCCGTTCATCGTGCCGAAGCCGATATGCTGAAGCTGCGTCGTCTCCGGAACGATGCCGCTCTTACGCGCCGCGCGGAACACCTGCTCAAAGTGCAGGCTCTGCCGCTTATCCGTCACATAGAGGATCTTATCCGGCGCGTAATCCTGCATACGCTGGACGATCGTCGCTAAGTCCGTTGTAGCGTAAAGCGTTGCACCGTCGGACTTGACCATGATACACGGCGGCATCTCCTTCTTGTCGCCCGCCTCGGCGACCTCGATTACCTTTGCGCCCTCGCTCTCCTTGAGCACGCCGCGCTTCTGCAAATAGTCGAGCATCGGCGGAATATACGGCTCGGCGTCGCTCTCGCCCTTCCAGATATCAAAGCTGACGCCCAGATTTTCGTAATTGCGCTTCAGATCGGCCACGGAAATCGCCAAAATGCGCTGCCACAGCGCATAGTATCCGCGCTTATGCGCCTGTAACTGCGCAGTAATTTCGTGCGCCTTTTTCGCAAACACGGGGTCCTGCTTGCTTTTCGCGCTGGCGAAGGGATAGATCTCCTCCAGCTCTGAAACGGTACACGGCGCGTTTTCGGGGTACTCTCCCGTATAGCTCTCGTCGAAATACGGCAGCTCGGGCCGGCGCTCCTGCAATTCGGCAATGATAAGGCCCATTTGCAGGCCCCAGTCGCCCAGATGGATATCGCCGATCACCTCGTCGCCGAAGTAGCGGTAGATGCGCTTGATGCTCTCGCCGATGATCGCCGGGCGCAGATGTCCGACATGCAGCGGCTTGGCGACGTTCGGCCCGCCGTAATCGAGCACGACCTTACGCGGCGGGAACTCGTCGGCCGCGCCGGGTTTTTCGCTCTGCCGCAGCTCGTCGATATGCGCGGCAAGGTAGTCCTCGCGGACGCGCAGATTGATAAAACCGGGCTTGACGGCCTCGGCCACGGAAAAAACGGAGCCGTTCTGCAGCGCGGCGACCACGTCCTCCGCGATCATGAGCGGCGCTTTGTGCGCGGCCTTGGCGGCAGGCATTGCGCCGTTGCACTGAAATTCGCACAAATCGGGGCGGTTGGAGGCCGTGACCTTTCCGTAGGCTCCGTCGTATCCGGCCGCGCAAAACGCCTGCGAAACGACCTCGGTCAGCTTGTCGATCAGCTTTTGCATGATTGATTCTCCTTTGCGCTGCCGTCTCGGCGGCAGCAATACTTATTGATTTTATCATATCAAAAAATGGCGCAATTGTCAAATATCCGCTTTTTCAAAGCAGCGGGCCGCAAATACCCGATTCGTCGGGTTTTCGTGATAAATCCTTGCATATCCGGGAAAAATATGCTATATTCGTCACAGATAACCGACGGCGCGGCCGTGCCTCTCCGGGCCTCCGCTTTTCGCCCCGGAACGCGCGTCCCGCTCTGAAAGAAACCGAGGAATTTTCATTATGCTGAACATCGAACGCCTCTCCTACCACGTCGACGGCGAAGACGGCGGGGTCGACATTCTCCGCGACGTCACCCTGTCGGTCGCCGACAAGCGCTTTATCGTTATTACCGGCCCGAACGGCGGCGGCAAGACCAGCCTTGCCCGCGCCATTATGGGCATCAATCGCCCCACCGGCGGCAAGATCGTCTGGAACGGCCGCGATATCACCGACCTGTCCGTGACCGAGCGCGCCCGCCTCGGCATCTCCTACGCTTTTCAGCAGCCGCCGCGCTTTAAGGGCATGAAGGTCCGCGACCTGCTCGACGTCGCCGCAGGCAAAAAAATGACGCACGACGACGCGTGCTCCTATCTGACCAAGGTGGGCCTGTGCGCCCGCGACTACATTGACCGCGACGTGGACGCAAGCCTTTCCGGCGGCGAGGTCAAGCGGATCGAGATCGCGACCGTTCTGGCGCGGCGCGGAGAGCTGATGATCTTCGACGAGCCGGAGGCCGGTATCGATCTATGGTCGTTTGCACGCCTGACCGAAACGTTCCAGGAAATTCACGACCGAAAAGAAGCCACGATCCTGATTATTTCCCATCAGGAGCGCATCATCCGTCTTGCCGACGAGATCGTCCTGATCGCAAACGGGACCGTCACGGCGCGGGGCACCGTGGACGAAATTTACCCGAAGATTGTCGCCGACACCGTTGCCGGCTGCAACCGTCTGGAGGTGAACGGCACATGCTGAACGAAATTCAAAAGCACATTCTGGAGATTGTCGCGGATATGAAGGACACCGGCGAGGGTGCCGTCAACATCCGCTCCGACGGCGCGAAGCTGTTCCGCCGCAACACCGAGCACATCGTTATCGAGTCCAAGACCGACAAGGACGGCATCGACATCCGTATCGCGCCGCACACGGTGCACGAAACGGTGAGCATCCCCGTCGTGCTGACCAAGACCGGAATGCACGACATGGTCTACAACGACTTTTTCGTCGGCGAGGGCGCCGACGTGACAATCGTCGCGGGCTGCGGCATCCACAATTGCGGCGACTGCGACAGCCAGCACGACGGCATCCACACCTTTTACGTCGGGAAGAACGCAAAGGTGAAATACATTGAAAAGCACTACGGCGAGGGCGAAGGCGGCAAGCGCATCCTGAACCCGCAGACGATCCTCTATCTGGAGGAGGGCGCGTCCGTTACGCTCGAAACCAGCCAGATTCGCGGCGTGGACGACACGAAACGCTACACCAAGGCCGAGTGCAACGGCGCAGGCAGCGAGATCATCATTCATGAAAAGCTCCTGACGCATGCCGATCAGCACGCCGTGTCCGAAATGGACGTTTTTCTCAACGGCGAGGACAGCAAAGCGCAGGTCGTTTCCCGCTCCGTCGCACAGGACAGCTCGTCGCAGGTGTTCTATCCGCGTGTGCAGGGCAATGTGAAGTGCTTCGGCCATGTCCAGTGCGACGCGATCATTATGGGAAGCGCCAAGGTGCGCGCCATTCCCGAGATCAGCTGCAATCATGTCGACGCTTCGCTGATCCATGAGGCGGCCATCGGCCGGATCGCGGGCGATCAGATCCTCAAGCTGACGACGCTCGGCCTGACGCCCGAGGAAGCCGAGCAGAAAATTCTGGAGGGCTTCCTGCGGTAACGCGGTTTGCCGCCGAACGGAGGGGACGCGCATGTTTTCCGTTACGCTCATCACGGTCGGAAAGCTGAAAGAGAAATTTTATCTGGCGGCGGCGGACGAGTACGCAAAGCGGCTGTCGGCCTACTGCAAATTCCGACTGATCGAGCTGCCCGAGCAGCGTCTGCCCGACGATCCGACACAGGCGGAAATTGCGGCGGGATTGGCGCGCGAAGGCGAGGCGATCCGGGCAAAGCTGCCGAAAAACGCATGGTTCTGCGTGCTGACGCCGGAGGGCACGACGCTTTCCTCCGAGCAGCTTGCCGACAAGCTGGCGCAGGTCAAGCTGAACGGTAAGAGCGAGGCGTGTTTTCTGATCGGGTCGTCGTTCGGGATCGACGCGTCGGTGAAGCAGGCGGCGGATTTCCGCCTGTCCTTCGGTCCGATGACCTTCCCGCACCACCTGATGCGCGTAATGGCGCTCGAGCAGCTCTACCGCGCCGAAACCATTCAGGCAGGAACGAAATATCATAAATAGTCAACAGCCTGTTGCCGTGCATTCCTAGTCAACGATCTGCTGACAGTCGTTTGCAGTAGACGATCTGTTGCGGTGTAGTTGTTGTGTATCTGCAAACAGACATTGAAAAAGCCGCCCCGGAGGGCGGCTTTCAGCGTGTCGAAAAACCCTTTTCGGCACGCTGGCAGACTGTTAAAAAGTTCGGAATACAAGCAACTCGCGCCCGTCGGCGTACATAGGTACGGGGACGTTTGCGAGCGCCGCCAGCGGCGGATACAGCGAGCAAAAAGGAGTGGCAGCGGTCAAAATTTGAAGCCGCCGTCAGCGCGGCACACAAATTTTGGGCACCGCAACAGGAACAGCCGTATCCGTAAGGCGGCAAAGCCACCAACGGCTACGTCATCGGAATGACATGACCGAGGGTTCTTTGACACGCTCAGCACCGGGAGCGGTCCGTAAAGGGCCGCTCCCGGTGATTTTGCGCTTTCCGCGTCGGAAAGCCGCCTTTATGCAGGTACGGACATCAATATGCGACGCCCCAGTAGATCATCTTCTTTGCGGGTCTGCCGCAGATCGCGCAGTGATCGTACAGCTTCTCCTGTGCAAACGGGATGCAGCGGCTGGACATTCCCGCTTCCTCCTTCATGCGGTTCTCGCAGGCGACGTCGCCGCACCACATCGTGCGGATAAAGCCGCCGTGCTCCTGCTGAAGCCGCTTTGCCTCCTCGAGTGTCTCGGCGTCGTAAATATGTTCGGTCAGGTTCTTCTTCGCCTTCTCGTACATGCCGTGATGCACCTGCTCGAGAAGCTCCTGCGCCTTCTGCACGACCTCGTCCAGAGCGACGACGGTCTTTTCGCCGTTGTCGCGGCGAACCATGACGCACTGCCCGTTCTCGATATCCTTCGGGCCAAGCTCCAGACGCAGCGGCACACCCTTCATCTCGTACTCGGCAAACTTCCAGCCGGGGCTTTGCTCGGACTCGTCCGTCTTGACGCGCAGTCCCGCCGCGCGAAGCGTATCGGCGACCTCGTGCGCCTTATCCAGCACGCCTTCCTTATGGAACGCAATGGGGATCAGGGCGATCTGAACGGGCGCGATCTTCGGAGGCAGGACCAGACCGTTGTTGTCGCCGTGGGTCATAATGATGCCGCCGATCAGGCGGGTCGACACGCCCCAGGAGGTCTGGAACGGATTGACCTGCTGATTGTTCTTATCGGTAAAATGAATGTCGAACGCGCGGGCAAAGCCGTCGCCGAAATAGTGCGACGTGCCGGCCTGCAGGGCCTTGCGGTCGTGCATCATGCATTCGATGGTATAGGTCGCCTCCGCGCCGTTGAATTTTTCCTTATCGGTCTTCTGTCCGCGGGTCACGGGCATGGCAAGCACGTTTTCGCAGAAATCGGCGTAGACATTGAGCATCCGCTCGGTCTCCTCGCGCGCCTCCTCGGCCGTGGCGTGCATGGTGTGGCCCTCCTGCCAGAGGAACTCGCGGTGACGCAGGAACGGACGGCTGGTCTTTTCCCAGCGCAGGACGCTGCACCACTGGTTGTACATCTTCGGCAGGTCGCGATGCGACTGGATCACATTGCGGAAGTGCTCGCAGAACAGCGTCTCGGAGGTCGGACGGATGCAGTAGCGCTCCTCGAGCTTGTCGTTGCCGCCCATCGTGACCCATGCGCACTCCGGGGCGAAGCCCTCGACGTGGTCCTTCTCCTTCTGTAACAGGGATTCCGGGATCAGCATGGGCATGTAGACGTTTTCCGCGCCGGTCTTCTTAAACTCGGCGTCCATCAGCCGCTGGATATTCTCCCAGATCGCATAGCCGTAGGGACGGTAGATAAACATTCCCTTAATGGAGGAATAGTCGATCAGCTCGGCCTTCTTGCACACGTCGGTATACCACTGGGCGAAGTCCGTCTCCATGTCGGTGATCTGCTCCACCTTTTTCTCTTTTGCCATTTTCTGCATCCACCTTCCGGTCATAAAATCTTCTTTTCTATTTTATCACGTCTGTCAAGAGGCTGCATAGGATGAAGTGCATGGGAAACGGCGTTCAGCCGGTCCCAAGCCTTTGCCCCGAAGGAGGCGTTTTATGGTTTCTGTTACGATAGCACTCGATCCGCTGGTCGCGGCGTTCTACCAGCGCGTTGCGCATCAGGCGCAGCTTCCGGTCGAGACCGTGCTTGCCGACGCACTGTTCAAGCTTGCCGGAGAGCTTTCGCTGGAGGCCGCGCGGGAGCGATAGCGGCAAATTTCGTTCTTCTGCAGAAAAATGAACGGTATTACATTGTTTTTTGTCGAAGCAAATGATATAATGGCCTCGGAATACACATAGGAGGCGATGTCGGATGAAATCGATCCGTGATGTCTATAAGATCGGCAAGGGGCCGTCCAGCTCGCACACCATGGGGCCGGAGCGCGCCGCCAAGCTGTTTTTGCAGCGCTATCCCGATGCAGACGCCTATAAAGTCAAGCTCTACGAGTCCCTGTGCAAGACCGGCCGCGGACACGGCACCGACCGCGTGCTTTACGAGGTGCTGGGCAAGTCCAAGACGGAGGTGCAGTTCTGCGACTATTCGCCGGAGCCTCTGCCGCATCCCAATACGCTGGACTTTTTCGCCTATACGGGCGGGACGGAGATCGGTAAAATGCGCGTGCTCTCCGTCGGCGGCGGCGATATCGTGATCGACGGCGAGGAGAACGAGCAGGAGCCGGACGACATCTATCCCGAAAACTCCTTCGCAGAGATCAAGCAGTTCTGCGAATGGCGCTACATCAGCCTCAGTGAATATGTCGAGCTGAACGAAGGCCCGGAGATCTGGGATTTTCTTGCAGAGGTCTGGCGCGCCATGAAGCGCTCGGTCGCCATCGGCCTGCATGCCGAGGGCGTCCTGCCCGGCGGCCTGAACGTCCAGCGCAAGGCGAAGCACCTGTTTGAACAGGAGCGGCCCGACGAGCTGCCGCAGGTCCGCGAGCTGCGGATCGTCTGCTCTTATGCCTTCGCCGTGGCGGAGGAAAACGCCGATAACGGCACGATCGTCACGGCGCCGACCTGCGGCTCGTGCGGCGTGCTGCCGTCCGTTCTGCTGTACATGCAGGAGCGCCACGGCATCCCGGACGAAAAGGTCCTGCAGGCGCTTGCCGTAGCGGGCCTGTTCGGCGCGCTCGTAAAGCGCAACGGCTCGATCTCCGGCGCGGAATGCGGCTGTCAGGCGGAGATCGGAACGGCCTGCTCCATGGCCGCCGCCGCCCTGTGCACGCTCAAGGATATGACCGTTTCGCAGGCAGAGTACGCCGCCGAGATCGCCATGGAGCATCAGCTCGGCCTGACCTGCGACCCGATCTGCGGACTGGTGCAGATCCCCTGCATCGAGCGCAACGCCGTCGCGGCCAAGCGGGCCATGGATGCGTTCAATCTGGCGAGCTTCCTGTGCGGAACGCGTAATATCAGCTTTGACATGGTGGTGCGTACCATGAAGGAAACGGGCCTGCACATCAGTGCGGGTTACCGGGAGACGAGCGAGGGCGGCTTGGCAAAGCTCTATAATCGCCGCAAAATACAGTGACCGCGCCCGTGCCGCCAAGCCGCAAGACGGCGGGCGCGGAGAATTACCGTGGGAAGCTGCTGCTGGTCGGCATCACGGTCTATGACCACACGGGGGAAATACTCGACCGGTATCAGTATCACGGAGTGATCGAAGCCGTCAGCGACCGGATCTATGTCCGGCTGGCTGACGGCTCGATCCGGACGCTCCCGCCCGATACGGAGCAGCTGATTAAGGCGAAGCCGGGGCTTTATCGGGAGCGCTCAACCGGGGAAACGGTCGAAAATCCGGACTATCTTACCTCGTGGAGCGTGCATAAGGCGCCGCCCGAGGAACAAAAATGACCGAAAAACAGAAGCGACCGAGAAATAGAAATGGCCAAAGTCCCGAGGCCCCGCCTCGGGACTTTTCGTTGTGTCAAAAATCCTCCGGTTATGTCATTCCGATGACGTAGCCGTTGGCGGCTTCGCCGCCTTACGGATACGGCTGTTCCTGTTGCGGTGCCCAAAATTTGTGTGCCGCGCTGACGGCGGCTTCAAATTTTGACCGCTGCCACTCCTTTTTGCTCGCTGCATCCGCCACAGGCGGCGCTCGCAAACGTCCCCGCTTGCCGGTCGGAGCGAAGCGACGCGGGAATCTCATATAAAATGTTCCGGATTTGCCGGAGTTTTCCGAAAATTCAGAAACATTCTGCGAGATTGCCACGGCCCCTTTTGGGGCCTCGCAATGACATGATCGACCCTTAGCGAAATAAAAAGCACCGCTTCGCGGCAGCGCAGTCGTCTGCCGGGAGCGGTGCTTATTTTGTAATTCCGTTATGCCTTGGGCTTGTGGATGAACAGGACGCCGAGGCAGCCTTCGCCGCAGTGGCAGGAGACGGTGCAGCCGGCGTACGTCTCGTAGACGTGGTCGAAATGCATACATTCGTCGACCGTACGGCGGACGGTGCTGATTACCTCATCTGAAACGGGCGTGTGGGTGATGAAGATGCGCTCGGGGATAATATCGTCCGTTTCGGCAAGGCGGTCGCGGACATACTGCGCCATGCACTTGGCGTAGTTCCCGCGATAGTTCTTGCCGGTTATCATCTTATTGTCCACCACGCGGATGCAGGGCTTGAGCTTCAGGAGGTTTGCGCCGAGCGCCTTGACCATCGAACAGCGGCCGCCCTTGACCATATAATCCAGACGGTCGAGCAGGAAGCTGGTGTCGACGCGCGCCGTCAGCTCGTCCAGCTCGGCCTTCATGGCGTCCAGATCGGTCGCGGTCTTTGCCAGCTTGCAGGCCTCCAAGACCACATGGCCGTGGCCGGTGGAGAGGTTGCGCGAGTCGATCACGCGCACATTGTCCATGCCCTCGGCGGCGATGCAGGCGTTTTGGTAGCAGACGGAGAAGCCGGAGCCGAGGTTGATATGCACCACGGCGTCATATTCCTTGCGAAGCGCTTCAAAGCGCTCCTGATAGGTCCCCACGGGAACGGCCGCCGTGCTGCAAAGCTCACCGCCGCCGGCGACATGCGCGAAGATGTCTTTCGGCTGGATGTTTACGCAGTCGAGGTAGCTCTTGCCGCCCATGTTGACAAACAGCGGGAAGATCTCGATGTCGTTTTCGCGAACCAGTTCGGGAGAGAGATCACAGGTGCTGTCAGAGGTGATTTTAATACGCATAGCGAGCCGTCCTTCCTATATTATGCCGATAGAATCGGCACGAATCTATGCACCATTATACTCTGCACCGGGTGCAATGTCAAGAGCGTTGCATTTTCTGCGGGAATACGATATAATAAATAAAGTTCCGCGCGATCGCGCGGAACGCTTGCGGGCGCCGCCTGCGGCATCGCAATGACAGACTGGCATTTCATGCTTTCGCATGTTCTCATCAGATTTCAGTATAAAAACGATAGGGTGAATAAAATGACGCTGGCCGAATACTATCTTGATTACCTACAGGCGCTCGGCGAGGGCAGGCGGGAGCCGCCCGAGGGGATCGCGCTGACGCAGACGGAGCCGATGGCGCGCGCCGCGGAATTGCAGTCCGAAATTCAAAAGATCGGCGTGCCGGAATTTGTGCGGCGCTGTGCGGCGCAGGACGGAACGGTCATCCCGGAGGAGCTGTACGCGCAGTATACGGATGCGTCCGTCATGGAGGCGCTGGCCGCCGCCGCGCAGACGGCGGAGCCTCCCGGGGAAACGGCGGAGACGGCGGACGATCCCGCGCAGCCGCCGCAGATCGACGAGCCGGACGGCCCGAGAAGCGCCTACGAGGTGCTGCTCGACTGCTGCTGTCTGGACGAAAAGCTGCTGTACTATTTTATTGATGTGTGCAAGCGCGGCGCGGAGGAGGAATTTCAGAAGCTGGCGCTGGTGACGGCGCGCAAGGCGTTTACGATGCAGGATTTCCTCTACTGGCTGGCCACGCGGGAGCAGCGGGCCGAGTGCGACGAGCTGATCTGCGTAACGCTGATGGACGCGTGCTTCGACCGCTTGGCCGCCGAGGGGCAGAAGGAGCTGATCGCGGCGCTGCTGTGCGGGGATCAGAAGACCTTCGAGCTGTTCCGCTGTGACGCGCCGGAGCTGCTGCATCTGCCGGAGGCCACGTTTGACTGGTACGCCGAGCACTATCTGCGCAACTACTATCCGCTGCGGTACATTCTCCGCTTCAACGGCGTCCGTTTCCCGACGGTCTCCTGAGCGCGGATATCCGAAGAATATCGCCCCGCACCGCCTGCCGGGATATTGACAGACCGCGCGTTTATGTCTATAATAGTTCTGTTATCGAATTGAATTTTTATTTTTTCGGAGGCTAATCAATGCTGAAAAATACAGAAAAGACCATGGATAAGCTTGTCGCCCTGTGTAAGAACCGCGGCTATGTCTTCGCCGGCTCAGAGATCTACGGCGGCTTGGCCAACACATGGGATTACGGCCCGCTCGGCGTCGAGCTGAAGAACAACATCAAGCGCGCCTGGTGGAAGAAATTCGTGCAGGAAAACCCCTATAATGTCGGCCTCGATTCTGCGATCCTGATGAATCCGCAGACGTGGGTCGCCTCGGGCCATCTGGGCGGCTTCTCCGACCCGCTGATGGACTGCCGCGAGTGCAAGGAGCGCTTCCGCGCCGACCAGCTCATCGAGAGCTACTGCGCCGCTAACGGCCTGACGCTCGAAAAGCCGATCGACTCGTTCACACAGGCCGAGATGAAGGACTTTATCGAGAGCCACAACGTCCCCTGCCCCACCTGCGGCAAGCATAACTTCACCGATATCCGCCAGTTCAACCTGATGTTCAAGACTTTCCAGGGCGTCACCGAGGACGCAAAGAACACGGTCTATCTCCGTCCCGAGACGGCGCAGGGCATTTTCGTCAACTTCTGCAATGTCCAGCGTACCACCCGCCGCAAGCTCCCGTTCGGCATCGGCCAGATCGGCAAATCGTTCCGTAACGAGATCACGCCGGGCAACTTCATCTTCCGCGTGCGCGAGTTTGAGCAGATGGAGCTGGAGTTCTTCTGCGAGCCGAACACCGATCTGGAGTGGTTTGCCTATTGGCGCGGCTTCTGCAAGCAGTGGCTGCTCAGCCTCGGCATGAAGGAGGAGAATCTCCGTCTGCGTGACCACGACCCCGAGGAGCTTTGCTTCTATTCCAAGGCGACGACCGACTTCGAGTTCCTGTTCCCGTTCGGCTGGGGCGAGCTTTGGGGCGTCGCCGACCGTACCGACTACGACCTGACGCAGCATCAGAATACCTCCGGCAAGGATCTGACCTACTTCGATCAGGAAAAGAACACCCGTTATATCCCCTACGTCATCGAGCCGTCGCTGGGCGTGGAGCGCAGCTTCCTTGCGTTCCTTGCCGACGCGTATGACGAGGAGGTCGTCGGGCAGGATAAGAACGGCAAGGACGATATCCGCACCGTCCTGCATCTGCACCCGGCGCTGGCGCCGTTTAAGGCCGCCGTGCTGCCGCTGAGCAAGAAACTCAGTCCCGCGGCCGAGGAGATCTACCGCGAGCTGCAAAAAGACTTCATGGTCGATTTCGACGATGCCGGCTCCATCGGCAAGCGCTATCGCCGCGAGGACGAGATCGGCACGCCGTACTGCATCACGGTCGACTTTGCGACCGTCGGCGACGACACGACGCCCGCCGACCACGCCGTCACCGTCCGCGACCGCGACACCATGGAGCAGGTGCGCATCCCCATCTCCGAGCTGAAGGCATACCTTGCCCAAAAGCTGGAGTTTTAAGACGGAAAGGGACGTGATCCGGCAATGAAAACCGGCAAAACCTTAAAAAGCCGTCTTCGCCCGCCCGAATTATCCGCGCCGCTGCGGTGGGGCCTGACCGTCGGGCTGATGCTGTGCGCCGTACTCGGCCTGCATGTGCTGTGTCAGCTCGTCGGGACGCTCGATTTTTCGCGGGGACGGTTCAGCTCCTATTTCCATTACCCGGCGGTCTTTTTCCTCAACCTTTTGCCCGTCGCGCTGGTCATGCTGCTGACCTATTTCCTCTCGAACCGCGCGTGGATCGCCTATCTGATCTCCTCGACGCTGCTGCTCCTGATGGAGTTCGGCAATTACTTCAAGATCTCCATCCGCGGCGACCCCTTCATGGCGGAGGACTTCCAGCTTCTGGGGGAAGCGGCAGGCTCTCTGGGCGACTATACGCTCAGTTTTCCGCCGCTGTTTTACGTTTCCGTCGCGCTGATCGTCCTCGGGACACTGGTGCTGATGCGCTATGCGCGCGGCAGAGTCCCGAAGCGCCGCCGGTGGCTTCGCGCGGCCGGCGCGGTCGGCTGTGTGCTGCTGGCGCTGCTGTCGTGGCTGCTCTGGTACGGCGACGCGGCGCTTTATGAGGCGCAGCAGAATTATTCGCTCTTTAACGAATACCGCGAGGCCGAATACCGCGCGTCGCACGGCTTCTTCTGGTCCTTCCTGCGGTCGATCGACGAATCCGTCGTCACGCCGCCCGAGGGCTACAGCAAGAAAGCGGCGCAGGAGCTTCTTTCGGCCTATGACGATGCCGACATCCCCGAGGGGAAAAAGGTCAATGTCATTGCTACGATGCTGGAGAGCTATTCCGACCTCTCCGCGCTCGACGGCGTAACGTTTACCAACGACCCCTATGCCGATTTCCACGCGCTGCAGGCGGAGAGCTACCACGGCGTACTGATCTCCGATACCAACGGCGGCGGCACGGTCAATGCCGAGCGCTCGTTCCTGACGGGCTTTACCTATCCGCATACGAGCTACCGCCGCGATACATGGTCGTATGTCCGCTATTTTGACGGACAGGGCTATACCACACAGGGCGGCCATCCCGGCTACGACTGGTTCTATAACCGCAAGAGCGTCAATGCAAACCTCGGCTTCTCGCGCTATGATTACATGGAAAACCACTATGAGGCCATGCTGACGGACGACAACGCTTACCACGGCCAGCCGAACGACGCGACCTTCTTCGCCGACCGCCGCGCGGACTACGAGGACCGCGACGCGTCGCAGCCGTACTTTGCCTTCAACATCAGCTATCAGGGGCACAGCCCCTACAGCGAAACGGAGCTGGACGGCGGGGAATACCTTGCGCATGACGGCCTGTCCGACGGCGCGTACTACGCGATCAACAATTACCTTGCCAGCGTCGCCGATACCGGCAGCCGTGTGCGCGCCTTTGTCGATTCCTTCCGCAGCGACCCCGAACCGGTGGTACTGGTCTTCTTCGGAGACCATAAGCCGACCTTCGGCACGGGGAACTGCTATTATGCCGAGCTGGGCGTCAACGTTGACGAAAACAGCGCCGAGGGCTGTCGGAACCTTTATTCCACGCCGTACCTGATCTGGGCGAACGACGCGGCCAAGGAAGCGCTGGGCTTCGACTTCGTCGGCGAGGGCGAAATGATCTCCCCGTGCTACCTGATGTCGGAGCTGTTCGACTGCTGCGGCTGGACGGGGCCGAAGTGGATGCAGTGCCAGCGCGAAATGCGCCGGACGCTTCCCGTGATCCATCGCCAGACGCTTTATGTGGAAAACGGCGTCTGGACGGATACGCTTTCCGAACAGACCCATGAGCAGTACGACCCGTACTGCGTGATCGAATACTACGCACGAACCAAAATGCTTCGCTATGAAAGTCAATAATAGGAAAGGAACATACTCTGCTATGGAAAAACTGAACGGCAAACAGCTTGCCATTATGGCGACCCGCGCACGGCTGCTGGGACTTGACGCGGTGCATACCGCAGCGTCCGGTCATATCGGCGGCAGCCTTTCCGTGATCGACACGCTGACCACGCTCTATTTCAATGTCATGAATGTCGACCCGGCAAATCCGCATGATCCCGACCGCGACCGCTTCGTCCTCTCGAAGGGCCACTGCACGCCCGCGCTGTATCCGGTGCTGGCCCTGCGCGGCTACTTCCCCGTCGAGGACCTCAAACTCTTCCGCTCGATCAAGGGACATTATTCCGGCCACGCCGAGATGCACTATGTCCGCGGTGTCGATATGTCCACCGGCTCTCTGGGTCAGGGCATCTCCGCTGCGGTCGGCATGGCGCTGGCAGGCAAGACAGCCAAGAAGGATTACCGTGTTTACGTCGTCTGCGGTGACGGCGAGATCGCGGAAGGACAGGTATGGGAAGCGGCCATGTCGGCGGCAAAGTACAAGCTGGACAATCTCTGCGCGATGGTCGACGTCAACGGCCTGCAGATCGACGGCGCGACGAAGGACGTTATGCCCTCCGAGCCGCTGGATAAGAAGTTTGAAGCCTTCAACTGGAACGTTATCCATGTTGACGGCCACGACTATGACGCGCTGATCGCCGCCTTTGAGCAGGCGAAGCAGTGCAAGGGCAAGCCGACGATGCTCCTGCTGCACACGATCAAGGGCAAGGGCGTTTCCTTCATGGAAAACAACTACGCATGGCACGGCAAGGCGCCGAATGATGAACAGTACGAACAGGCCAAGGCGGAAGTCGAGGCCAAATTAGCGGAATTGGAGGGCAAGTAATATGGCAGGAAAAATTGCGACCCGCGCCGCTTACGGCGAAGCGCTGGTAGAGTTGGCGGAGCAGTACCCCGAGCTGGTGGTTTTTGATGCCGACCTTTCCAACGCTACCATGACCAAGGGCTTTGCGGCCAAGTACCCCGAGCGTTTCTTCGATATGGGCATTGCCGAGTGCAACATGACCGGCGTTGCGGCAGGCATGGCGACCTGCGGCTTCAAGCCCTTTACCAACACCTTTGCCATCTTTGCCTCCGGCAGAGCTTGGGAGCAGGTGCGCAACTCCATCGCCTATCCCCACCTGAACGTCAAGGTCGTCGGTTCGCACGGCGGCCTGTCCGTCGGCGAGGACGGCTCCACGCATCAGAGCATCGAGGATCTTGCGCTGATGCGCACCATCCCGGGCATGAAGGTCCTGTGCCCCTGCGACGGCCACGAGATGAAGCTGGCGGTCAAGGCGCTGCTGGATTATGACGGCCCGGCGTATCTGCGCCTCGGCCGCTCCGCCGTCGAGACCGTTACCGACGAGATCGAGGGCTACCGTTTTGAGCTTGACAAGGGCGCGATGCTTGCCGACGGCAAGGACGTGACCGTCGTCGCCACGGGCATGATGGTGCAGATGGCGCTCAAGGCACGAGAAATGATGGCGGCGGAGGGCGTTTCCGTCCGCGTGATCGATATGCATACCATCAAGCCGCTCGACGGCGAGCTGCTGCTCAAGGCCGCGAAGGAGACCGGCTGCATCGTTACCTCCGAGGAGCATAATATCATCGGCGGTCTGGGCGGCGCAGTTGCGGAGTTCCTCAGTGAAAACTGCCCGACTCCGCTGGTCCGCCACGGCGTGAACGACGAGTTCGGACGCAGCGGCACGGCGGCGGCCGTGCTGGAGGCCTACGGCCTGACGCCGGAGGTCCTGTGCGATAAGATCCGCCTTGCGCTTTCCAAGAAGAAATAAATCCGAAACAAAATAAAAACCGGGGTCAGGCATGTGCCTGACCCCGGTTCAGACTGTCAAAAAAGTCAAGTTTGTCATTGCGAGGCCCCGTAAGGGGCCGTGGCAATCTCGCAGAATGATCCGGAATCCTCGGTAAACTCCGGCGAATCCGAAACATTTTACATGAGATTCCCACGTCGCTTCGCTCCGACCGGCAAGCGGAGTGTCCGTATCCGTAAGGCGGCGAAGCCGCCAACGGCTACGTCATCGGAATGACATGACCGAGAGGGTTCTTTGACACGCTCAAACCGGGGTCAGGCATGTGCCTGACCCCGGTTATTTTAATATGTATATAGAAGATATCGTGCGTCAGGCCAAGCCCAGCTTTTCCAGCGCGGCAAGGCGCAGACTCAGACAGAAGACCTCCATCGCCTGTTCCAGCTCCTCC
The DNA here is from genome assembly GCA_934630495.1 of uncultured Oscillospiraceae bacterium. Taxonomy (GTDB): domain Bacteria; phylum Bacillota; class Clostridia; order Oscillospirales; family Oscillospiraceae; genus JAZOXB01. The sequence goes on from CAKTVW010000025.1 coordinate 25,614, forward strand.
ACGGGCGGGAGGCTCGGCGCAATACGGATGTTGCTGTCGTTGGGGTCGATGCCGTAGGGGTAGGTTGCGCCCGCGCCCGTCATCACGACGCCTGCCTCCGCGCAGAGCGCCAGCACGCGCTTTGCCGTTCCGGGCATCGCGTCGCAGGAGATGAAATAGCCGCCCTTCGGCTCCGACCACGAGGCAATCTCCAGCGGAGCGATTTCGCGCTCCAGCGCGGAGAGCACGGTGCGGAATTTCGGCGCGAGGATCGCCGCGTGACGCTGCATCAGCTCCAGCGTATGCGCCTTGTCGCGCAGATAGCGCACATGACGGAGTTGATTGACCTTGTCATAGCTGATCGTCTGGTAGGTCAAAAGACTTTCAATGTATTTTTGATTTTCCACCGAAGCGGCCATTACCGCAACGCCCGCGCCGGGGAAGGTGATCTTCGAGGTGGAGGCAAACTCGTATACCATGTCGGGATTTCCTGCCTCGCGGCAGAGCGTGAGCATGTCGCGGAAGGGGACGAACGGCCCGAACACCTCGTGGATGCAGTAGGCGTTATCCCACATCAGCGCGAAGTCCGGCGCGGCGGGGCGCAGGGCGGCGATGCGGTCGATCGTTTCGTCGGAATAGAGGTAGCCCTGCGGGTTGGAATACTTCGGGACGCACCACATGCCCTTGACGGCGGGGTCGCGCACGGCGGCCTCCACGGCATCCATATCCGGGCCGTCGGGCGTCATCGGGATCGTGATAAGCTCCATGCCGAAGCTCTCCGAGATCTTGAAATGCCGATCGTAGCCGGGCGCGGGGCAGAGGAAACGCACCGTTTCTTCCTTTGACCACGGGCGCGGCGAATGCCGCAGGCCGTGGGTGTACGCCTTGGCGATCAGATCGTACATCAGCGTCAGGCTGGCGTTGCCGCCGACGAGAATTTCCTCCGGCTTTGTGCCGAGCAGCTCCGCAAACAGGCGCTTTGCCGACGGAAGACCGCTCAGACCGCCGTAGTTGCGGACGTCCGTTCCCTCGTCGATGCAGTCCGAGGGGTCGGACAGCACGGTCAGGATGCCGCTTACCATGTCGAGCTGTGCCTTGCTCGGCTTGCCGCGCGCCATGTTCAGCTTCAGACCGAGCGCCCGCTTTTCTTCATACCGCGCCAAAACGGCGGCGTATTCCGCCTGCCGCTGTGCGGCCGTCATTTTCAAATAGGAACTCATTGTTTGACTCCTCCCGTCTTCAAGATACCCGCAAAAACTGCGACGTTCCGTCGCTGTCGGTCAGATACAGCTCCCGCCCGTCGATGCGGAAGGTGTATTCCAGATCGTACGGCTGCTCCGTGCCGCTGTCGATGTGGCAATAGAGCGTGCCGCCGACGGTGTAAAATGTCCCGTTGACCGCGCCGGCGTTTTCACCGTCCCGCTTGACCGTGGCGTAGACGGCGCCGTCTTCATAAAAAGTAAAGGTCTCCGTGACCCGCAGCTCACCGTCGTGTGCGCTCGACCATGTTCCGAGCAGGTCCTGCGGGATCACACCCTCTGCGGAGGTCTCCCCGGAGGACGGCTGGGTCGGCTCTGCGGGCGCCGCAGTGCAGGCGCCGAGCATAAGCGTAAGCAGAAGCAGCAGCGGGATGAACGTTTTTTTCAAGACTCGCGCCTCCTTGTGAAGAATATGCGCCGAAGCGCTCAAAGATTCGGCTCAGCGGCGGTATAGAACCGCACGCGGAAGCTCTCCTCGTCCGCACGCATCCCGCGCAGGAAATACGCGCCGTCCGAGAATGCTCCCGTCAGCTCGAGCGTCTGCCCGAGAAAGCATTCGCGTTCGTAAATGATCTCGGCCGTATTGCAGTCCGGCGGCGCAAAGCGCTCCGCCTGCCGCATGTACTGCGCGTTGTTGCAGTGGCCGTTGCTGTCGATTTCGGCTTCGCTGACCGTCCATGTGCCGACGATCTCCGTCTGCTTGGGCAACGCGATATGGCGAAGCTGCTCCGTGCGCTCCGGCGTCGGCGTCCGAATTTCCCAGAGCGGTGGCACCTTGCGCATATCGATGAGCTTGCGCGTCTGCGCGTTTGCCAGCACCCAGCTCTGCACCGCTGTTCCGACCCGCTCGTCTCCGTCGTATAAATTGAAATCGCGCAGGCTCATGACAGGCGTGGGACGGCGCAGGAAGGTTTCGACGCGCGGCGCGGCCAGCGGCAGACGGCGCAGATACAGGCGGCATCGCGCCAGCATCCACAGAGCACAGAAATCGTCGCACATCCGATCCTTTCCGATGTTCAGCAGATGCGCATGGGCATCCGCCGCATCCTGCAGGGCCGCCATTGCCTCGGAAAAGCTGCCGACAGCCCTTGTCTCGCAGATCAGACGTTCCATGTTGTTCCTCCTCCGTGCCGAGGCCTACGGATGCGCCCCGTTCCGCTTTTTCGACCGCCGTATGCCGAATGAATAAGCCCCGCCGCACCCAAGCGGACCCGGCCGATTGCGAAGAGCAAGGTCCGCAATCGGTTCCGGAGCTTCTTTAAGGAAGCTCCGATTTATTCAGAGATTCCTGAATACAAATTATTATAGCACGCGGCATACTGCCGTGCAAGGAAAAATCCCGTTTCCGACGCGAAAAATCGACGTTTTTCCGCACCCTGCCGCGTGAACGGCTCCGCCGTATCGCGGCCCGCCGCGCGGGAGGACGCAGTGAGCGCCGCCGCTGTGCGCGGACGCTTTCCGAAAGAAGCCGCCGTGTGATTTTTTGGTTTATTTGACGGCAGGGGGTTGTATTTTGCTGCCGAATTGTTATATAATGAAAAAAGCAGACAAAAAAAGAAAGGAGAACCGACATGGCCAAGAAAAACGGCATCATCCGCGAATTTAAGGAGTTTGCCCTCAAGGGCAATATGTTCGACATGACGGTCGGCGTTCTGATCGGCGGCGTATTCAAATCGCTCGTGGATTCCTTCAGCGCCAACATTATCATGCCGATCATCTCCATTTTTACGGGCAGCGTTGATTTTTCGTCGTGGAAGATCGCCTTGCCCTCCATTTTCGGGGACAAAATCGATCCCGAGACGGGCGAAGTGATCGTCAATTACCTGAAATTCGGCGATTTCCTTTCTGCGATCATCAGCTTCCTGATTCTCTCCGTAGTGATCTTCCTGATGGTCAAGGGAATGAACAAGCTGCGCAGCCTCGGTCATAAGAAGGAAGAGGAAGCGCCCGCAGCCCCGCCGGAGCCGTCGAAGGAGGAGCTTCTGCTCACCGAGATCCGCGATCTTTTGAAAGAAAAATAATTAGTCGATTTAAATGCCGCAACGATTGACATGGAACATGTCTGTCTGTTGCGGCATTTTTCTGCAATTGATGCATCCGTATCTGAATAAAATGAATTGTGTTTTTGAATTTTTGCTCGAATGATGGAATAATGCACAAAATTGTCTTGTTTTGTCGAAAGAAATGTGGCGATTTTCTCATAAATATTATTGCAAATTCGCGAACGGTGTGCTAAATTTAAGTTACCGTAAAAGAACACGGAGATTTAGGAGGAGGAATGTTGTAACATGGAGAAACTGTATCGCGTTCTGCTTGCCAACAGCAGCGAGGATTTCAGCTCGAAGCTGGCTGCCGTACTCAAGCAATCGGAGCGGTACGCGGTCGTCGGTACGGCCAATGACGGTGCCCGTGCCATCGACCTGCTGCGGGAGGTAAAACCGGAAATTCTTGTGGTGGACACAATGCTGGCGCAGGCCGACGGCGTCGCGGTCATCAAGGCCGCCAACGCCATGGAGAAGAAGCCGATGCTGCTGGTGCTGGCCGATTTCATGACGGAATTTGTGTCGAATCTGCTGGTATCGCTGGGCGTACAGTACGTTCTGCTCAAGCCCTGTACGCCGCGCGCCGTGCTGGAGCGTCTGGAGGAGATGCGAGGCGCTGCCGCGAGAAAACCGTATGTCCGTTCCCATGAAGCGAATATCGAGGCAATGGTCACCTCGATGATCCACGAGATCGGCGTACCGGCGCATATCAAGGGCTATCAGTATCTGCGCGAGGCGATCATTATCGCCGTCAATGACATGGAGGTCATCAACGCCATTACCAAGGTGCTCTACCCGCAGGTGGCCAAGACCTTTGCCACGACGCCGTCGCGCGTGGAACGTGCGATCCGTCATGCGATCGAGGTCGCGTGGGACCGCGGCGATCTGGAAACGCTGCAGCGTTTTTTCGGCTATACCGTTTCCAATACAAAGGGAAAACCGACCAATTCGGAATTTATTGCGCTGATTGCGGATAAGCTCCAGCTTCAGCTTAAAAGTATGGAGCCGATCGCGATTTGATGATCGGGAGACTCTGCGCGTTCCGGCTTCGGCCGGCGGCGGACAGCTCCGAAAAAAGAATAAAAAGGATAAAACCGTTTATGAGAAACCGCTGCTGCGGGACGGACGCTTGTCCGTCCCGCATTTTTGATTGCGCTGCTTTGCCGATCGACACGCGCCGCGCGGCGGCCTTGTTATTTTCAACAAATTTCGCATCTGCTTTTTGTGCGAAATGACAGTTATTTTCCCGCGTTTTTGCGTTTCCTTTTTTGACGATTTGTGCTATGATTAAAGGTACTATCATTAAAAGGAGCACTGGAAATGAAACTCAAACGCATTGCGTCCGTGCTGATGGTCCTTGCCATCCTTACGGCGATCTTCTCCGGCGTCACCACCGTCTCCGCCGCCGGAAGCAACACCTATACCCGCGGTACGGTCTGTACGGAGCTGTCGAGTCAGGCCAAATCGTACTACAACGGCAGCTATTCCTATGAGATCATGTCCGAGCTTTCGGGCGGTAATACCGACTGCCTGGAAACGACAAGCTCTGCGCTGTATAAGCGCCTGCAGACGCTGATGTATTCAACGCAGACCGACGATGTCAGCTACAAATCGCTGACGAGCTATTGGCCGAGAACGGACAACAACATCCTTTTCTACAGCAACGTAAAGGGCAGCGGCTATAACCGCGAGCATGTCTGGCCGAAGAGCCGCGCTTCCTTCTATCAGCAGGGCGGCGGCGCGGACCTGCACCATCTGCGCCCGGCGAACAGCGGCGTCAACTCTGCCCGCAAGAACTACACCATGGGCTATGTCAACGGTGTCATTTCCGGCTGCTCGACCTATCAATACGGCGGACAGACCGTTCTCTGGATCTCGGCAGGCCGCGACCGCGTCGAGGTCCTTGACAGCGTTAAGGGTGACGTCGCGCGGATCCTTCTGTATGTGTACGTCCGCTGGGGCCAGCCGAACCTGTTCTCTAATGTTTCGTCGGATAATCTTCCGAAAATGGATCCCGACGACAGCCAAAACAACGGCAAGGCTGTCATTGAGAGCCTCGACACCCTGCTCAAGTGGTGCGAGCTTGACCCGGTCGACACTTGGGAAATGAAGCGCAACGACTGCATTGAGGACATTCAGGGCAACCGCAACGTGTTCATCGACTACCCCGAATACGCTTGGCTCCTGTTCGATCAGGACATCCCCAACGATATGCAGACGCCCTCCGGTGAGGCCAAAAACAGCGGCCCCGCCTACACTCTGACCGCCGAGGCGAACAGCGCCGCTTACGGTGCGGTCACAGTCTCCGGCAAGAAGGTCACCGCCGTCCCGAGCGTCGGCTATGAGATCGACAGCGCCGCGCCCTATACGCTCACCCCGGCGGGCGCCGCGACCGTTACCCGCAGCGGCAATGTCTTTACCGTTTCCAAGATGACATCCGCCTGCAAGCTGACGATCAACTTCAAGGCGCGCACTGCGGCGACGATCAGCTATTTCGTCCCGACGGGCGTCAGCGTCAGCGGAACGACGAGCTGCTATGTCGGAGATACCGTGCGGCTCGCGACGGTCAGCGGCACGCCGAATGACGCGGCGAATACCTACACCTTTGTCGGCTGGGCCGCCGATGCGATCGACGGCAAGACGGCCGTAAAGCCCACGACCTCTGCGGCGGGCAGCAACTTTACCGTGAAGACGGCCGCAAACAGCTTCTACGGCGTGTATTCCGTCGTCGAGGACGGTGCGACCTACTACCTGACGAACACCTGTGACCATGCCGAGACGGAGTCGGTGCGTGTTGAGCCGACCTGTACCAAGGCGGGAGCCGTACGGACGGTATGTAAGAGCTGCGGCGCTGTTATCTCCGAGAAGCCGATCGCGGCTCTGGGCCACGATTATCAGGAGACGGTCGTCGCGCCGACCTGCACGGCCAAGGGCTACACCGAATACACCTGTTCGCGCTGCGGCGACAGCTTCAAGAAGAAGTTCACCGCCATGGTCGACCACAAGTACGAAAACGGCAAGTGCGCCGTCTGCGGCGCGGCCGACCCGAGCTACAAGCCCGAAGAGGATAAGACCCCGAAGTACGGCGA
>CAKTVW010000026.1 GCA_934630495.1 uncultured Oscillospiraceae bacterium
CGCAAGCACCCGAACAAGAAGCCCTCCTGAAATTCAACTGAATAAACAAAAAAGCGAAGCGCCCCGGCGCTTCGCTTCAGTCTGTCAAAGAACCCCTGCTTTCGCTTGCTGAAAGCAGGGGTTCTTTGACAGACTGAGGCGGCAGAGCCGCCAACGGCTGCGACCTCGCAATGACATAGGCGGGAGTCCTTTAGCGTGTCGGCAACGTTAAAATGACGGACTTGGGAACTTGCACTTGACTTTTTTATAAACGATGGTATAATTTGTTGCACAAGTAGTACAAGTAGAACGAGGAGGCGCGGAAGATGAATGCATTTCCCAAGGGAAAGTTTATGGCAATCGTAAAGGTTGGGGCGAAGGGACAGATCGTGATCCCCGCCGAGGTTCGGACGATGTTTCAGATCGAACCGGGAGACAGCCTGCTCCTGCTGGCCGATGCCGAACAGGGAATCGCCTTGCCGACGAAGGAGCAGAGCGGCAGGATCATCGAGGATATCACGAGAAAAATGGAGGGAGGCTTTCCCGATGCCGGCAATTGAAACACAAAATTTGACCAAGCGCTTCGGTGAGCTGACTGCAGTGCGGGAGCTGAGGCTCACCGTCGAGGAGGGCGAGCTGTTTTCCCTTCTGGGCGTCAACGGCGCGGGGAAAACGACAACGATCAAGATGCTCTCGACGCTTTTAAAGCCCACGTCGGGAGACGCGCTGATCTTCGGCCGCCGGCTGTCCGACGAGGCGGCGTCCATTAAGCCGCTGATCGCCGTTTCTCCGCAGGACACGGCGGTTGCGCCGAATCTGACGGTGCGTGAAAATCTGGAGCTGATGGCGGGCCTGTACGGCAGCAGCCGCAGGGAGGCCAAGCAGCGGGCGCAGCAGGTCATCGGCGAATTTCACATGGAGCAGGTCGCCGCGAAGCGCGCAAAAACGCTCTCCGGCGGCTGGCAGCGCAGACTTTCCATCGCGATGGCACTGATCTCAAGGCCGAGGCTGCTCTTCCTCGACGAGCCGACGCTCGGGCTGGACGTGCTGGCACGGCGCGAGCTGTGGGAGGTGATCGGTGCGCTGAAGGGAAAGATCACGATCATTCTGACGACGCATTATATGGAGGAAGCGGAACACCTTTCCGACCGCATCGGCATCATGGCCAACGGTTCCCTGCGGACGGTCGGTACGGCGCGGGAGCTTCTGCGGCAGGCGGAAACGGACGATTTTGAAGAGGCGTTCGTCAGATTGGCAGGAGGCGAACGGAAATGAAAAAGACACTCTTTTTTGCGCGGCGCAACTGGCTGGAAATGCGGCGCGACCCGATCAGCCTGTTTTTCGGCGTGGCCTTTCCGATCATGCTGTTGCTGCTTTTGAGTCTGATCGACCGGAGCATTCCCGCCGAGGCGCAGATGCACCTGTTTGAGATTGAAAATCTTGCGCCGGGCATCGCGGTGTTCAGCCTGAGCTTTCTGACGCTGTTTTCCGCGATGCTCATTTCCAAGGACCGGACGAGTGCGTTTGTCCTGCGGCTTTACTGCTCCCCGCTGAGCGGGAGCGGCTTCATCCTCGGCTACGTTCTGCCTCTGCTGCCGATGGCCGCCGCGCAGATGGCGGTCTGCTTTTTGGCGGCAGTGCTTATGGGGCTGACGGTCTCGTGGAATATCCTGCTGTGCATTGCCGTTTCGCTGCCGATCATGGTGTTCTACATAGCGATCGGCCTGCTCTGCGGCACACTGCTCAGCGAAAAAGCGGTCGGCGGCGCCTGCGGCGCATTGCTGACGAATGTATCGGCGTGGCTGAGCGGGACATGGTTTTCGCTCGACCTGATCGGCGGCGTTTTCCGCAAGGTCGCCTATTGCCTGCCGTTTGCCAACGCCGTGGACGCGGCGCGCGCCGCACTGGCGGGGAGGACGGGCATCTGGAAGAACCTCTGGATCGTACTGGCGTGGGCCTTCGCGGCGATGCTCCTTGCCGTAGTCGTCTTTGCGCGGAGGCGCAAGGCAAAATGACCGCGCAGCGGTCTGTCCGTGCGGCGCGGCCCGATGTTCGGACGCCGCATTTGTAAAATAACCGACGGCCGGACCCGCTCTGCGGGCCCGGCCCAGCGTGTCGAAAAACCCTTTTCGGCACGCTGGCAGACTGCTAAAAAGTTCGGAAGACAAGCAACTCACGCCCGTCGGCGTACATAGGTACGGTAGGGCGTGAGTTGCGCAGTAAGTCAAAATTCTTGCGGAGCAAGCGAATTTTCACATTATAAAGTTTGGAATATCCCGTTTTTTCGAATCAAAACTTAGATAGTGAAAATCTTTTAAAATGTTAGCCGATTTTGACGATTACGGACTTTTTTGACAGTCTGGGCCGGACCCGCTCTGCGGGCCCGGCCGTCGCTATGTTGTCGGACACTGTCAAGGCTCTACGCCGTCGACGGTGACGCCGTCGAGACCGTTTTTATCGAACTCGGCGGCGTATTTTTCCATGCGCTGCTTCATCGCGGCGTAGTTTTCGGGCGTCAGCTCCGGATAGCCGAGGTCGCGCCGCGACAGCTCTTCGGAAAGAATGTCGAAGAACACCCCGTCTTCATAATAGGCAATGGCATCCTGAATGCCGCCCTCCTGAAACGCGCGGGAGGGAAACGAGATGCCGAGCCTGCTTTCGACGAGCGCCGAGAGCGGCGTGTTTTTGCACAGCCCGAAGATTTTGCTTTCGATACGGTCGTATTCCTCAATGCGGTCGTTGCCGCGCGTGGAATTGAGGATCCAATTCCCAATGTAGACCATATCCAGAAGCTGACGAAATTCGCCCGCCGACAAATCGATGACCATAAGCGATGCACACTTCCTTTCCCGCCCATTATAGCTTGTAGGAACGGATTTTTCCACCGTTAAAACGGTTTTTGCGAAAAAAAGACTTGTTTTTGCAGAGAAAATCACATATAGTATGGGAGAGCTTCCGCGCCGCGTGTGCAGAGGCTCACAGCATCATCGTTCGGAGGAAGCTTCCTTGAGAAAACTGAGTGTCTGTGTGCTGTTCGGCGGTATGTCGCCGGAGCATGAGGTGTCGCTCCGCTCGGCGGAGTCGGTGCTTCGCAATTTAGACAAAGAAAAATATAATCTCTTTCCCGTTGTCATCACGAAAAGCGGCGAATGGATCCTCTACGGCGGCGATGACTACGCCAAGCTGACGAGCGGCGAATGGCGCGACTGCGAAAGCAATCGGCGCGCCGCGATCTCTCCGGTGCGCGGGCAGGGCCTTTTGAATTTCGAGGGCGACTGCGTGGTACGCGAACGCATCGACGTGGTGCTCCCGGTGCTGCACGGCGTCAACGGCGAGGACGGCTCCGTGCAGGGCCTTTTGCAGCTTGCGGGGATCCCGTGCGTCGGCGCGGACGTCGAGGCGAGCGCAGCGTGCATGGATAAGGCGCTGACCAAGCTGGTGGCCGAACATGCGGGCGTTGAGCGGGCGGCGTGGAAGGCGGTGCAGGCGGAGGACCTGAAGAACAACGCCGAACCCGTCCTCGACATGCTGGAACGCAGCTTTACCTATCCGATGTTTGTCAAGCCCTCCCGCGCAGGCTCGTCCGTCGGCGTCGCCAAGGTCAAAAACCGCGAGGCGCTGCTGGCGGCGCTGCAAAACGCGGCGGAATTTGACCGCCGCATTCTGGTTGAGGAGTTCATCATCGGCCGGGAGATCGAGGTCGCTGTGCTGGGCAATGACGCGCCTGCGGCTTCCTGCTGCGGCGAGGTCGATTCCGGCACGGAGTTCTATGACTACGATGCCAAATACCTCTCCGACTGTGCGCGGCTCTACATTCCCGCGCGCATCGACGAGCAGACGGAGGAGGCGGTGCGCGATGCCGCGATCCGTGTGTATCAGGCCATGGGCTGCCGTGGCCTTGCGAGAGTCGACTTTTTCGTCACCTATGAGGACAATCGGATCGTTTTCAACGAGATCAATACGCTGCCCGACCTGAATGCGTCTTCGATGTATGCCAAGCTGTTTGCCGCCAGCGGCATTCCGTGCAGAGAGCTGCTCGACCGCCTGATCGAGCTTGCGCTGGAGGATAAAACGTGACGCAGCCGGTTTTGCTGACCATCGTCAGCCGACAGCGCTTCCTGAACGAAAAGCCCGAGACGACAAAGCTCGTCACGGAGGGATCTCTGACCGAGAAGGACGGCGTGCTGGAGCTTTCCTATCAGGAAACAGAGCTGACGGGGCTTACGGGGACGACGACCTCCTTCCGCATCGAGCCGAAGCGCGTGACCCTGACCCGCACGGGAACGCTGGAATCGCAGATGATCTTTGAGCAGGGCTGCGAGAACCGCTCCCTGTACGATATGGGCTTCGGCGCGCTGATGATAACCGTCCGCGCCGAGAGCATCCGCTCGACCATGACGGCGCTCGGCGGAAAGCTGTCTGTCCGCTATGCCGTTGCGATCGAAGAGGAAACGGCGGGAACGATCGACTATCTGATCGAGGCGCGTATGCGCACGACGACGGAGGAAGCCGTATGAGTTTTTTGTTCGGAAGAAAGAAAGCGCCGTTTTCGCAGTGTACGCCGGAGGAATGGAAGCGGCAGTGGCAGAGCCTCGTGCCGCCGGAATGCCGCGACGTTCCGATCACGGTCGACGGCGCGACCGAGATCGCGTTCGTTCAGGTCAACCAGTTTGTGATGATGTTACAGGACGGACTCCTGATGGAAGCGAGCTTTTTCGACGTTTGCAGCCTGTTCCAGAAGGCGGGCTATCATGTGATATGGCTCATGCGGTGCACGCAGGATATCCATAACGGCTATCTCAGGCTCGTGTCCTCGACCGAGGACGGATCGCACTGCAAATGGCTCTGGCGCGCGCCGACGACAAATTTCGGGCGCTGGACGAGCGATAATTTCAACGCGACGATCCTTTTGCAGCATCGGCAGATCCCGCCCGAGGGGCTGACGGACTGCGGTGAACAGATCCTGCAGCGGGTGACGTGGGCCGAGAGCGACGACGCAGCGCGGATGATCCCCGGCAGAACGCGATTTATGAGCGTCAACACGCCCGGAAGTCCCCGCGAGCTGCTGGCGTGGCTGAACGGCGCGGCATTGAACCGCGTCAAATCGCTCAACGGCTAGGCGCGAAGCGGAGAATTGCATAACGAGAGCAGCGCGGAGCGGCCTGATGCCGACCGCGCTGCTTTTGTCTGCGGGCGCGCTTCGGCGGAGAAATTTTCGCCGATTTTTATGCGGACGATTGCCATTCGGAGCGCTGATGTGATATACTATAATTGTATAATGCCGTATAAAATCTGCGCCGTGTATTTCGGAGGTGTTTGGACCACAATGACGAACCATAACGAATGGAAAGAACGATTGGAGGAGCTGCTGCCTCGGTATGAGCTGCGCTTCGAGGAGCCGCTTGCGAAGCATACCTCCTTCCGCATCGGCGGACCTGCGGAGGTCATGATCTTTCCGCAGAACAAGGCGGAGCTGAGCGCCGTACTGAAGCTTTTCCGCGAAATGGAGATCAAGCCGCGCATTCTGGGCGCGGGAACGAATATTCTGGCGCCTGACGAGGGACTGCGCGGGCCGGTGATCTGCCTGCGGGACAGCTTTATGGGATTGGAGCTGCTGGATGATACGCATATTTCCGCCATGGCGGGAATGACGCTTGCGCGAACGGCAATGTTTGCCGCGCGGAACGGCCTGTCCGGGCTGGAATTTGCCCATGGGATCCCGGGAACGGTCGGCGGCGGCATCTATATGAACGCGGGAGCCTACGGCGGCGAGCTGAGCTGTCGGGCAACGCGGACGGAATTTATGGACCTCGACGGAAGCTGTCGGGTCTTTGAGGGCGAAGCGCAGGGCTTCGGCTACAGAACGAGCGTATTTCAGGGGCTTGAGGGCGTTATCGTCCGCACGGAGTTTGCACTGGAAAAGAGCGATGAGGCGGCGGTCCGCGGCAGAATACAGGAGCTTGCCGACCGCAGGAGGGCGTCGCAGCCCTTGGAGCTGCCGTCTGCGGGCAGCTTCTTCAAGCGCCCGAAAACGGGCTATGCCGCCGCACTGATCGAGCAGGCGGGGCTGAAGGGCTTTTCCGTCGGCGGCGCGGCGGTCTCGGAAAAGCACGCGGGCTTTATCGTGAACAAGGGCGGCGCAACGGCCGGAGATGTCCTCGCGCTGTCCGAGGAGGTCCGAAAGCGCGTACGCGAACGCGACGGGGTCGAGCTGGAGCCGGAGGTGCGGCTTTGGCGATAACGATCCGCTTGCAGTCCTTCGGACGGAAATACGGCGTACCGGAGGCGGAGCTTGTGCTCGACGTGCGGTGCCTCGACAACCCGTTCTGGGTGCCGGAGCTGAAAAGCATGAGCGGGCTTGACGCGCCCGTCCGCGACTACGTTTTTCGGACGGAGGAGAGCCGACGCTTTGCCGCGCTGTTGCTGGAGCTGCTGAAATTGCAGGCGGAGCTGTCGGAGAAGCACGGCCGCCGCGAGCTTTTCGTCGCGGTGGGCTGTACGGGAGGACGCCACCGCAGCGTGGCGGTCGCGGAATATCTTGCCGAAGAGCTTGCGGCGGACGGCGCTGCCGTTACGGTAACGCACCGCGATATTGAGAAAGGATAAGCTATGTCATTTGCCGGAGATGTAAAAGCGGAGCTTTGCAGGCCTGAGGTGCAGCGGGGCTGCTGTGCCTTAGCGGAGGCGCTGGGAGTCCTGCTATATGCCAACACGTTTTCCTCCGACTGTATCCGCATCGTTACGGAGAGCGCGGAATTTGCGCGGCGGCTGCCGCGCCTGTTCGGGAAGGCGTTTTCGGTGGCCTTCGACACGCTGCCGGAGCCGTGCCTGCTCGGCAAGCAGACGCTGAGCATTACCGACCCGAAGAAGATCGGAAGCGTTTTCGCGCACTGCGGCTTCTCGGCCGAAAGCAGCGTGGCGCTGCATTTGAATTTTGCGCTGGTGGAAAAGGAGTGCTGCCGCAAGGCGTTCCTGCGCGGCGCGTTTCTCGCCGGCGGCTCGGTCACCGATCCGGAAAAGCGCTACCATTTGGAGCTTTCCACCACGCATCTGAAGGTCAGCCGAGAGACGGAGACGCTGCTGCGGGAAATGGAAATGCCGCCGAAGGAGACCGAGCGCAAGGGCAGCAGCGTGCTCTACTATAAGCAGAGCGAATCCATCGAGGAATTTTTGGCGGTGATCGGCGCACCGGTAAGCGCGATGGCGGTCATGCTGGCAAAGATCGACAAGGATTGGCGCAACGATGCCAACCGAAAGACGAACTGCGACGCGGCAAACGTGGAAAAGGCCGTGCAGGCCGCGCAGGAGCAGCTTGCCGTGCTGCGGGTCCTTGCCGAACGCGGGCTGATGGATACGCTGCCGGAAAAGCTTGCGGAGACGGCGCGTCTGCGCCGGGAGCATCCGGAGGCGACGCTTACGGAGCTTGCCGAGCTTCACATGCCGCCGCTGAGCAAGTCGGCGGTCAACCACCGCCTGCGAAGGCTCGCGGCGATCGCCGCAGAGGAAACGCAGAAGACTTGATACGCGATCCGCATCGGGCCCCTGATAAAAGCAGGTGCCGCACCGGAATACGCCCGATGCTTTCGACCGATCATTACATCATTTACAAACGAAGCCATTCTGGAGGGTACCGCCATGTCGTTTGTCCACCTTCATGTGCATACGGAATACAGCCTGCTTGACGGAGCCTGCCGCATCGGAAAGCTGGTGCGGCGCGTAGCGGAGCTGGGGCAGACGGCGGTCGCCATAACCGACCACGGCGTCATGTACGGCGTGATCGATTTTTACCGCGCGGCAAAGGCGGCGGGCGTTAAGCCGATCATCGGCTGCGAGGTCTACGTCGCGCCGCGCAGCATGACCGATCGGGTGCACGGCGTGGACAACGAGGCACAGCACCTTGTTCTGCTGTGCGAAAACGAGACGGGCTACCGCAACCTGAGCTATCTGGTCTCCAAGGGGTTCCTCGAGGGCTTCTATGTGCGGCCGCGCATCGACCTTGCGCTGCTCAGACAGCATTCCGAGGGCCTGATTGCGCTGTCGGCGTGCCTTGCCGGCGCAATCCCCAGACGCCTGCGCAGCGGCGACTATGAAGGTGCAAAGGCCTACGCGCTGGAGCTTTCGGAGATTTTCGGGGAAAACAATTTCTATCTGGAGCTGCAGGACCACGGCCTTCCGGAGCAGCAGGAGGTCAATCGCGGGCTTCTGAAGCTGGCGAAGGAGACGGGCCTGCCGCTTGTGGCGACCAACGACGCGCATTATCTTACGCGCGAGGACAGCTATATTCAGGATGTCCTGATGTGTATTCAGATGGGAAAGACCGTCGAGGACCCCAATCGGATGCGCTTCGAGACGCAGGAGTTTTATATCAAGTCGGAAGACGAGATGCGCAGTCTGTTCCCCGACATCCCCGAGGCATTTGAGAACACGCAGAAAATTGCCGAACGCTGCAACGTGGAGTTCACCTTCGGCACCTATCATCTGCCGGAATACCTGCCGCCGGACGGCTCGGATTCGCTGACCTATTTCCGCAGGCTCTGCTTTGAGGGCTTTGCCGAGCGCTACCCGGATGCGCCCGAGGCATACCGCAGCCGCCTTGATTACGAAATGAGCGTGATCGAGCGGATGGGCTATGTCGATTACTACCTGATCGTGGCCGATTTTATCCGCTGGGCGAAGAACGAGGGGATCCCCGTCGGCCCGGGAAGAGGCTCCGGCGCGGCCTCCATTGCGGCATACTGTATGCACATCACCGAAATGGACCCGATGAAGTACGCGCTCATCTTTGAACGCTTTCTGAACCCGGAGCGCGTGAGTATGCCCGATTTTGATACGGATTTCTGTCAGGAGCGGCGCGGCGAGGTCATCGAATATGTCATGCGCAAATACGGCAAGGACCGCGTGGCGCAGATCGTCACATTCGGAACGATGGCGGCGCGCGCGGCGATCCGCGACGTCGGCCGTGTGCTGAATTTTTCCTATGCCGAGACGGATGCGGTCGCGAAGCTGATCCCGACGACACTACACATGACGCTTGACGAGGCACTTCGCGTTTCGCCGCGTCTGAAGGAGGTCTACGATGCCGATCAGCGCGTGAAAAAGCTGGTCGATACGGCGCGCGCGCTGGAAGGAATGCCGCGCAATACGTCCACCCATGCGGCGGGCGTCGTGATTACCAAAAATCCCGTTGTGGATTACGTCCCGCTGGCGCGGAACGACGATACGATCGTTACGCAGTTTACCATGACGACCATCGAGGAGCTGGGACTGCTCAAGATGGATTTCTTGGGACTGCGGAACCTGACGATCATTGCCGACGCGGAGCGGCAGATCCGCCGCAGGGACCCGGATTTCGACCTGCAAAAGGTCCGCGACGACGATCCGGAGAGCTTCCGTATGCTCTCCGAGGGACGGACGGCGGGCGTGTTCCAGCTCGAGTCCGCGGGGATCACAGGGGTCTGTGTGAACATGAAGCCGCAGTCCATCGAGGACCTGACGGCGATCGTGGCGCTGTACCGCCCCGGCCCGATGGATTCGATCCCGCGATTTATCGAAAATAAGCTGCACCCCGAAAAGATCACCTATCTGTGCCCGCAGCTCGAGCCGATCCTGAAGGTCACCTACGGGTGCATCGTCTATCAGGAGCAGGTCATTGAGATCTTTCGGAAGCTGGGCGGCTACAGTCTGGGACAGGCGGACAATATGCGCCGTGCCATTTCCAAGAAAAAGGAGAAGGTCATTGTCGCGGAGCGGCAGGCCTTTGTCTACGGCGATCCCGAGCGGAGCATTCCCGGTGCGATCGCAAACGGCGTCCCCGAGTCGGCCGCACAGGCGATCTATAAGGAAATTCTGGATTTTGCCAACTATGCGTTCAACAAGGCACATGCGGTGTGCTACGCAAAGGTCACCTATGACACGGCCTATCTCAAGTGCCATTACCCGAAGGAATACATGGCGGCGCTGCTGACGAGCGTGCTGGACAATACGGTCAAGGCCGTCGCTTACATTACCGAGTGCCGCGAGATGGGCATCGCGCTGCTGCACCCGGATGTGAATATGTCCGAGGACGTGTTCACCGTGGAGCCGGAGGGGATCCGCTTCGGCCTCGGCGCGGTGAAGAACATCGGACGCGGACTGCTGCGGCAGATGGTCGCCGAGCGGCGGAGCAGCGGACGCTTTACTTCGCTTGAAAACTTTGTCGAGCGGATGCAGGAATCGGACCTGAACAAGCGGGCCGTAGAGAATCTGATAAAATGCGGCGCACTGGACGGCCTCGGGCTGAATCGCGCGCAGATGCTCTACGGCTACGAGGCGATCATGGACGCCGCCGCCGATACCAAAAAGCGGAATATCGCCGGGCAGATGGCCCTGTTCGACATGCTCGACGAGCCGCAGCCCGCGCAGACCGCGATCCCCAAGCTGCCCGAGCTTCCGAAAAACGAGCTGATGCAGATGGAGAAGGAGACGATCGGCCTGTATCTCTCCGGACACCCCATGGACGAATACCGCAGACAGCTCAAGGGCAGCGGTGTGGTCCCGATCGGCCGCATCATGCAGTCGATCGAGCAGAGCGACGGCGTTTTCCGCGACGAGCAGATCGTCCGCATCGCGGGCATCGTGGAGCACGTCAAGATGAAGACGACCCGCAACAACTCCGTAATGGCCTATGTTACGCTGGAGGACGATACCGCCGCGATCGAGCTGCTGGTGTTTTCCAACGTGATCGCCAAAAGCGGCACGATCTTACAGGAAAACTCCGTGGTCGCGGTCGAGGGACGGCTGTCCGTCCGCGACGAGAAGGCGCCGCAGATGGTCGTCAACGAGGTGCGTCCCATCTCCGAGGTGGCCAAGCCCGTGCCGCAGAAGCTCTATCTGAAGCTGCCGACAGAGGGCTGTATACAGGACAGAAAGACCCGCGCGATTTTGAACATGTTCCCCGGTACGGTGCAGGCCGTGCTGTATTTCGCCGACAGCGGCGTCCGCCGCGGGACAAGCTGCGCGCTCCGCGACGATATGCTCGGAGAGCTTCGCACAGTCCTGGGCGAGAGCAGCGTTGTTTTGAAATAATCTGATTTTTTTGTTACAAAGCTACTACACTTTCGTAACAATCCGTGCTATAATGATACTCTGTAATAGAGCGCGTCAAAGAATCTACCCGGTTATGTCATTCCGAGAAGCGAAGCGACGTGGGAATCTCATGTGAAATGCTTCGGATTCGCCGAAGTCTTCCGAAAATTCAGGACGATTCTGCGAGATTGCCACGGCTTGCAGCGCAAGCCTCGCAATGACAAACTTGGGAAGCTATGATTAAATCGACAAGAGCGGACGTCGAGAGATTTTTTGGCGGGTTGAGATTTGAAAAGCGCAGGAATACTTTGTGTATTTCAAGTTTTTCAAACCGAAAAGCCGACGAAAAAGATCCGACGACGGCTGCAGGCGATTTATTCAGAGATTCCCTTGATTTTTTGACATCTGTAGCAGAGGATTTTCTCATCTACCGAAGGGAGGCTGTGCGGCGGTGCAAAAGCGTGTGCTGGTCGGTATGCTGATACTGGGCTTGCTGTGCGGCCTCGGCGGCTGCTTTCTCGAGCCGGCGGAGAATCTTTACGCCGTGCCGAGACAGCCCGAGAGCTTTTATAATCTGCAAAGCGCGATAGAAAAGGTCATGGGCGAGGGGACGACCTACAGCCCGCCGACTGCCGGCGAGAATCAACAGGCCGTGCAGCTCAAGGACCTGAGCGGCAACGGCGAGGAGGAGGCCATTGTTTTCTGGCGCTCCGACGGAGAGCTGCCGCTGCTGATGTCGGTTTTTGCCAAACGGGACGGCCAATACCGCGAGATCGCCCGCGCCGACGGGATCGGCAACGCCTTTGACCGCGTGATCTATGCCGACGTCGACAGAGACGGCTGCAACGAGATCATCGTCGGGCGCAAGGTCGGCGATAACGTCCTGCAAACGCTGAACATTTTCGCGCTGCGCGGCGACAAGCTGGAGGAGCTGCTGAGCGCCAATTACTCCGAAATGGTCGTGACCGACCTGAACGCGGACGGCGGGAACGATCTGTTCCTTCTGCGGCAGGACACCGAGCGTACAAACGGCACGGCGGAATATTACCTGTGGCAGAACGGCGCGTTTGTGCGGCAGCGTGAAGCGGAGCTTTCCGCGCCGGTCGGCTCGGTAAAGCGCATCATTACCGGAAAAATGAGCAGGCAGACGGACGCGCTTGCGGTATTTGTGGCATCGGCCTACGGCGAGACCGGCGGGATCATCACCGACGTGTTCTGCTTCCTGAACGGAGACTTTACGAACCTGACCATGCGCGAGGACACGGATACCGACGTGCAGACGGTGCGCGACTATTACGTCTACAGCTGCGATATCGACAGCGACGGCCTGATCGAGATCCCGCGCCTGATCGCCATGCCGACGATCCCGGGAGAAAGCGAGCCGCAGGAGCAGTCGCTGATCTGCTGGTACAATCTGCTGCCCGACGGCAAGCGGGAGGATAAGCTCCTGACGTATCACAACTATGCCGGCGGCTGGTATCTCGTGATCCCGTGGAAATGGCAGCCGACGCTCTCCCTGCAGCAGAGCACCAGCGAGAGCAACACCCTTGCGCGGCGCTTTGTCCGCGTCGAAAACGGAGAGGCGGAGCCTGTGTTCACGATCACCTCGGTCACGGGCGACTACGCTAGCAAGCGGCTGCTGGACAACGGCTGGCAGGAGCTGCGCCGCAAGGGCGACGTCACCTATTTCTGCCGTATCGAGGACGGCGTGAACGTTTCCCGCGAGGAGCTGCAGGAGATGTTCCATTTTATCCGCGTGGACTGGAACACCGGCGAGACCGATTGAGAATAATATAACGTATCGGGTCCCCCGCAAGGGAAGGGCCGGCGGCACGCCGCGCCCGAACGATGCGGAAAGGAATGTTTAGCAGATATGAAAAAAGTTTTGATCCTTGAGGACGAGGTCAGCATCCGCAGCTTTGTGGTCATCAACCTGAAGCGCGCCGGATACGAGGCGATCGAGGCCGGAACCGGCATGGAGGCGCTGGAAAAGCTGAAGGAGAATCCGGATGTCGGCGTGGCACTTCTGGACATCATGCTGCCGGATATCGACGGCTTCGAGGTATGCCGCAATATTCGCGCGACCAATAAGACCATCGGCATCATCATGCTCACGGCGCGGACGCAGGAAATGGACAAGGTGACCGGCCTGATGACCGGCGCGGACGACTATGTGACCAAGCCCTTCTCTCCCGCCGAGCTGACGGCGCGGATCGACGCGCTCTACCGCAGAGTGGGCGGGAGCACGGAGGCCGATCCGGAGATCGTCGTACACGAGCCGTTTACTCTGAATATCCGCAACCGTACGCTGGAAAAGGACGGCCGCCGCATCCGCCTGACGCAGGTGGAATACGCGATCATCCAGCTCTTTATGCAGAATCCGGGACGCGCCCTGTCCCGCGAGGACATTCTGGCGGCGGTCTGGGGCAGGGATTACGACGGCGAGCTGAAGATCGTAGACGTCAATATCCGCCGCCTGCGCATCAAGATCGAGGATAATACGGCCAACCCCACCTATATCACAACGGTGTGGGGCTTCGGCTACAAGTGGGGCCTGTGACCGACGGCACGGAGGAGTGAGAACGCATGAAACGAAGCAAGGGCTTGCAGGGACGCTGGCTGCGCAATACGCTCAGCATTGTTCTGGCGCTGGTCTTGTCGTGCGTGATCGCGCTGTCGTTTACCGTCGCGGTCTATTACTACTCCAATATGCAGGCCGGCATGGAGGCCAAGGCCCGTGCAAGCACCCGCTTTTTTGAGACGTATATCAATCAGAGCTACAACGAGTTTTATCAATCCTGTGCGCGGTTTACGCAGACCTTTGAGTCGAAGGACGTCATGGAGCTGCAATTCATCAATACGGGCGGACGCATCGTAGCCTCGTCCTTCGGGCAGCTCTCCGCAAAGGCGGCCGATACGCCCGATATTGCCGACGCGATCGCCTCGGAGGAGATCACGGCCTTTACGGGGAAGAATCCGGCTACCGGCGAGCGCATTATGGCGGTGTCCAGCCCGCTGATCTATTCCAACGGCGAGGTCATCGGCGTTCTGCGCTATGTTACGAGCCTGCGCCGCGTGGACGCGCAGATCGTGCGCTTCAGCTTTGCGATCCTGTTGGTCGGAGCGGTGGTGCTGCTGATCGTCTATGTCAGCGGGCGGTACTATCTGCGTTCGATCTTGGAGCCGGTTTCCGAGATCACCGCGACGGCCAAGCGCATCGCCTCCGGCAGCTACGGCGTCCAGATCCAGCGGCAGTTTGACGACGAGATCGGTGAGCTTGCCGATACCATCAACGACATGTCGAACAAGATCAGTCAGTCGGAAAAAATGCAGTCGGAATTTATGTCGTCCGTGTCGCACGAGCTGCGGACGCCGCTGACGGCGATCAGCGGATGGAGCGAAACGCTTCTGGAGGCGGGCGGCAGCGTGGATTCGACCGATGCGCGGCGCGGTCTGGGCATTATTCTGCGCGAGTCCAAGCGCCTGACCGGGATGGTCGAGGAGCTGCTGGAGTTTACGCGGATGCAGGACGGCAGATTTACGCTGAACGTTGCACAGGGGGATATCCGCGCGGAGTTTGAGGACACCGTGTTCATGTACGGCTCCCGTCTGGCGCAGGAAAATATTGAGCTGCAATATCTGGAAAACGAGGACGATATCCCCGAGATCCCGTGCGATACCGCGCGGATGCGTCAGGTTTTCCTGAATATATTGGACAACGCCGCGAAGCATGGCGGCGAGGGCGGAAAAATCACGGCGGAGATCTGCCGCGAGGGGGATTTTGTGGTGGTCCGCATCCGCGATTTCGGCCCCGGTATTCCCGAGGAGGAGCTTCCGCTCGTAAAGAAAAAATTCTATAAGGGCACTTCAAAAGCACGCGGCAGCGGAATCGGCCTTGCGGTCTGCGAGGAGATCGTGACCATGCACAACGGTACGCTGGAGCTGGCAAACGCGGAGGGCGGCGGCACGGTCGTGACGATCCGCCTGCCGATCGCGGAGAGCTGACGACGGAAAGGAACAGTATGGCAGATAAAGAAAAATTCAAAACAATGATCGGCGGACAGGCGCTGATCGAGGGCATCATGATGATGGGACCGGAAAAGGTCGCCACTGTGGTGCGCACAAAAAAGGGGCTAAAGACCAAGGTCGAGCCGCGCAAGGTGTCGGGAAAGCGCTTCTCCGTCAAGAAGATCCCGTTTATCCGGGGCGTCTTCAATTTCTGCGCCTCCATGAAAACGGGCGTTTCCGCGCTGATGTATTCGGCCGACGCGTTTGCCGAGGACGACGACGAGGCCGTTCCCGAAAAGCAGTCGAAATTTGACGCATGGCTGGAAAAGCGTCTTTCCTCCGAGAGTGCCAAGAATGTGATGATAACGATCTCCCTGCTGCTGGGCATCGCGTTTTCGGTGGCGCTGTTTATCGTTCTGCCGTCGCTGATCGGCTCGGTCATCAACCAGTGGGTCACGAGCAGCGAGCTGGTGCGCAATCTGCTGGAGGGACTGGTGCGAATCGCCATTTTCTTAGGCTATATGTTCCTTGTCTCCCGCATGAAGGATATGAAGCGCGTGTTTTCCTATCACGGCGCGGAGCATAAGACCATCCGCGCGTACGAGGCACGCCTGCCGCTGACCGTGGAAAACGTGCGCAGACAGACCCGTCTGCATCCGCGCTGCGGCACGAGCTTCCTGTTTGTCGTGATTATGATCTCCATCCTTGTGTTCTCCGTGGCGACCATTCTGCTGCGGCCGATCACACCGGAGTTTGATTCCAAGATCGTCGAGGCGCTGGTGCGCGTCGTGCTCAAGCTCCTGCTGCTGCCGATCGTCGTGGGGATCAGCTATGAATTTAACCGTCTGGTCGGGCGCTATGACAATTGGCTGACCAGAGCGCTTTCCGCCCCCGGTATGTGGCTGCAATACCTGACCACCAACGAGCCGGACGACTCCATGATCGAGGTCGGTATCGAGGCGCTGACGCTGGTGCTGCCGGAGCAGGAGGGCGCGGACAAATGGTGAAAAAATATTCCGAGCTGTATCTCGATGCCCGCCGCGCGCTGCTTGCCGCCGAGGGACAGAACGCGTCCAATATCGCCCGCGAGTTGGTGTGTGCCGCGTCGGGGAAATCGGCCGAGCAGCTTATTGCCGACCGCGAGCTGTACGCGTCGGAGGAGATCAGCGAGCTGACGGACAGCTTCGTGCAGCGGTATCTGAAGGGCGAACCGATGCCCTACATTCTGGGCGAGTGGGACTTTTACGACATGACGCTGACGGTCAATCCGAGCGTGCTGATCCCACGCGACGATACGATGGTCGTTACGGAGCTGGCCATCAAAAAGGCGCTCTTTTTGGAGCAGAATCCGCGTATTTTGGACCTGTGCACAGGCTCGGGCTGCATCGGACTGGCAATCGCCAAGCGCGTCAAGGATGCGCGGGTCACGCTGGCCGATGTTTCGCAGGCGGCGCTTCGCGTGGCGCGCAGGAATATCCAGTCGCAGCGCCTGTCGGCGCATGTTACCTGCGTGAACGTCGACGTGCGCAAGCCCGCGCCGGATTATCTGGGCACATTTGACCTGATCGTCTCCAACCCGCCCTATGTGACCACCGCCGAGTGCGAGACGCTTGACCCGTCCGTCCGCGACTTTGAGCCGCGTCTGGCGCTTGACGGCGGCGAGGACGGACTGGATTTCTATCGCGCGATCATTAAGAATTATACGCCGGTTTTGATGCCGGGAGGCTACCTTTGCTTTGAGTTCGGCATGGGGCAGGAGGACGCCGTCTGCCGCCTGCTCAAGCGGGGAGGCTATGAGATCATTGAACTGAGAAAAGATACGGCCGAGATCACGCGGGCGGTCCTTGCCCGTAAACGAGAGGAGAACTGATTATGGCACAGAAGAAAACGGCTTACGAGGCGCCCAGCCCCGCCGAGGATAAGAAGAAGGCGCTTTCCACCGCGCTCCAGCAGATCGAGAAGAACTACGGCAAGGGCGCTGTGATGCGCATGGGCGACCGCCCGGAGATGAACGTGGACGCTATTCCGACCGGTTCGCTGGCGCTGGACGCGGCGCTCGGCATCGGCGGCCTGCCCAGAGGCAGAATTATTGAGATCTACGGGCCGGAATCCTCCGGCAAGACGACGCTTGCCCTGCACGTCGTGGCGGAGGCGCAGAAGCGCGG
This sequence comes from uncultured Oscillospiraceae bacterium, assembly GCA_934630495.1. GTDB lineage: Bacteria > Bacillota > Clostridia > Oscillospirales > Oscillospiraceae > JAZOXB01. The sequence continues at coordinate 17,217 of CAKTVW010000026.1, forward strand.
CGGCGAGGTCGCCTTTGTCGACGCGGAGCATGCGCTTGACCCCGTCTATGCCGCCGCGATCGGCGTGGATATTGATTCCATGCTCGTTTCTCAGCCGGATACCGGCGAGCAGGCGCTCGATATTACCGAGGCGCTCGTTCGTTCCGGTGCGATCGACGTGATCGTGGTCGACTCCGTCGCGGCCCTGACGCCCCGCGCGGAGATCGAGGGCGAGATGGGCGACGCCTTTGTGGGCCTTCAGGCGCGTATGATGTCGCAGGCGCTTCGGAAGCTTGCGGGCGCCGTCGCCAAGACCAACTGCATCATCATCTTCATCAATCAGCTTCGTATGAAGATCGGCGTTATGTACGGCAACCCCGAGACGACCACCGGCGGCAACGCGCTGAAGTTCTACGCCTCCGTGCGGCTGGACGTGCGCAAGGTCGAGACGATCAAGAACGGAAGCGAGATTATCGGCAACCGCACCCGCGTCCGCGTCATCAAGAACAAGGTCGCGCCCCCCTTCCGCGAGGCCGTTTTCGACATCATGTACGGCGAGGGCATTTCCCGCTTCGGCGAGCTGCTGGATATCGCGGTCGACATGGAGCTGGTCAACAAGAGCGGAAGCTGGTTCTCCATCGGCGACGAGCGCATCGGTCAGGGCCGCGACAATGCCAAGCAGTACATTGCTTCGCACCCGGAGATCGCACAGGATCTGGAAAACAAGGTCCGCGCGCATCTGGCCGAGATCCAGAACATGCGCAGATCCGCCGCAAAGCCTGCGGGCAAGGCGGTAGACGTGTCCGCCGAGGACTTTGATGAGGGTTGAGGCCATCGAGCCGATCGGGGCGGGGTCGGAGCGCTTCCGTCTGCGCCTTGATAACGGCACGACGCTGAAGGTCTACCCGTCCGTGATCGCGGAAATGGGGTTGTACCCGGGGCAGGAGCTTCCGGAGGCGGCTATGGCGTCGCTGCTGGACGCCTGCGGCGCCGCGTCGGCAAAGGAACGGGCGGTGCGCATCATTTCCTCCGCCTCGGTGTCTGCAAGGGAGCTGGAGGAGCGGCTTGTCCGAAAGGGCGAGGACGCCGAGCATTCCCGCGCGGCGGTACAGTGGCTCACCGATCTGAGGCTGCTCGACGACCGTCAGCTTGCCGCGCAGGTCGTGCGCAACGGCTTGGCCAAGGGCTACGGCGCGGCGCGCATTCGGCAGATGCTCTATGAAAAGCGCGTCCCGCGAGAGCTTTGGGACGAGGCGCTGGCGGAGCTGCCGTCTCAGGACGGCGCGATCGACGACTTTCTGCGGCGGCGTTTTCGCGGCAAAGCGCCCGATCGTGCGGAGTGTAAACGCGCGACGGATGCGCTGCTCCGCCGGGGACACCGCTGGGAGGATATCCGGCGTGCGCTGGAGCGCTATGCGCCGGAGGAAGATTTTTCGGAAGAATAAAAAAGGATGGTTACGAACCTATGGGAAAACGCATTGGGATGATCTCCCTCGGCTGCGCTAAGAATCAGGTAAACGCGGAGCAGATGCTTTTCATGCTCCGGGAGGCGGGATATGAGATCCTGCCGACGGTCGAGGGAGCAGACGTCGTCATTATCAACACCTGCGGCTTCATCGACTCGGCAAAGAGCGAGGCCATTGACAATATTCTTGCCATGGCGGAGCTGAAGGCGGCGGGCGTGATCGGGAAGATCCTCGTCACGGGCTGTCTGTCGCAGCGATACCGCGACGAGATTCTTCGGGAGCTTCCCGAGGTGGACGGCGTTCTCGGAACGGGAAGCTACGGACAGATCGTCTCGGCGGTCGACGGGCTTCTGGCGGAGCGGAGCGTTTCGGAGTTCGGCGATATCGACGCGCCGGTCGACGAGGTAGGGCGCGTGCTGACTACGCCGTCTTACTACGCGTATCTGAAAATCGCGGAGGGCTGCGACAACCGCTGCTCCTACTGCGTGATCCCGTCCCTGCGCGGCAGATACCGCAGCCGCCGCATGGAGGACTGCCTCTACGAAGCGCGGATGCTGGCCGACGACGGCGTGAAGGAGCTGATCGTCGTCGCGCAGGACACCAGCCGCTACGGTATCGACCTCTACGGAGAGCACAAGCTGGCGGAGCTGCTGCGGGAGCTGTGCAAGATCGAGAAGCTGCACTGGGTCCGCGTACATTATCTCTATCCCGACGAGCTGGACGACGAGCTGCTGGAGGTCATTGCCTCCGAGCCGAAGATCGTCAAGTACATGGATATCCCCATCCAGCACGTCAACGACAAAATTTTGAAAAAAATGAACCGCCGCGGGACACGGGCGGAGCTGGACGCGCTGTTTGCCAAGATCCGCGCCCGCATTCCGGACGTCGTGATCCGTACGAGCATCATTACCGGCCTTCCCTACGAGGGCGAGGCGGAATTTGAAGAGCTGTGCGACTGGCTTCGCGCCAATAAGCTTGAACGGGTCGGCGCGTTCGCCTTCTCTCCCGAGGAGGGGACGGCGGCGGCGCGGATGGAGTACCCTGACGAGGAGACGGCGGTCCGCCGCGCCGAGATCGTTGCGGAGCTGCAATCGCGCATCATGGACGAATGCAACGAAAAACGCATCGGTACGGTGACGGAGGTGCTCTGCGAGGGCTTTGATCCGGAGAGCGGACGCTATTTCGGCCGGACCTACGCTGATTCGCCGGATATCGACGGCCGCGTGGTGTTTGAAAGCGACCGAACGGTGCATATCGGCGACTTTGTCCCCGTCCGCGTGACGGGCGCTGTCGACGGCGACCTGACAGGCACAGTTGAGGAGGGATGAACCGTGACGACTGCAACAAAGATCACCTTTGTACGGGTTTTTCTGATCCCGCTTTTCATGGCCTGCATGTATCTGAGCGAGAGCATGGAATGGATGAAATATCTGGCGCTGGCGGTGTTTGCCGCCGCAAGCCTGACCGATCTGCTTGACGGTCAGATCGCGCGCCGCTGCCACCAGGTCACCGATCTCGGAAAATTTTTGGACCCTCTGGCCGATAAGGTGCTGGTCATCGCGGCAATGGCGATGTTCTGCGAGTGGGGAGAGTTCCCGGCGTGGGCGCTTATGATCGTTCTGGCGCGTGAGTTTGCCGTCAGCGGTCTGCGAATGATCGCGGCAGGGAAGGGGAACGTGATCGCTGCCGGCCGGTCGGGAAAGGTCAAGACCGCCGTAACGATGGCGGGACTGTGCACGATGCTGCTCCTGCGCGGCGCGTTCTTTACCAAGCTGCTGGGCCAATGCGCCGTCGACACGGTCAAATGGGTCGTCGTCGGCCTGATCGCCGCCACGACGCTCTATTCCGGCGTGGAGTATTTCGTGAAAAACAAAAAGGTGCTTGTGCCCTGACCTTGACACCTTTTGAAAAATCTGCTAATATAATGGCAATGTGAATATCGCGTTGACCGGGAAGAGTAACGGACCGCCGCGCACCAGAGAGCCGCCGCCATCGGCTGAAAGCGGGGGCTGCGCCCAATCCGCCAAGTGCGCCCGCGAGCGAAGGGGAGACCCCGTCGGCCGCGTTAAGGCCAGAGTGAAGAAGCTTCCGATCCCATCGTCCGTGCCGCGCGGCGGCGCGCCTGCGGAGCGGAGCTTCGGGAAAATCAGAGTGGAACCGCGGTATTGCCGCCTCTGGAAATCACTTCCGGAGGCGGTTTTTCTGTTTGGAGGCGAGCAAATGCGGTTAAAAGAAACCATAGAGGCTTATCAGCGCAACGACCCCGCTGCGCGCAGTAAATTTGAAGTTTTCTGGCTGTATAACGGCCTGCATGCCATGATCTACTATCGCGTGGCGCATTGGCTGTTTACGCACGGGCTGAAATTTTTCGGCCGCTGGGTGTCGCAGATCGCCAGACGGCGCACCGGTGTGGAGATCCATCCGGCGGCGGTGATCGGGCGGCGTCTGGTCATTGACCACGGCATGGGCATCGTGATCGGCGCGACGGCCGAGATCGGCGACGACTGCCTGCTGTATCAGGGTGTGACGCTGGGCGGGACCGGCGCGGCGCACGAAAAGCGCCACCCGACGCTGGGCAATAACGTTATGGTCGGCTGCGGAGCAAAGGTCTTGGGACCGTTCAAGGTCGGGGACAATGCCCGCATTGCCGCCAATTCGGTGGTGCTCAACGAGGTGCCCGCTAATTCCACCGTCGTCGGCGTGCCCGGACGCGTGGTCCGGCTGAACGGCGCAAAGCTCGACCATATCCACACCCCCGACCCGATCCGCGCGGAGCTGGATTATTTACAGGAACGTCTGTCAAAGCTGGAAGAACAAACGGAGGAGAAATAAAATGTATCTTTATAATTCGCTGAGCCACAAAAAAGAGCTGTTCGTACCCAATCATCCCGACATCGTGAAGATGTATACCTGCGGCCCGACGGTCTATCACTATGCGCATATCGGCAATCTGCGCAGCTATATTATGGAGGATGTGCTGGAAAAGGCCCTGCGCTACGAGGGCTACAACGTCAAGCGCGTGATGAACATTACGGATGTCGGCCATCTGGCCTCCGATGCGGACACCGGCGAGGATAAAATGCTCAAGGGCGCCAAGCGCGAGCACAAGTCCGTTATGGAGATCGCAAAATACTACACCGACGCGTTTTTTGCCGACTGCAAAAAGCTGAATATCAAGACGCCCGACGTGGTGGAGCCGGCGACCAACTGCATCCCGGAGTATATCCGCATGATCGAGACGCTGCTGGAAAAGGGCTACGCCTATCCTGCCGGCGGGAACATCTACTTCGACACCTCCAAGCTCGAGAAGTATTACGTTTTTAACGATCACAAGGAGGAGGACCTTGCCGTCGGCGTCCGCGAGGGCGTGGAGGAGGACGAAAACAAACGCAATAAAAACGATTTCGTTCTCTGGTTTACAAAGTCGAAATTCGAGGATCAGGCGCTCAAATGGGACTCCCCGTGGGGCGTGGGCTATCCGGGCTGGCACATTGAGTGCTCCTGCATCAGCATCAAGCATCTCGGCGAGGACATGGACATCCACTGCGGCGGCATCGACAACGCCTTCCCGCACCATACCAACGAGATCGCGCAGTCCGAGGCGTATCTGGGGCACAAGTGGTGCAATTATTGGTTCCATGTGCACCATCTCAACACCGAAAACGGCAAAATGTCCAAGTCCAAGGGCGAATTTCTGACCGTTTCGCTGCTGGAGGAGAAGGGCTATGATCCGCTGGTCTACCGTCTGTTCTGCCTGCAGAGCCATTATCGCCGGAATCTGGTGTTCTCCTGGGAGAATCTGGACAACGCGGCGCTGACATACGAAAAGCTGATCGCCAAGATCGCCGCGCTCACCGAAGACGGCGAGGTCGAGCAGCAGGCGTTTGACGCACTGAAGGAAAAATTCCTCTCCGCGCTCAACGGCGACCTGAACACGTCCCTTGCGGTCACGGCGGTGTACGACGTGCTCAAGGCAAAGACGAACGACGCCACCAAGCGCGCGGCGCTGGCGGATTTTGATACCGTTTTGGGATTAAATCTGCTGGAGGCGGCGGAAAAATACCGCCGTGCGCAGCCCGAGGAGGAAAAGGACCCGGAGATCGACGCGATGGTCGCGGCCCGCACCGCGGCTAAGAAGGAAAAGAACTGGGCCGAGGCCGACCGCATCCGCGACGAGCTGAAGGCGCGGGGGATCGAGGTCATCGACACGCCGCAGGGTGCAAAGTGGAAGCGAATCTGACAAAGCAGACGGGAGGGGCGACTATGAAGCTGATGATTCTGGACGGGAACAGCGTGATAAACCGTGCCTTTTACGGGGTGCGGCCGCTGACGACCCGCGACGGGATGTATACGAACGCGATCTTCGGATTCCTCAATATTCTCGAGCGCGTGCGGCACGAGGAACGCCCCGACGCGCTGTGCGTCGCCTTTGACCTGCACGGCCCGACCTTTCGGCATCTGAAATATGAGGGCTACAAGGCGACGCGGCACAAAATGCCGGAGGAGCTTGCCATGCAGATGCCCGTGATGAAGGACGTTCTGCGCGCGATGAACATTCCGATCTATGAATGTCAGGGCTGGGAGGCCGACGACGTGATCGGCACGGTGGCAAAGCGCTGCTCCGCCGCCGAATGGGACTGCGTGATCCTGACGGGCGACCGCGACAGCCTGCAGCTCGTCGACGAGCATGTGACGGTCAAGCTTGTGCGCACGCAGGGCGGACAGACACATGCGACGAATTATACCCCGGCGGGCTTTGCGGCGGAATACGGCATGGAGCCGATCCGCCTGATCGACCTCAAGGCGCTTATGGGCGACAGCTCGGACAATATTCCCGGTGTTGCGGGCGTGGGGCCGAAGACGGCCACGGAGCTGCTGAAAAAATACGGCACGCTCGACGGCGTGTATGAGAATCTTTCACCGCAGAATATGAAGGGAAAGCTCTTTGAAAAGCTGCAAAACGGTCGCGAAACGGCGTATCTGTCCTACGATCTTGCGACGATCCGCTGCAATGCGCCGATCGAGAATTTTACGCCCGAGGGGAATCTGGTCCGCGAGCCGAAGCGCAGAGAGCTGTACGATCTGTTCACGCGGCTGGAATTTCAGAAGCTGATCGATAAATACGGTCTGCGCGGCGCGGCCCTCGAGGAGGCCGAAGCGCCCGAGCAGGAGCCGACATTCTGCGGCGAGTGCACGACGATCGCGGTAGAGGACCCGGCGCAGGCGGAGCCGCTTTTTGTCGGAAAGACCGTCAGCCTTGCCGCGTCCGACGATCTTCAGACCGTCGCGGCGACTCTGCTCGACGAGGGAGAGACGATGTATCTGCTCAGTCGGGAGCGGCTGGGAGAGGCGTATGCTCCGCTGCTTCGGCGGCTGTTTGATAAAAAAATACCGAAGCTTGCGCATGACTGCAAGCCGCTGATGCGCCGCCTGCTGCAAATGGGGATCGACGCCGACGGCTTTGTGTTTGACACGGCGGTCGCGGCCTATCTGCTCGACGCAACGCGCGGAAAGTACGAATTGGAGCAGCTGACGCTGGACTATCTGCATTTTTCTCCCGCGACGGAGCGGGAGCCTCCCGCCGAGGGAGCGCTTGCCGTCCGTGCGTCGTGTGCGGAGGCCCTGTACGGCGTGCTCTCGGAAAAACTGCGCGAGCAGGGAATGCAGCAGCTCTTCACGCAGATCGAGCTGCCGCTGTGCCGCGTGCTGGCCTGCATGGAGCATGACGGCGTGCTGGTCGACCGCGAGGCGCTGCATACCTTCGGCGCCATGCTTTCCGAACGCATCGCGGCCTGCGAGAAAATGATCTTTGAGACGGCGGGCGGCCCGTTCAATATCAATTCCACGAAGCAGCTCGGCGAGCTTCTCTTTGACACGCTGCATTTGCCGCCGGTCAAGAAGACCAAGAGCGGCTATTCGACCAATGTCGAGGTGCTCGAGGCGCTTCGGGACAAGCATCCCGTCGTACAGGCGGTGATGGATTATCGGATGCTGACAAAGCTCAATTCCACCTATGCCGACGGCCTGCAAAAGGAGATCGCGGCCGACGGCCGCATCCACACGACCTTTCAAAATACCGTCACCGCGACGGGACGCCTGTCTTCGACGGAGCCGAATCTGCAAAACATCCCCGTCCGCACCGAGCTGGGCAGCGAGATCCGCAAAATGTTCGTTCCGCGCGAGGGCTGGGTGCTGGTCGATGCGGACTACAGCCAGATCGAGCTGCGCGTGCTTGCGCATATTGCCGATGACAAGGCCATGCAGGAGGCGTTCCGTTCCGGCGAGGATGTCCACACCGTCACGGCGTCTCAGGTGTTCGGCGTTCCGGTCGACGAGGTCACGCCGCTGATGCGCCGCCATGCCAAGGCGGTGAACTTCGGCATCGTCTACGGAATTTCGGAGTTTTCTCTGGCGCAGGACATCGGCGTCAGCCGCGCCGAGGCGCGGGCATATATAGACAGCTATCTGAGCAAGTACCGCGGCGTCCGTGCGTATATGCGGCAGATCGTCGAAACGGCCCGGGAGCAGGGCTATGTGCAGACGCTTATGGGCCGCCGCCGCATGATCCCCGAGATCAAGAGCACAAAATTCAACATCCGCTCCGGCGCGGAACGGATCGCGCTGAACACGCCGATTCAGGGAACGGCGGCGGATATTATCAAGCTTGCCATGGTGCGGGTGTTCGATGCACTGGAGCGCGAGGCGCTTCAGGCCCGCCTGATCCTTCAGGTGCATGACGAGCTGATCGTTGAATGCCCCGCCTTTGAGGCGCAGAGCGTGATGGACATTGTCACGCGCGAAATGGAGCACGCGGCGGCGCTCTCCGTGCCGCTCGTTGCGGAGGCGAAAATGGGGGAAAGCTGGTATGACGCGAAATGATCCGTAAAATGCGGCGGGAGGATGTCCCGCAGATCGCCGCGCTGGAACGCCTGTGCTTTTCCGACCCGTGGAGCGAAGCCTCGATCTCTTCGGAATTGGAGAATCCGATCAGCCTCTGGCTGGTCGCGGAGGCCGACGGTGTGGTGCAGGGCTATATCGGCTCACAGTCTGCTCCCCCGGACTGCGATATCATGAATCTTGCCGTTGCGCCCGACGCGCGGCGGCAGCAGCTCGGCAGGACGCTTCTGCAGTCGCTGATCGACGAATTGCACAGGCGCGGCACGGAGCGCCTGTTTCTGGAGGTCCGCGCCTCCAACGTGCCCGCGCAGTCGCTGTACGCTTCGTTCGGCTTTGAACAGGTCGGGCTGCGGAAGGAGTATTATGTAAACCCAACGGAAGACGCTTTGATACTGAGAAAGGAGCTGTGCCATGCTGATCCTATCGATTGAATCCTCCTGCGACGAGACGGCGGTCGCGCTGGTCCGCGACGGCAGAGAGGTGCTGACGGACTGCATTGCTTCGCAGGTGCCGCTGCACCGCATTTACGGCGGCGTCGTGCCGGAGATCGCATCGAGGAAGCACATCGAGGCGATCTACGGACTGGCGGATCAGGCGCTGGAGCGTGCGAAGGTCACCCGCGCGGACATCGACGCCGTCGCCGTGACCTATGCGCCGGGGCTGATCGGCGCACTGCTCGTCGGAGTGAATTTTGCCAAGGCGGCGGCGCTTGCGCTGGACGTCCCGCTGATCCCCGTGCACCATATCCGCGGACATATTGCGGCCAATTATCTGGCGTATCCCGACCTGAAGCCGCCGTTTTTGTGCCTTGTCGTCTCCGGCGGACATACGATGCTGGTGGATGTCCGAGACTACACCGAAATGGAGATCCTCGGCTCGACTCGCGACGACGCCGCGGGCGAGAGCTTTGATAAGGTCGCGCGGCTGCTGGACATGCCCTATCCCGGCGGCGCTGCGCTGGACAGGGCCGCGCAGGGCGGCGACGAAACGCGCTACCCGCTCCCACACCCGAAAATGTCGGGAAATCCGCTGGATATGTCGTTTTCGGGCCTGAAAACGGCGGCAGTAAATTTGATCCACAACATGCGGCAGAAGGGCGAGGAGATCAATATCCCCGATCTCTGCGCGAGCTTTTCCGCCGCAGTCTGCGGAATGCTGCTGCCTAAGACCGAGGCGGCGCTGGAGCGGACAGGCCGTGACACCTTGGCCGTTGCGGGCGGCGTTGCGGCGAACAGCCGCATCCGCGCGGAGCTTCAGCGCGTATGTGCGCGGCGCGGCGTCCGTCTGTGTATGCCGCCGCTGAGCCTCTGCGGCGACAACGGCGCGATGATCGGCGCACAGGGCTATTATGAATATCTGGCGGGCAACCTTGCCGACCAGACGCTCAACGCTTACGCTACGAAATCCATGGAGGGCGAGACGCTTTAATACTGATTCTTGATTAAAAGATTTAATCAAGAATCCCGTGTGCTACGCACACTCGCATCGTGCGAAAGCACGCTGCGCCGTCTCATGCAGAATCTGACGCGCCCTTGGCGCTATAAAAAGCTTTTCAAGCTTTTTAACAGATTCTAGTATAATGCCGAGAGCCAGTCGTGTTTCGGACGGGGCCTGATCCTCGGTGAGGCGCTTGCGGTTATCCGAGTGCCGCGCCGCCGAGGTGTGTATTATGCAGACGGTCCGGGCCGAGATAATGGCGAAGGAAAAATGCAGGACGCGATGACGCGCCCTGCATTTTTATGCCATATTACAAAACTGTGGAAATGACGGCCGGAATAGATTATGTAAACCGATAAGGCACTTTCGCAAAGGAAAGAAGTTCATTTGCCGCCGATGCGAAAAAACGGTCGATTTTTGGAAGATCTTTGCACAACGGGCGTTTCGGCTTGTGCAAAAACCTGTGCAGACTGTTTATAACTTTTGACGATTTGCAAAAAGGTTATCATTATTGTAAACCGATCGCACCCAAAAGAGGACGCCGCGCAGGACGGAAAGCTTGCATCGTCCCGCGCGGCGCTGTGTATTTTTTGCGAAATCTGCGCCGCCGAGGCGACCGGGAAAACGTCTTATGAGGCCAGCACGGCGTCAAGGTAAAACTCGTTCAGCGTGTCCATGAAGCGCTCGTCGATCTCATAAAGAAGCGCCTCGTCGACAGAGCTGCGGAAGGTTTGCAGGACGCCGTCGGGAATTTCGTCGCCGTAGCGCGCCTCCAGCGCCTCCAGCTCGGAGACGACCTCCCCGCGATATTCCGCCGCCTCCTCGGTGAGCCATGCGGTCGAGTGCTCGCTGCGGCTCCCCTCGGAGATCGTGAGGTAGGAGACGTTCGGGTTCGTGATGCGGTCGCGGCAGCCCGCGACGGAAATGCGGTCGGGAACGATCTCGTCGTCGGTTCCGCTGACGATCAGGGCGGGGACAGACGCCGCGTTGATCGCGTCAACGGCCGTTTCGTTGCCGTCGCTCCCGCTGACGTGCAGGTTTTCCAGCCAGAGGAACGGATACTGACTGTAGGCCAGCACGTCTCCGACATAGCGCCCGGCGTTGTAGCACATCGTGTCGACGGGGGAGTTGAAGGCGCTGATGCAGACGGCAGCACGGACGGGGTATTCGCTTTCCAGCGCGGTGGCGGCGGCATAGCCGCCCGCGCTGTGCCCGTACAGAACGACGGGCAGCGCACGGTATTCCGACTGCGACAGGTATTCCAGCGCGGCCAGCGTATCGTTATGGAGCTGGGAAAGACTGACGGTGCCGCTGCCCTCGCTGTCGCGGACGCCCGTGCCGTCAAAGGCAAATACGCGCCAGCCGTGATCCGCGAAGTACAGAATTTCCGGCAGATGCGAATCCGCGCCGCCGTTCATCCCGTGCACGATCAGAACGACGCCCTGCTCTCCCGTACCGTAGAAATAGCCGCGCAGACGGTTTTTCCCGGACAGGAACGATACCTCCTGCCGGGGATAGGCGGTTCGGTCGATATCCGCATAGCGCAGCTCGATCGTCTGCGCGGTCAGCTCACTGCGCCCGAAGAAGCAGCGGAAAAATACACCGGCCGAGGTCAGAGACAGAAGCACGGACACACAGACGGCAATCACGGCAATATGCAGCACTTTTCTGAACCATTTTCTCCGATCTCTCCGAATTGCCATCGTGTGCTCCTTCCTGACGGCACTGTCAGTATGACCGCGCCGCGTTTTTTTATTCCGATTTTTATTATAGCGCGGCCTGTCAAATCCCGCAAGCGGTCGGCCATCTTCTTTAGTACGCTCGACGCATTCGGAGGGCCGTGGCGCGCGGAAAAGCGATCTTTTGCCCGTTTTATGAAATTTACGGAACTTTTTCCGTTTCAGAGCGTCTGAAAAACAAAGCGAACGCGGCGCGGGCGCTTACGAAAAGGAGGAATGAAAATGAAACGGGCAAGTGCTGTTATTTTGACGCTGCTTCTGCTGCTCGGTTTATTCTGCGGATGCAGCAAGGCAAACGACACGGGTAACTACAAGGAGGCCTATGACCGCGCGGAGGTCGTCGGAGCGGTCGGGACGGACGGCGAGGTCGCCGTCGGCGCCGCAGGGCAGGCCGCCGTGGCAAACACACAACAAAAGCTGATCCGCACGGTGCGGCTGTCCGTGGAAACGGAAAACTATGAAGCGCTGCTTTCCGACATCGAGACGAAGGCAGGGACGGTCGGCGGCTACATGGAGTCCATCGACGCCAACACCCGCTACGGTGCCGATTCACGCCATGCCTCGGTATGCCTGCGGATCCCCGCAGACGAGCTGGACGGATTTTTGACCGCCGTTTCGGGCATGTCCAATGTGGTGTCGCGCAGCGAGGATGTCCGCGATATCACCCTGAGCTATGCCGACACCGAGAGCGAACGCAACGCGCTGCGGGTCGAGCAGGAGCGGCTGCTTGCGCTGCTGGAAAAGGCGGAGTCGCTGAGCGATGTTCTGGAGATTGAGGGCCGTCTGACGGATGTGCGCTATCGCCTGAACAGCATTGAATCCCAGCTCCGCACCTATGACAATCAGGTGGATTACGCCACGCTCTATCTGGAGATCAGCGAAGTCACGGTGCTCACGCCCGTCGCGGAGGTCGGTTTCTGGCAAAAGATCGGCGATGGCTTTGTCCACAGCGCTGCGACGGTCTGGAATTTCCTCAAATCCGCCTTCTCCTATGCGATCATTGCCATTCCGTATCTGGCGGTGCTGCTGCTTCCGGGCGTGATCGCGCTCGTGGTGGTGCTGATCGTGCGGAAGTGCAAAAGAAAATCGTGATTTTTGACAAATTTCGACGGTGAAATCTGTGAAAATCGCTGTATTGCAAGGGAAAAGTGCGTATGGTATGATTACTCTATCAAGGTGGGCGCATCTACTCCACAAAACATAGATGAGAGCCGCCAAGAAAGGAGTTCACCGTTCCGCACGGCTTGCGGTGCGGCAGTGTGGAGACCTGCCGTAATGCGTCGCGCTCCAATGCGGGCGGACGCGAGGCACGGACAAGCGGAGGCTTCCGTGTCAAAGTCGGTTACATGGCAAGTGTAACGCTCAGAAATATCAAAAAAATCTACCCGAACACAGAAACAAAGAAAAAGAAGCACAAGAAGGGCGAACCGGAGGAGAAAAAGACCAATCTGCAGATCACCGACGAGGGCGTCGTTGCGGTGCAGGAGTTCTCTCTGGACATTCAGGACCGCGAATTTATCGTTCTGGTCGGCCCGTCCGGCTGCGGTAAATCCACCACACTGCGCATGATCGCGGGCTTGGAGGAGATCAGCGACGGCGAGCTGTACATCGGGGACCGTCTGGTCAACGACGTTGCGCCGAAGGACCGCGATATCGCCATGGTTTTCCAGAACTATGCGCTCTACCCGCACATGACCGTCTTTGAGAATATGGCCTTCTCTCTCAAGCTCAAGAAGACGCCGAAGGACGAGATCAAGCGCAAGGTTCTGGAGGCGGCGGAGATTCTCGGTATCACCGAATACCTCGACCGCAAGCCGAAGGCGCTTTCCGGCGGCCAGCGGCAGCGTGTCGCCATCGGCCGCGCGATCGTCCGCGACCCGCAGGTGCTTCTGATGGATGAGCCGCTGTCCAATCTGGACGCCAAGCTCCGTAACCAGATGCGCGCGGAGATCATCAAGCTGCGTTCGCGGATCAATACGACCTTTGTATACGTTACCCACGACCAGACGGAGGCCATGACGCTGGGCGACCGCATCGTCATCATGCGCGACGGCTTTATTCAGCAGATCGGCACGCCGCAGGAGGTCTTTAACCATCCGAAGAATCTGTTTGTCGCGGGCTTTATCGGCACGCCGCAGATGAACCTCTTCCGTGATGCGGAGCTGTGCAGATCGAACGACGGCGAATACTTTGTCAAGCTGCTCGGCAGAAGCATCGGCCTTTCCGAACGGCAGCAGACGGCTCTGCGCAGGAAGCAGCAGGCGGCCGGCAGCGTGATCGTCGGCATCCGCCCGGTGCACCTGTTCCTCGACGCGCAGGGCATCCCCGCGAAGGTGGATGTCTCGGAAATGATGGGCAGCGAAACGCATCTGCATCTTACGGTAAACGGGCAGGATGTGATCGCGGTGATACCGACGTCCTGTGTGGACCTCGATCAGCTTCGGAACGGAAGCACGATCGGCTTCTCCTTCGACCCGGCGCTGATCCACCTGTTTGACCCGGAAACGGAAGAAAACCTGATCTGATACTGATTCTTGATTAAAAGATTTAAGGCAACACCGCATAATTGCACCTTCCGCCTTCGCCGGATATTTTTC
>CAKTVW010000027.1 GCA_934630495.1 uncultured Oscillospiraceae bacterium
TCCACCCAAATTTCGCTCTCGGACAGCTTGCCCTCAGAAAGAATACGGACAAAACGCTTCTCTTTTGCCATAGGAATCTTTCCTCCCTCAAACGCCACAAGGGCGCTTTCGATGCGTGAACGGTTGAATAGGGAAGCATTGCGGTGTGCCTGACGGCCCGGATTGAAACATCCGCTGCGGCGGGGACGGCGCGATGAGGGCATCGCGCCCTATGCAAAGACCGACCTTGTGAGCAAAAAACGCCCCATTGTGCGTAGGGGCCGATGCCTTCATCGGCCCGTTGCAGGCACGTTGCTTTTGCTGCAAGCCGTGTCGAAAACACGCGCGGCGGGAGGCGTCAATGGCTCCGCCAGGCGCTGGTTACCAGCACACCGTTGATTTTCAGGTTCATGCTGCCGCCGGTGGATTGCGGGAGCATCTCGACGAGTATTTCGTCGTCCCCGATCTTCGCGCAGAGCGTGTAACGCGCTTCGATAATGCCGCGCTTCACGTCCGCAACGCTGTCGTCGATCCGCAGCTCGGTGCGGTTCCAATAGCCGCGAACGCTGATCGTCCGGCTCCCGTGCTGGTATTGCAATAGATCTCGTGCCATGCTGCGTCCCTCCTGCGACCTGCGGATATCCGGGAAAAGCTCCGGCGATTTTCGCCGGAGCTTTTGGAATTTGAGATTAGAACAGGCCGGAAACCTTGCCCGTTTCGGTATCGACGTCGATGCGGCGATAGGCCGGGTCGGAGCTGGTGCCGGGCATCATGGAGATGGTGCCTGCCATCGGGCAGAGGAACTTCGCGCCGCCGTACTCCAGGATGTCGCGGATGGGCAGACGCCAGCCCTTCGGAACGCCCTTCCAGCTCGGCTCGTGGGACAGCGACAGGTGGGTCTTGACCATCATGGTGCAGTAGTCGGCGTACTTCGGGTCGCTCTCAAAGCGCTTTGCCTTCTCCTGTGCCAGAGGTGCCCAGTCAACGCCGTCCGCGCCGTAAACTTCCTTTGCAATCAGCTCAACGCGCTGACGCAGCGGCATTTCGAGCGGATAGAGGAACTTGATCTCGTTCTTCTCGTTGCAGGCATCAATGACCGTTTCGGCCAGCTCGATGGCACCTTCGCCGCCGTAGCGCCAGTGGTTGGACAGAGCGCAGCGGACACCCTTCTCCTTGCAGAGCTTGCGGATGAGGGCAATCTCGGCATCGGTGTCGGTGTAGAACTGGTTGATGCAGACGACCGGAACAATGCCGGACTTCTTGATGGTGTTGACATGGTGGAACAGGTTCTCGCAGCCCTTTTCCAGCAGCTCCAGGTTCTCCTCGGTGTATTCTGCCGGGAGGGGGCGGCCGGCAACGACCGCCGGGCCGCCGCCGTGCATCTTGAGCGCACGGATGGTCGCGACCAGAACGGAAACGTTCGGGGTCAGACCGGACAGACGAGACTTGACGTTCCAGAATTTTTCAAAGCCGATGTCGGCAGCGAAGCCGGACTCGGTGACATGGTAATCGAACAGCTTCAGCGCCAGACGGTCGCCGATAACGGAGGACTGACCGATGGCGATGTTGGCGAACGGGCCGGCGTGGATCAGCACGGGCTGATGCTCGACGGAGTAGCACATGGTGGGGTTGATGGTGTTGCGCATCCACGCAGCCATTGCACCGGCGACCTCGAGATCCTCGGTGGTGACGGGCTCACCGCTGCGGGAGTAGGCGACGACGATCTTGCCGATGCGGTCACGCAGATCCTTCAGATCGCGGGCGACGGCGAGAATGGCCATCAGCTCGGAGCCGACAGCGATGCCGAACTTGGACTCCATGAGGTAGCCGTCCTTCGTGCCGCCGATGCCGATGATGATGTTGCGCAGACCCTGCGCGCAGAAGTCGAGGACCCAGCCCATCTCGACGCGCTTGGGGTCGATGTCCAGACGCTTCAGACCACGCTTTGCAAGCTGCTCGTCGTTATAGTTCCGCTCATGCTGCATACGGGCATTGAGCGCGACCATGGCAAGGTTGTGGGCGTTCATGATGTCGTTGATATCGCCGGTCAGACCCAGAGAGAACTCGGTCATCGGCATGAGCAGCGCGTTGCCGCCGCCGGCAGCGGTACCCTTGACGTTCATGGTCGGGCCGCCGGAGGGCTGACGCAGGCAGCCGCCAACGTTCTTGCCGAGCTTGCCGAGGCCTTCAATCAGACCCAGCGAGGTGGTGGACTTGCCTTCGCCCAGCGGGGTGGGGGTGATGGCGGTGACTTCGATGAACTTGCCGTCGGGCTTGTCCTTCAGGCGGTTCATGATCTTGATGAAATCGAGCTTCGGGGTCTTGCCGTAGGGGATGATCTCATCGGGGAGCAGGCCCAGCTTCTCGCGGAAATAATCCACGGAGGGAAGGGTCTTTTCGGCTTCCTCAGCGATCTGCCAGTCCTTGTAGACGGTGGGGTCGAGAGTTACACGACCGGTTTCGTCTACGTACTTGCCGTCCTTGAATTCGATTGCCATGGGGATTTCCTCCTTGTAGTCCCGGGATCTTTCACTACCCCCGGGAATAAATTTCTTTGATGCCGCGCTTCATTCGTCCGCGACTCCCGGCATCATTCGATATAAATATATCGGTATGGTTGCATTATAGCATCCGACTGCGGCCTTGTCAATATCCGGAAAGGAAATTTTACACAAAACCTACAAAAAAACATAAGATGAATTTTTGCTTGGAAGCGTTGTCAAAAAATGCAGCGTTATAGAGGAGAACATGAACATTACACGGCTTTTTGTGAAACCTCGGCCACATCGCGCACCAGTGCAAGAACCTTCCGTGCAACGACGGTCTGGATGACCGCCTGCTCGAACGCGCCGACGGAATCGTCGTCGAGCTGATCGAGATTGATGTTGTTCTGGCGGCAGATTTCCTGCTGCGCCCGCTCGATCTCCGCGTCCTCGGCGATGATGGCCTCCAGTGCGGCAATTTTCTGAATGGTTGTGCGGATGAGCAGACCCTGCTTCGCGTCGGGCAGCAGCTCGTCGCGCAGCTCGGCCTCGGTTTTCCCCGTAAAGCTGCAATATGCGTCGAGCGTCAGGCCCTGCTGGGCAAGCTGGGCACGGAGATTGTTCAGCTCCTCGTCCACCGCGCGGTCCAGGTCAGCCTGCGTGGGCGTGTAGTCCAATGTGGCCGCCGCCTGCCGCAGCAGGCTGTCCATCAGCTCGGCCTCGGCGCGGTCGTCGTAATAGGCCTGTAGGGCCTTCCCGACCTCCTGACGCAGCTGCGCCATGTTTTCGCAGCGGCCGACCTCGCGGGCAAAGCGGTCGTCGAGCGCGTAGACACCGTGGGTGCGGATCTCGTGAATCAAGCAGTCGAATTCCGCGTCCTTTCCGGCCAGCTCCGCCGCGTGATATTGCTCCGGAAAGCGGACGCGGACCGTCACGCGCTCGCCGGGATTCTTGTTCAGCAGCTGCTCCTCAAAGCCGGGGATGAACGCCCCGCTGCCAAGGGTCAGCGTCTGCATCTGCGCCGTGCCGCCGTCAAACTTCACGCCGTCCACCGCGCCTGAATAATCCAGCACCAGCTCGTCGCCGAGCACGGACGGACGATTCGTGATAACAGTAATGTCAGGCGTCTGCGAACGCATCCGCTCCAAGTGCTTGTCAACGTCGCTGTCGGAAACGCTCAGATGCTCCAGCGTTCCCTTCAGCCCTTTGTATTGAAATTCCATAGGATTCTCCTTGTGTTTGATTTTTATGTAGGACGCGAGCCCCTTACGCGCTGTGAATTCCGGAGCGATTCCCGTTCAACGCCGCAAGGGCGATCACCGATCGTCCGCCCGCGCCGCAGCGCCTTGGCTCCCTCTTTGAGGGAGCTGTCAGCGAAGCTGACTGAAGGAGTCCCTCCGCACCGCAGCGCACCGATCGACATAGCTTGCAGCAAGTCCAAAGCGTCGGCACGGGCGGTCAATGACCGCCCCTACGGCGTAATACGAAGGGAAGTATAATTACATCGCCGCTTTCAGCGCGGAGATCAACAGGTCGCCCGCAACGACGCGGTCCTCGGCGGCAAAGCCGTCGGCGAAGTTTGC
Source organism: uncultured Oscillospiraceae bacterium (assembly GCA_934630495.1). Classification (GTDB taxonomy): domain Bacteria; phylum Bacillota; class Clostridia; order Oscillospirales; family Oscillospiraceae; genus JAZOXB01. Next base: position 4,046 of record CAKTVW010000027.1, read on the forward strand.
AGTGTAGAGAAGCTGAGCGTTCGGCGGAAATTCGTCGTCACCTTCCCAGACCAGCAGGCGCAGACGGTAGTTGTCAAACAGCGTAAATTCGTAGCCCGCATCGCCATGCCTGAGCGGGATGCCGCCCATTTTTTCCGCCGCCGTTCGGAAGGCGTCGATGCGCGTGCCGAAGGTGAACGCGGCACGGGTCAGGACGCGGCCGGTGAACGGTTTTATGTAAACCTCACCCCACGGCAGTTCCCGAAAAGTCTTAAAATCGTTATCCGGTGCAGCGCATTTCCCCAACAACAGCAGCCGCAGCAGGAAGGTTTGCAGCGGCAGCGGGGGAATCGTCCCGTCCGGCGCGGCGACCGCCGCGTCGGGATAGGCGACGCGGTAGTCCGTTCCGAGCAGCCGGACGGTAAAGGCCGCGCCGTCAAACGGAACGCCCGTCCGCTTTGCCGCTTCTATCGGGTCGAGCGCCGCAAATTGCTCGGCATAGTGCGCGAAGGGGACCTCTTCCTTGTGATTTTCTATCTGCATCGGCTTACTCCAATCCCGCGAAGCGCGACGCGTCGGTGTGCGGCAGGAAGCAGGCGGCCACGAAGCTGTCCATGTAGCCCGGGTGGGTGGAAAGCTCGACGTAGGTCATGTTACGCGCGACCTCGTCCACCTTCTGCTCGGCCTCGTCCGACAGCGCCATTGCATATGCACCGGAAAGGGACGAGTTGCCGATGTAGTGGAACAGCTCCAGCGGCACATTCGGGAACATGCCGATGCGGACGGCGTTTTTCATATTGATGCCGCTGCCGATGCCGCCTGCGACGTAGAAGCCCTCGATGACGCTCTCGTCCATGTCCATGCCGGAAAGCAGCGTGTCGATGGCGGAATAGATCGCGCCCTTGGCGCGGATGAAATTCAGAATATCGACCTCATTGAGCGCGACCTCGCGGCCCGTGGCGGATTCCGCCGCCGTAGCCAGAAGATAGCGGCCCGTGCCGTGGTGGTCGTGCAGGATGCGCGGGCTTTCGCGGACGAACAGGCCCTTGGCGTTGATCGCACCCGTGCGGAACAGCTCGGCGATCGTATCGATGATGCCGCTGCCGCACAGGCCGACGGGCTTCTGCCCCGCCTCGCCGATGATGCTCAGCTTCGGCTCAAGCGTGGCCTCGTCGATCTCGCAGGCCTCGATTGCGCCGTCCGTCGCGCGCATACCGCAGGAGATGTCGCCGCCCTCAAAGGCGGGGCCTGCCGAGCAGGCACAGGACATCAAAAAGTCGCGGTTGCCGAAGACAATTTCGCCGTTCGTGCCGAGGTCGATGAACAGCGACAGCTCGTCCTTGTTCCAGATCATGCCCGCGAACGTGCCCGCCGTGATGTCGCCGCCGACATAGGAGCCGATATTCGGCGCGATCAAAATGCGGGCGTTGGGGTGCACCGGCAGAGCAAGGTCGCCGCCGCGCAAACCGTTCCAGTGGAAGAACGCGGGGATGTACGGCTCCGTGCGCACGGACTCGGCATCTACGCCCACGAGCAGATGGTTCATCGTCGTATTCGCGCCGACGCTCACGCGCAGGATGCGGGTCGCGGTCACGCCCGCCTGCTTGCACAGCGCGGCGATGAGCGGCACGAGGGTTTCCTTTACAATCGCGTCCTGTAATTTTTTGCGGCCGCCGGGCTTGCCCTGCTCGACGATGCGGTTGATGACGTCCGCGCCGTAGCGAATTTGACCGTTTCCGCCGGAGGCCTTAGCCAGCAGACGGCCGTCCTTCAGGTCGAACAGGACCGCCGAAACGGTGGTCGTGCCGATGTCGATGGCAAGGCCGCACAGCGGCGCGGTGTCCGACGCAGGAAGAACGTCATAGACCACGAAGCGGTCATCAAAGCGTTCGCCCGCGACCTTGACCGCAAAATTGCTCTCGCGCAGGACATGCGGCAGCTTGCGCAGCGGGAAGAACGGCAGCTCGATCGTTTCGCAGCCGGTTTTCTCCGTCAGGGCGCGCTCCAGCCGCTCGTTGTCGGGCATGGTGTCGTCGAGGGTCGGCTCGTCGAGCGTCAGTTCGACGGTCTCAAAGCGGTTTTTCAGCGCGATGCCCGCCTCGCGTACGCCGTCCAGCAGCTTTTCAAAGATCGCGACCTCCTCGCCGGAGGACAGGTCGGCGGTCTTCATGCGGCTGCGGTAAGCCGAGGCAATGTCCGGCACCTGCACCGTCACGTCCGAACGGGCGTAGGTGCAGCACGACAGCCGCCAGCCGTCGGCGAACTCCTCATCGGAGATATGAGCGGTCTGTAACCCCTCGGTCTGGCCGGAGATCAGCTTCACGCGGCATTTGCCGCACGAGCCGTTGCCCGAACAGGGCGCGTCAATGGCCACGTTGGCCTTCCGCGCCGCGTCGAGCAGCGTTTCCTCGTCGCTGACGCTGACGCACACCGGCGCGTCGTTGTTTTCAAATGTAAATGTTAGTTCAAAAGTCATCTTGCAGGTTGCTCTCCCGGAATCAGAATGGATTTGTCAGAAAACGCATGAGGATCGCGGCGACCTCCGCGCGGGTGCCGCTGTCCTGCGGCGCAAGGTAGAGTCTGCCGTTCGAGCCGCGGCCGCCGATGATACCGACCTCAGCGGCCCACTGCATCGGATTTTTCGCATAAGCAGACACCTTACCGGCATCGGCAAAGCGGCTCAGCTCCGTGCGCGCACTGACGTCAAGCCCGCGGTACTCGGCATAACGGAACAGGATCGTAGCGATCTGCTCTCTCGTGACTCTGCCGTTCGGGTCGAATTTCCCGCCGCCGACACCGTTCACGATCCCGTTTTCCGTGGCCCAGATCACGCTCTCGGCAAACCATGCATCCTTCGGCACGTCCGTAAAGGGCATTGAGCCGCTTCCGCTCCCGCCGTCCAGACGGCACAGCACCGTCACCAGCATCGCGCGGGTCATCGTCCCGTTGGGGTCGAAGCGGGTCTCGGCCACACCGTTCATCAGGCCGTAATAGTGCGCAAAGGAGACCGCGCCGTAGTACCAGCTATCTGCAGGAACATCGTCATACGGAAGCGGAAGCGCCTCATAGATGCTCATGTACGGATACGGCTGTTCCTTGACCAGCTTCTCGGCGGGCGTCCCGGGGTAGTAAAGGTACACAACACCTCCCTCGACCGGCGTTCCGAAGCAGTTTGCACCAAGTTCGGTCAGCGTCGGCGGCAGGAGCAGGAACGGCGGCTTAAAGGAAGACAGGAATGCGCCGTCAACAATTTTTGTAACAGGGTATTGCTCAATATACGACGGCATAAACGGATCCATGAAGCCGAGGCAGCCCAAGATCGTTGCCGTTTCGTTCTCGATTTTATATTCAAAGTTGGCATAGTATCCCGTACGGGCACCGTCGGCAGTCACGGCCGAATGAAATTCTCCGCCAATTCGTTCGGCATACGCATGGCCCGCTGAACCCTCCGCTGCATAGACGGTGGGTTTAAATATCTTGTTCTCGTATGTTTCATTCACGCCGATCGTCTTCAGGCTGTCCGGCAGAGTGACCGTCAGTGAACCGCTCGTGCTGCCCAGCGCATAGTTGCCGACCGTTTCGACACCCTCGCTGAGATAAACCGTAGAAAGGTTCGCCATCAGATAAAACGCATAGCTTTCAACGCGTTTTACAGAGGCGGGGATCACAATTGCGTGGAAACGGTTAGTGTCCTGATGGTAGACATTGTCGAACCAAGCCGACGTAACATACGCGCCGATGGAGGTAACGGGGTAGTCGCCAACCATTCCGGGAACATACAGCACATATTCCTCCGACGAATCGACGTGCACCAGCATCGCCTCGCCGTCCTTGACCCAGTAGGTATACTCTTCGTCCTCGATCTGCTGGTAGCCGGACAGTGTACCGTTGTAATTAACGTCGACTCCGAAAGCCCGTGCATACAGATCGGCTGCAGAATACTGCTTGCACATCAACGTCGTAATTCCATCGCAGCAGGCAAATCCCATCTCCGTTACGCTGTCCGGGATCGTCAGATCGCTGTACATGGTATTGGCGATTGCTCTTACTCCGAGCCGTTTAAGCGTTTTGGGCAGATCATATTCGAGATTGTCCAGGCCGTCGAAAAGGTAATCACCGAAGGCCGTGACCGGCATCCCGTCGATCTCATCGGGGACCTCCACCGAGCCGCTCATCGGGCCGGTATACTTGGTCAGCGTGACTTCGCCGTTTTCAACGGTATAGGTAAAGGGAAGCGTCTCCCCCTCGGCGCTGATGCAGGGCGCAAGCAGGCCGATCAGCAGAATAATGGCCAAAATTCGTGTTAAATGTTTCATACTTATCTCCTTTTCTCGTGGCTCTTCGCCGAAAATCGCGGCATACGAACGGAATGCGGGCAGAGGGGATGCGGAACTGTCGTTTTTTTTGGTTATTGCTTCGGCACGACGGCAAAGAATTTCAGCTCGTCTGGGCCGTTGTTTTTCAGTCCGTGGGTTGCGCCCTTGGGGCAGTAATGGCAGCTTCCGGCGGGAACGATCTCTTCGCCCTCCGGGGTGAGGAAGGTAGCCGTGCCGGAAAGGATGTACATGACCTCGCAGTCTTCGACGTGCGTGTGCACGCCGATGGACGCGCCGGGAGCCAAGCGGTCAAGCATGATCGTGACTCTGCCGTCCTCAAACGCGCGCTTGAGCAGCTCTTTTTCGCCGCCCTTGGCGTTCGGAACGCATTGTTCCGTGATTTTGGAAAAATCGATCGTCATAGTGGTTGCTCCTTTATGTTGCATGAAAAATAGGGCCCTTGTATGATGCGTATGGCGGGGTGCCCTTAGCGCAGCCGTTGGCGACGAAGGAGCCTTACGGATGCGGCATACCCCTTGCGGGTACACCCCGCCGATGCAGACACTATCTTAGTGTATAAGGTATGCTTTCGGCACAAATTAAAAAATCCGCGGCGGCGGGGGGTATGGCTCGGGAGGGCGTATGCCCTCCCGATATTTGGAAAAATTACATCAGCGGCTCCAGACCGAGAACGGGATGGTTCTTTTCGGTCAGGAAGTCCATCAGAGCTTCGCAGTCCTCGCAGATGGTCTCGTCGGCGATCATGTCGGAGAAGTTGTCGATGCCGTACAGCTCCTTAGCGGTCTTGTTCAGACGCTCGGCGACATCGTCCTTCAGCTCCTTCGGCATCCAGACGATACGCTCGATGCCGCCCTCGGCGGCGATGAACTTCTTCGAGGAGATGAAGTGGCGGCCGTGGCCCATGTAGCCGGGGGTCTGCACGCCGCCGCCGGTGCAGGAGGCCAGCTCGCCGAAGGTCATGCCGACGGGGGTCATACCCTTGAACTCGCGGTTGACGACGATGAAGCCGTTGCTCATCGGCTCGATGCCGCAGATGCACTCGAAGCAGCCGCAGGAGGTCATCGGGTCCTCAAGGATGGAGTACAGCGTGACGTTTTCGACCGCGCCGTGCGTCGCTTCCTTGATTACCTTGTTGACCGTCTCGTAACGGCCGGTGCGCTCGTCGATGCAGCCTTCCTTCAGGATGGGCTGGCAGGGACCCTGCGGATTCAGCTCGTTGGTGGCCTTGGCGTCGAGCCAGGAAACTGCGCCGCACAGACCCAGACGCTCGGGCGTGACCACGCAGCAGTGCGCCGGGGCGAAGGACTGACAGAGGATGCAGGTATAGAAGCGGTCGACGGACTCGTCGGTCATGGAGGACAGACGGTCGTCGCGGGCGTTGTAGCGCGGCATGGCAACCTCGTCACGGAACTTCTCGGCCTCGGCCTCGTCGGTGATGAGCGTGATCTGGCACTTGTCGACGACCGCGTCGAACTCGTCCATAATCATGTGGTACAGCACCTCGGCGAAGTGCTTCAGGCGCAGTCCCTTTTCAAACGCGTCGTTCGACACGCGGACGCGCACCTGATTGCGCTGGCCGGTGTGCATAACGCCTTCCATATAGTTGAACCATGCGTGGATCTTGCGCTCGATGACGGACTCAAAGTCGGCCTGCATCTTCGCCCCGCTGACCTCGACCTTCGTGACAAGGGCAAGATTCTTTTCGCCGCTGTCGAGGTCGGGACCGACGATGGTGATCTTGTGGTCCTCGACATTGTCGGCCATCATGACCAGCTCTGCGGTGGCGTTCTTGCCGGACCAGAACTCGTTGTGCATATCGGCCTTGCGGATGATTTCGCCCTCAAAGGCGGCGGCAAAGGCGACGGGGATCGGCAGCTCCTTGGACTTGATCTTGATGTTGCGCAGCTCGAGCGAGCGCTTGACGGTCAGGTCGTGGTCGCAGACGGATTCCAGTGCGCCGGGAACCTGATTTTCGCCGAGGTCGATGTCCACGACAACCGGGAAGCCGAGCGCGATCGCGCCCGCACCGGCGGAAACGACCACGTTGTCGATCGCGCCGAAGGTGTTGACGAACGCGGGCACGCGGTCCTTCGTATAGGCCAGCAGGCCGGGCAGATCGCCGGGCGTGACATTGCCGAAGATGAGCGCCGCGCGGATGGCGACGGTGACGACATGGATGACGCTGGTCACGGCGTGGCCCAGCGGCACAACGCGAAATTCCAGACCCATCTTCACGCCGCCCTCGGCGCACTGCTCAATGACATCGCCGACCATGAAGGTCATGATGCCCTTGGACTGATAGTCCTTTACGACCTTGACCACGTCCGCAGGATTTTCAGCCTTGCCCAGCACGACCGCCACGCCGGGGATATCGCCCGTGACCAGCGGCACACCGAGAGAACGGATAATGGGGTCGGGAACAAAGCCGATGCCGGAATCGTTGGCATAGGGATCGCCGTCCAGATAGCCCAATCCCTCCAGAATTTCAGCACCGACAGCAGTCGCCAGACCGGCGTTGAGCGCCTGTCCAAGGTCCTCCTGATTGGTGATGAGGCTCTTGAGCACGCCGACGCAGGCGGGCAGATCGCCCAGCTTCGTGACCTTTACGCCCGTAGCGGCATAAATGGTGGGGAAGAAATACGCGGTGTCGGGGAATGCGACCGGTTTATCCGCGCCATACTTGGCAATGGCGTCGTTGACCGCACCCTCGGTCAGACCGGCGACGGCATTCGAGCCGCCATAGATGAGATCGGTTAATACGCTCATGATTTTTCCTCCTGCTTATTTCAATTTTAATGATAGCCGTTTTTCGTTTATGCGATCCCGAGCTGCATGAGCAGGCTCGAAAAGCCTTCGCCGTCGCGGTCCGTCAGATAAATTACGGTAACGGGCAGCTCCGTGCCGTCGCTCAGCTTGACGGTGTAATCCGCGCGGAGCGTTTTGGTTTTTCCCTCGCCGACCGAGGTGTTGGTATTCAGGTTTACGGAGACGCGGTGCACCGCCGTCGCCGTTCTGCCGTCAAGATATGTGCTCAGCGTGCCGACATTTCGCGCAAAGCGCTCCTCGTCCTCCGTTACGGACGGATGCGTCATATCGCGCACCGCTTCCGTATCGCCGGACGAGACGGCATTGATATATTCCTTAACAGGCAGCTCGTCGGCCTCCTGTATCGCTTCCTTTAACATACCGCAGCCGCTCAGGAGCAATACGCACGCAAGCAGCAGCGGAAAAAGCCGCATGATTTTTTTCATATTCCGTTATTCCCTCCGTTTCGCTGTCGCGGCACGGCCGCTCCAAGCTTCTAAAGCGCCGCGCCGAAGCACGCGCCAAAGTGCGCAGTTGCCCAGCACCTCCGGTCCTCCGGAGGTGCTGGGCTGTTTAGAATTACAGTTCGAGATAGCTGTCGGAGTACAGCTCGTTGTTCTTGAAGATATCGCAGGACTTGATGGTCTCCATCAGCCGCAGGTCGTTCGGGTTGACGATGGCAGAGGTCAGGCCCTGCATCATCGCCATAGCAACCAGTGCGGAGTCCATGATCGGGCGGAGCGTCTTGGGCGCGCCGTTGGAGTTATTGGACAGGCCGCCGGTGGACTTCAGGCCCTCGTCGGCGAACAGCTTGATAGCGTTCAGAACGTCCATCTGCTTATCCTGCATACCCTTGACGACGAGGAACAGCGGGTCGAACCACAGGTCCTCGGCCTCCATGCCCAGCGCCATGCCGCGATCGAGCATGGTATGGCAGTGGTGCATACGTTCGTCGTTGTCCTTCGCAATGCCGTCGGCAGAGCAGAGGGCGATAACGATGGCGTCGTTGGCGGCGGCAAGGTCGATATTGGAGATACGGGAGCCTGCGTCGGCGGAGTTGACGATGGGCTTGCCGTTCGTACGGTTATAGACGCGGATGCCGGCTTCGATGGCCTTCTTGTTGGCGGTATCGAGGGCCAGCGGGACGTTATTGAAGTTCTCCTGTAAGAGCTTGACCGCCCAAGTCATCAGCTCGGGGCCGTTGGACTCCGCAGGTCCGATGTTGACGTCGAGGTAGGTCGCGCCGGCCTTGATCTGCTGCGCGGCACGCTCCAGAATGGGATCGGGGTTGAACGTGGCCATAGCCTCGCGGATGACCGGGCTGATGCAGTGGATGCGCTCGCCGATGGTGACGAACTTCTTGGACTGCACATTGCGGGTCTTATAAGTAACGCCCAGATCCTTATGCACGATATCGGGAATGACGAGCTTGCTGAAGTCGATCGGCGCGTTCTCGTCCACGGCGGGCTTCTTCTCCTCCGCGGGCTTCTTGGACGCGGCGACCAGCTCGGCAGCCTTGATGTGCTCGCCGTCCTTGAGGTACTTGACGATCTCAACGGCCTCGCGGGTGCCGACGACGACGTTCCACTCAGGCAGCTTGTCCTGAATTTCGCCCTTCATAACGGCGACCTTGCCGGGGATGACGAGAGTGCGGTTGTTGATCTTGCCCGCAATGTCATATTCATCAAAGAACTTCTTGACGGTGGAGGACGAGAACTTGCCCGCCGCCCATGCGGTCAGGACGGACATACCGGAAGCGTCGGTGATGAGCAGGTTGACCGGCACGTTGGAGCGCTCGATCTCGCCGGAGACGAGGAAGTAGGTCAGGGCGAAGTCGACCGTCATCATGCAGGGGTCGTCGGGCGTAGCGCCGTTCATCGGGTAGATGCCGGGCGCGACCTTCATCGGCTTCTGCGGGTCGGTGTAGATGTTCTGGCGCAGGCCGTACAGCGGCAGCGCCTCGGCGTAGCGCATCTGCTCCATGACGATGATGGAGCCGTATTTCAGCGTAAAGACGGAGGCCAGCGCGGTCTGCAGATGCAGATCGCCCTTCGCGATCTTCGCCAGGTTGACGATGGAGGGATAGCCGAAGGTGCGGTCGCCGTCCTTCAGAGCGGTGCGGCGCACGAGAACGGTATTGGCAAAGGTCTCCTTGATCGTTGCGCCGGTGACGTCGAGGATCAGGTTCTTGTTGCCGAGGCCCTCGAGCTTCTTTACGGTGTCGTACAGCTCGGCAAGGGACGCGCCCTTCACGCCCAGAACGACGCCCGCTTCGGTCGCAGCGGCGCTCATAGCCTCGTAGTTTTCGGCGTTCGCGCCGTTCAGGATGGGCTTGCCGTCCTTGCACAGAGCCAGCGCCTTCTTTGCGCACTCGACGCACTCGCAGTCGAGAATGAGCGTGCGGTTCGTGGCCATGGCCTTCTTGACAAGGTCCTCCCACTTATCGGAGGAATCCTCCGCGCAGTGAACGAGAACAAATTCAACATATTCCCGCTCGCCGATACGCTCGTAGTCGACCTTCTGCAGATCGGCAAGCTTCTCGTCAGCCTTTGCGTCGTCCATGCAGGTGCAGACCGGCACGGCAAAGCGGTTGCGGGAAACGAGAGTCTTTTCATGACGGAACAGGACCGTTTCGCCGCCGAGCTTGATATCCTTACCGACGGTGAGGGTCTTCATGGGAGGCGCAGTCGCCTCGGAGAGCGTTGCGATGGCGTCCGGCGAGAAGTACGGACACTTATCGAGCGGTACGGCGCCCTGCGCGACCTTCATGCAGAATGCCATACAGGTGGGGCTGCCGCATTCCTTACAGTTCTTCTTGGGGGAGAGCTTGAAAATATCTAAGCCTTTCAGTGCCATTGTATGTTCCTCCTTCCGATCAGACCAGCGCTTCGATCATGGTCGCGATCGCCTTGACGGCGGCCGGATGGCGCATGATGACAGCGTCGGAGCCGCCGGCCAGACAAGCGGCGGCGGTGGTGATCTCCATCTCGATGCCGCGCTCCTCGGCGTCGCCCCATTCGGGCATGTCGGCCTCGGACATGATGGATTCCTTGACGTTCCAGGTTTCGGTGGAAACGGGGGTGATAATGGGCATCTGGAGCTGATCGTCGCTCTGTGCCAGTGCCGCGGCGCGGATGCGATCGAGGGTGGAGGCGACGTACTCGTAGCCGTAGCCTGCGGCGGCGGAGCCTGCGTTCATCACGATGGACGACGGCGCAACGCCGAGCTGGGTCAGCAGCACGTTGAGCTGTTTTGCAAGGTTGATGTCGACGGCGGATTCCGCGCCGACCTTCTGGCCGTAAGCCATGACGACGGACGCACCGACGGACTTATAGTCCTCCTCGCGTGCGGACAGGACGAGGATGTTCTTGCCCTGCAGCGCCTCGGCGATCTTGGAGAACAGCTCGGCGTCTTTTTCAATGTTCTTGCAGCCCATGATAACGATGGGCAGGGTCGTTGCTTCGGCAACGGACTTTGCGATCTCGACGCACTCGGCCGTCGGCTTGTTCTCGCCGTTGGGGTCTGCGCCCTCGAAATGCAGGCAGACAAAGGAAGCGCCGTGCATTTCTTCAACCTTTTTCGCCATTTCGGCGGGGGTGGTGCAGCCCGCGTAGAAGTCCCGAAGGCCCTTCTGCGGATAGGCTGCGATACCGGCATCGGTGATCTCGATGCCGATCTTCGGTGCGTTCTCGATGGGTGCATCGAAGGAGTAGAAGGGCAGAACATTCACGCCGCCCAGCTTGACTGCCTTGTCCCCTGTGCCGAGGGTGACGGTGGCAATGGACGAGGTGAACGCCTGCGTTTTGGGTTCAAAAGCCATTGTATTTTCCTCCTGAGTGTTATCCGGAACAGCAAAGCCAATCCGGTTGAGTTACATGGTTTGGTGAATGGTGAATCGTGAATAATGGTGTGCGGGATACGTATTCCTGCGTAGGGGCCGATGCCCTCATCGGCCCCTACGCAGGCACTATCGTCCTGCAAACGGTTGCGCCGTTTACAGTTCCAGATCCTTCATCACGCCGCGCAGGGCGACCTTGATGGGACTGTTTTCGTCGACGCGGGCGCTGGGCTTGCCGTCGCAGTCGGCCTCGTAGACCGCTTCGTCCTGCGGCAGAACGCCGAGCAGCGTCAGCTTCTGCTTTTCGATCTCCTCGCGGACGCCGTCGTTCAGAACGCCGCCGGGCGCACGGTTGACGATCAGACCCATTTTCGTGGGCTTGAGGTTCAGCTCCTCCACCATCCGTGCGATACGGCCCACGGCCTGAATGCCGCGCCGGGAGCAGTCGGAAACGAGCAGCAGCGTGTCCACATGGGGCAGCGTGCCGCGCGCGATATGCTCCATGCCCGCCTCGTTGTCGATGACGGTGTAACGGTACGCGCCGAGGTACTTGTCCATCTGTGTTTTCAGCACACCGTTGACGTAGCAGTAGCAGCCCTTGCCCTGCGTCCGTCCCATGACAAGCATATCAAAGTCGTCCTCCTCCAAAAGCGCGTCGTTGAAGCGCATTTCGGCGTAGTCCGCCTTGGTCATATTTTTGGGGATCACATCGCCGCGAAGCTCCGCCTGTGCGATCTCCTCGCGGATCTCGCCGAGGGTGGTGACGGATTCGACACCGAGGACCTCGTTCAGATTGGAATTGGCGTCGGCATCCACGACCAGCAGCGGGCCTTTCCCGGTTTTAATGAGATAATCGATCAGCATTCCGCAGACCGTGGTCTTGCCCACGCCGCCTTTCCCGGCGACTGCGATGGTATGCGTCATAAGAATTGCTCCTTGCCATAAATCCGCCATTGCGGCGGTCTGCGGCGTTTAGCCCGCAGACTGTGCCGCAATGACGCAGTTTGCTTTTATTAGATGAGGTCGAGCAGGCCGGCTTCCTTGGCAATGCGGGCGACATCGTCGTACTTGTTCAGTGCGTACAGATGGATGCCGTTGATGCCGCAGGTGCGGTACTCGTCGATCTGACGGATGGTGTATTCGATGCCCGCTTCCTTGAAGCTGGCCTTCTTGCCCTCGACGTCGGCGTCGAAGCAGGCCTCGTCGCCCTTGGCGGTCTTGAGACCGACGGAGAACGGGTTCGGGAAGATCCAGTTCTTGGAGATGATCTCGCAAAGCTCTCTGGGCATGACACAGCCGTTGCGGGAGAGGGCCATGTTGATGGTGGCAGCCTGATCCAGAATGGGCATGATGCCCACATCGACGGGCATCCAGATACCGGCGGCGCGGATGGCGTCGAGCCAATAACGGAACTGGTCCATGTCCCAGCAAAGCTGCGTCATGATATAGTCCGCGCCGTTGTCCTGCTTCTGCTTCAGGAAGGCGATATCCGCCTCGAGCGAACGGCAGGCAATGTGGCCCTCGGGAGAACCGGCGACCGCGATGGTGAACTTATCGCCGAACTCCTGACGGACAAACTTAACAAGCTCGGTAGCATAGTGCAGGTCGCCGCCCGTGCCGGTCCAGCCGAAGGGGAGGTCGCCGCGGAGCGCGAGCATGTGGTTGATGCCGTTGTCCAGATAAGTCTGGAGCTGCTCCTTGATGCCTTCCTTGGTGTTGCCGATGCAGGTAAAATGCGTAACGGGAGTGCACTTGCCGTCGGCCTTGATCTTCTTCAGGACCTCAAGGTTTTTGCCGACATTGGTGCCGCCGGCGCCGTAGGTGCAGGAAATATAGTCGGGGTTGAGCGTATAGAGCTTCTCCAGCACGCCGCCCTCGCCGCAGAGCTTTTCCATGCCGACGTCGGTCTTGGGAGGGAATACCTCAAAGGAGAACGCATTGCGCTGTTCCATGATTTCCGCAACATTCATAACTAACAAGCCTCCAATTGTTTCTATAATTCGTCCGTCAGTGACGGACATTCCGATACAAAATTATCGTATCACAGAAGCCGCAAAAATTCAAGACGAAATCCTTCCAAAAATACATTTATATAATTATTTTCCCGAAAACGCTTACAAAAAAACAGGAAGCGGCGGCGCTCTCCGTTCGGAGAACGCCGCCAGCGTGTCGAAAAACTCTTTTCGGCACGCTGACAGACTGCTAAAAAGTTCGGAAGACAAGCAACTCACGCCCGTCGGCGTACATAGGTACGGTAGGGCGTGAGTTGCGCAGTAAGTCAAAATTCTTGCGAAGAAAGCAGATTCTCTCATTATAAAGTTCGGAATATTCCATTTTTTCGAATCAAAACGCTTAAAGCAAAATCCATTAAATAGTTAACTGATTTTGACGATTCCGGACTTTTTTGACAGTCTGAGCGGCGGCGCTCTCCGTTCGGAGAACGCCGCCGCGCGGCATTTATATGTGATTTATATCGTAGATTACGGCAGGAAGTCCCAGATGTCGGGGAAGCCGTCGGTCTGCTGTTCGGTGGACTGCTCGGGCTGCGTCGTATCGGTCTGGGAGTCGGTCGGCTTTGCGTCAAAGACGATCGTCAGCTTGAGCGTTTCGCCGCTGCGGTAAACGGTCAGCTCGGCGCTGTCGCCGGCGCGGTACTTCTTCAGCGCCGCAGAGAGGTCCTCAAGAGAGGTGATCTCATAGTCGTCGATCGCGGTAATGATATCGCTCTTCTGCAGTCCGGCCTTATAGCCGCTGCCGCCCTTCTCCACGCTGCTGACCAACGCGCCGTGAGGCAGGCCGTAGCTCTCTACCGCCTCGTCGCTGACGGTGTCGGTGCGGATGCCGATGTAGGCGCGGTCAAGAACGGCGCCGTTTTCGCGCAGATCGTCGAGAATATCCTTGACGTCGTTGATGGGAATGGCGAAGCCGATCCCCTCGATCGTTGCGCCGCTGCTGGTCGAGCCGGAGTATTTTGCGGTGGTGATGCCGACGACGTTGCCGCTCATGTCAAACAGCGGGCCGCCGGAGTTGCCCGGGTTGATCGCCGCGTCGATCTGCATCATATTTATGGGCGTGCCGTCGGTATTGATGGCGCGGTCCTTCGCGCTGACATAGCCGACGGTAAGCGAATAGGTCAGCTCGCCGAGCGGATTGCCGATGGCCGCAACCTCCGTACCGACGCTGAGGCTGTCGGAGTCGCCCAGCGTAACCGTGGGAAGTCCGGTCGCCTCGATCTTCAGGAGCGCGACGTCGCTCGCTTCCTCATAGCCCAGCACCGTCGCCGGGTACTGCGTACCGTCGGAAAGCGTGACGGTCAGAGTCTCTGCGCCCTTGACGACGTGGTAGTTCGTCAGAATTTCGCCGTCGGCGGAGATGACGAAGCCGGTGCCGCTGCTGGCGGTGGAGGACGGCTGACCGAAGTAATTGTAGGCTGTGGATTCGTTTGCGATACCCACGATCGCGGGGACATTATTCTGATAGACCTGCGCAGGCGTCAGCGTAGTCCCGTTGGAAGCGACGTTGGTAACCTGCGTCGTGGGCTGCTGTGTGGGCGCTTCGGTGGCGTTTCCCGTCGTAGTCTCGGGCTGCACGTTCTGAGCGGGTGTGCTCTCCTCGCGCAGTACATAGCCCACGACCGCGCCGCCGCCGACACTGCCGATCAGTGCACAGCACAGAGCCAAGGCGACAATGCCGAGCGCGGTGTGCTTTTTGCGCGGCTTTTTAACGGGAGGCTGATAATCATAGGTCGGCTCGCTGACCGGCCGGGACGACTGCTCGTTCTGCAGATCGTCGTTGTCATAAGGCGTATAATCTTCGTTCATAGGAAAGCTCCTTTGCTATTGGTTTTTGGATGCTCTCATCATAAGGCCCGATTGTTACCGAAGTGTGAAATCCGCAAGAAGGAATTTTGAATTTCGCCGCCGAAAATGAACAAATTTTACCGTCTACATGCACCCGCCGTCCTGCATGATATTCAAAATGGTCGCGTCGGTCTGCCGCATGCCCTGCTGCGCCAGAACGCCGACGTTGGCGATCGTCTTATCGACGGAATCGGCAACAATGCCCTCGCCGCGATGAAATTCGCGATGATGCAGGTACATTCTGTAGCCGAGGATCCCGGCATCGACGGCAGCGGCGATCTTCGCGGCGCAGGAAGGCTTCGCGCCGTCGCAGATCGTCCCGGAGAGGATGGCCACGGCATTGACGACCGTATGCGCCACGGCGGTAAAATCGCCGCCGAGCAGATAGCAGATGCCCGCGCCCGCGCCGACGCCCGCCGAGATCGCGCCGCAGTAGGCGGAAAGCCTGCCGATGCCGCTTTTCTGATGTACGGTCACAAGGTCGGAGACTAAAAGCGCTCTGTAAAGCTGCTCCTGCGTCGCGCCGATATGGTGCGCATAGACCGCGACGGGCAGGCAGGCGGTGATCCCCTGATTGCCGGAGCCGGACAGAATGACGACCGGCATTTCACAGCCGCTCATCCGCGCGTCGGAGCCTGCGGCGGCGTAGGCCTTCGCCCGCTGCTTAACGTCGTCGCCGTAGTCCTCGAGCAAAATGCGCCCGATCTGTGCGCCCCATGCGCCGCGCAGTCCCTCCTCGGCAATGGCGGTGTTGTATTCGACCTGCCGCTGCAAAAGCGGTTGGACCTCGTCCAGCTCCACGGTGTCGGCATACGCAACGATATCGCGCACATTCAGGCAGCTTTTGTCCGTCATGTGCTCCTCGGCGGCGTCCACGATCGGAAGCTGCTTCAGAATCTCGCCGTCGTGCTCCATATATACGATATTGGTATGATGATTGGTGATGCGGACGCGCGCGGAGTGTTCCCCGGCCGCCGCAGTCAGGTCGATATCCAGCTTGCACGGCGACGCGCCGCAGGTGATGTCGATCTGCACCTGCTCCAAAAACGCGTCGATCTGCGCGTATTGCGACGGGTCGATGTGCGCGATGACCTGAAGCTCCCTGTCCGGGTCGCCCGCCGTCATGCCCGCCGCGATCGCGGGACGGATGCCCTTGCGGTTTCCGGTGTTGGGCACCACGACGCTGCGGACATTTTTCAGGATATTCCCGCTGAGCACTGCCGTCACGCGCTCAGGACGGCAGCCGAGCAGCCTGCGCGTCAGGGCGGCGCAGTAGGCGATGGCGATCGGCTCGGTGCAGCCGGTCGCCGGTATCAGCTCTTCCCGCAGGATCGACGTAAACTGCTTGGTATCCATAAGTCTGTCCCCTTTTGTCTCTCAATATAATATTATGGCAACACCGCATAATTGCACCTTCCGCCTTCGCCGGATATTTTTCGCCGATCCAGCGGTTTGAAAAGTTTGAAATACACAGAGTATTCCTGCGCTTTTCAAACCTTGGCCCGACAAAAAATCTCTCGCCGAATGCTCTCGCTGAATTATGCGGTGCTGCCTTATTTCATTCTGCGCTTATTCAGGTATTTCATCAGGAAAAACAGGATCACAAGGACCTGCAAAACGGCACACACGATCAGCAGCAGCGTGACCGAATGGAAGCGGATCGACAGCACAAGGCTCAGGCCGATGCCCCAGAGGATCAGCGAGGAGGACAGGCCCTGCATCAGGCTGTTCCACCACATCGCGCTGAAAACGACCGATACGATCCCCGTGATCGGCAGGCCGTAGATATAGACCAGCCACGACCACTCCGGCAGAATGTCAAAGATCTGCGAAATGCAGAACAGCACCGTCATGACCAGCCATACAAGACCGACCGACATCAGATGGATCAGGATATGTCTTGAGCGCGTCTTCGGGACCTTTTTTTCGCGCAGAAGGTCCTGTACGGTAATATCATACAGTCCCGCAATTTTGGACAGAATAAAAATATCCGGCGTCCCGTCGCCGCGCTCCCATTTGGAAACGGACTTGTCGGAGTAGCTCAGCTTTTCTGCAAGCTCCGCCTGCGTATCGCCGTTCTGCTTGCGGTAATAGGCAATGTTCTCCGCAATCAGGTGCTGCAATTCTTCGTCGTTCATCATGCTTGATCGTTCCTTTCCGTAAAGTCCGAAGCCGCCGCGATTCGGCGCTTCGTCTGTCCCGAGGGCCTCGGTGCCGCCGCCCGAAACAGCGGCCGCGCGGGTCCTCCCGCTCCCTCACACGGGACCTTTCATCAGGCGCACAGTGCGCCGTCATCTTCTTCGCTCTCTTGCGCGTATTTTCCCCCGGCAAGCCGCAAAGCCTTGCAAATCAAGGATTCTACTGTCAGTAGAACGCCGTTCTTCGCTGCGTGGAGGCAGAAATCGCATCCGTGGCGTGACTTTTCCGCCCGGGTATCGTATGCTGTGTTCAGGCCGAAACGGTGCGGCGCACCGCGCACACGGCCGTCCGCCGCAAGTGCTTTTATCGTTCCTTCAAGGATGCCGACCCATCGTTCGGCAAAGCGCGCCGATGCGATCCGGCGGTACTGCCCCGGCCGAAAATAGGCGGCCGGCGCAAGACCGTGCCGCCGCACCGCTCAGGTCCAACGGCGACTATGAATAATTTCATGCTTTCATCAGAATGGGTATCAAAAAACTACAGGAGGTTTTCACCATGACCAAGAAGCTCGCCAAGGCGATCCGCATACTGACGACCGCGCCGATCTTCGCGCTGCTGCTGTGCGTACTGCTCCGTCTTTTGCTGCCGAACAGCTTTGCCTCAGCCTCTCATTTTTGGCTGGCGCTGTTCTTCCTGTCGGGGCTTCCGCTGCTGGCCTATCCGATCTCGGTCATTATCCCCGCACTGCGCAGGAAGGGCCGCGACGCCCAGCGCAGTCTGGCCGTCGCCTTCTCGGTCGTCGGCTATATCGGCGGCTTTCTCGTCGCGATGCTCGCGGGCGGCACGCCCACGGAAAAATGCCTGTTCGGGACCTATCTGATCTCCGGCGTCGTGATCGCCGTCTGCACGCTCTGCCATTTCAAGGCCAGCGGACACACCTGCGGCTGCTCCGGCCCGATCGCGATGCTGTCCGTGTTCGTCAGCCCGTGGTTCCTGCTGGGCATCCCGCTGCTGACTCCGGTCTTCTGGTCGAGCAAAAAGCTCGGCCGCCACTCCGCCTCACAGCTCATCGTCGGCGCGGTGATCCCGGTGCTGGCCATGCTGCTGTGCCGGCTTGAATTTATCCTGCGCTGAACAAGCCCCGGCGGTATAAATTATATTATAGCAAATCCGGACCGGATTTTGCAATCCCTAAAAAATATGTAGGGACGGTTGCAGACTGCAATCGTCCCTTTTCCGTACGGCTTCGCACCGACCATACCCCAATATGCGGCGCACTTGACACTATGGAATGTGCAAAAATTCATTTGGCCGTTTGAATTTCTTCCTTCGTACGTCAGGAATGCGATTCCGCTGTGTCCGAGCATAGTATGTGCGCCGTGCCGCAGAAAATGCATGAATTTTTTTCTGTTTATCGGGAAGATTATTGGCATGATCGCCGCGCCCGCGCCCGTTTCGGCGCTTTCGCGCGGCAGCGGAGGAGGAAAAGGGTATATGACCAACGCGGAATACGGCGCATTGGTAGACTCGCTGTCCCCGAAAAGCAAGCTGTGGCGCAACTGTCTCAACGCCTTTTGGGTCGGCGGTCTGATCTGCTGTCTCGGGCAGCTTTTAATGAACTGGTTTCGCTCCATGGATATAAGCAAGGACAGCAGCGGCACGGCCGTCAGCATTTGTCTGGTGCTGCTCTCGGCGATCCTGACGGGTCTGGCCGTCTACGACGACATTGCAAAGCTGGCCGGAGCCGGAACGCTCGTGCCGATCACGGGCTTTGCAAACTCGATCGTCGCGCCCGCCGTGGAGTTCAAGACCGAGGGCGTCGTTCTGGGCACCTGCGGCAAAATGTTCACCATTGCCGGCCCGGTTTTGGTGTTCGGCACCGTGGCAAGCTGGCTCTACGGCCTGATCTACTGGCTCTGGCAATTTTTTTCCTAAGGAATCTCTGAATAAATCGCCTGCGGCTGTCGCCGGATCTTTTTCGTCGGCTTTTCGGTTCGAAAAGCTTGAAATACACAAAGTATTCCTGCGCTTTTCAAATCTCAACCCGCCAAAAAATCTCTCGACGACCGCTCTTGTCGATTTAATCAGAGCTTCCCTAAACGCCGCAGGCCCCGCCGCGGGAGGTTTTCTTCCCCGCTGCGGGGCTTGCTCTATTCGATGCGATAGAGCCGCCGCGCATTTTCTGCGGTAACGGCGGCAAGCCGTTCGGCGGGCATCCCCAGCCGACGCGCGGCACACTCGCAGATCGTGCCGAGATAAGCCGGCTCATTGCGCTTGCCGAGGCAGCCGTTCGGGAGCAGCCACGGCGCGTCCGTCTCCAGCACGAGCCGTTCCGGCGGAAGCGCTCCGATGGCATCAAAGATCGCCGTCTCCGGAAATGTCGCCAGTCCGCCGATCCCGAAATAACATCCCATATCCAAAAAGGGCCGCGCCGCCTCAAGCGTCTCGGAAAAGCAGTGTACCACAGGCGGTCTCGGCAGCGCATACCCGCGCAGAAGCTCCGCCGCCTCGCGATAAGCACCGTCGCCGCGCAGATGCAGGATCAGCGGCAGCTCCGTCCGACAGGACAGCTCGATCAGCCTGCGAAACCATGCGCGCTGGCGCTCACGCTGTGCATCCGTCAGCGCCGGGGATGCGTAGTCCAGTCCCGTCTCCCCGATCGCACGCACGCGCGGCCGCGCGGCGAACGCCTCCATCTCCCGCTCCCACAGCTCGTCGTGCGCCCCGTCTCCGACACAGCGCGGATGCAGCCCCGCCGCAAAGTACACATTGTCATACCGCTCCGTGTAGGAAAGATTGGAGGCAAAGTCGATCGCGGGGCACAGGAATGCCTCCACGCCGCACTGCTCCGCACGGCTCAGGACCGCGTCAAGGTCCCGGAAGCGGCGGTGAAACAGATGCACATGAGAATCGATATACACGCGGGCTTCCCTTCCCCGTCACGCCTCGTCGAGCAGGCCGAAGCCCGCGACCTCGCTGACCGGAAGGGAAAAAACGATCGCTCCGGCCTGCGAATCAGGCCCTGCCTTTTGCACGACGGAGCGCATGATCTCCGACTTCCGCGCAGCGGGCGCAACAATCAGCACGACCTCTTTTTCCCGCGCTATAGACACGTTATAGAATTTTTCCTCGCGTTCGGAGCCGGTTCCCTTGCCGTGAAGGACGGTGCCGCCGGTGGCTCCCGCGGCTCTCGCCGCGTTCATGACCTGCTCGGTGCGGCCCTCGTTCGCGATCGCCAGGATCAGCTCATACGCGTAATTCAGCTCCGGAACATATTTCGCGTTCTGTTCCGCCCCGTTCAAATATGCCAATGTTTTTCCGCCTCCTACGCTCTTGACGGGCACCGCCGCGATCACGCCGTGGCCGGGCACGCCGATATATAATGATCGTTTGCACAGCTTGATAAACTGCCGTGTCTTTTCCGGACTCGCAAAGGTCAGCACGAGCCGTTTTTCCGTGGATTCGATGCCCAAAAGGTCCAGCATACTCTGCGCCGCCGTGCCGCGCGCGTGGAGCGTTACCGTCATCGGAAGCGCAAGCTCCGCGCAGATCTCCGTCAGCGTGGGCAGGCTCTCCGGCTTGACCACGGTCAAAATATAATTCATGCGGCATCCACCTCCCACAGCTCGATGATCTCGTCGTCCTCGTAGCGCTCCGGAACGCCCGCCTTTTCCTTGCGGCTGTAGATAAAGCCCACGGTCTGGATCGAGATCAGCGGCATCATCGCGACCATAGCGACCACACCGAACGCGTCGCTCAGCGGATTACCGCCCAGCGTCGCGCTCGCGCCGATCATAAATTGCAGCATAAAGGTCGCCGTCATCGGGCCGGAGGCCACGCCGCCGGAGTCAAACGCCACGGCGGTGTAGATGTCCGGCACGAAGAAGGACAGCACCAGCGCGGCGGCGTAGCCCGGAACGAGGAACCACATCACGGATATCCCGGTCACGACCCGCAGCATCGACAGTCCCATCGCCAGCGCGATGGCCACGGAAAGGCTGCGCTTGATGGCCTTTCCGGGAATCGCGCCCGCGCTGACCTCCTCGATCTGCCGTTCCAGCACGGCGACGGCAGGCTCCGCCGAGATGATGAACCAGCCCAGCAGCATCGACAGCGGGATCAGCAGATATTTCGTCCAGCCCTCTGCAAGCTTGGCGCCCAGCACGGCGCCCAGCGACGAAAAGCCGACGTTGACACCCGTGAGAAACAGCACCAGCCCGACGTAGGTATACAGAATGCCGATGCAGATCTTTGTCAGCGTGCGGCGCGAAAGGCGCAGCGTGAAAAGCTGAAAGGCGAAAAAGACCGCTACGATGGGCAGCAGGGCCACGGCCATTTCCTTCATGTACGTCGGCAGGCCCGTCAGGTATGCGCGGCCGATCTGTGCCGTGTCGGTATAGGTCGGAACGCTCAGGTCGACGGCCGCCTCGCTCGACGGATAGAAGAAGCCCAGCACCAGCACGGCCAAGATCGGGCCGATCGAGCAGAGCGCGACTAAGCCGAAGCTGTCCGATTCCGCGTCGCGGTCGCTTCGGATGTTGGAAATACCGACGCCGAGCGCCAGAATGAAGGGCACGGTCATCGGCCCCGTGGTCACGCCGCCGGAGTCAAAGCCGATGCCCAAAAAATCCTTCTCGGAAAACGCCGCCAGCAGAAATACCAGCGCATAGAATGCGATCAGCAGCCAGCGGAGCTTGATACCTTTTAAAATACGCACCATGCAGACCATGAGGAAAAACCCCACGCCGATACCGACCGTAATCAGCAGCACGGTGCTGTTGATATGCGGGACAGTCTGCGCAAGCACCTGTAAATCAGGCTCGGCGATCGTCACGGCGAAGCCGAGGACGAAGCTGACGCAGAGGATCAGCGGCAGATTTCTGGATTTGGTCAGTGCCGTGCCGATTCGGTTGCCGATCGGCGTCATGGAAGTGTCCGCGCCGAGCGAAAACAGCCCCATCCCCACAATGAGCAGCACCGCGCCGATCAGGAAGCAGAACATCAGATCGGGCGAAATGGGCGAAACGGTCAGGCACAGCAGCAGCACGATCACGAGGATCGGCAGGACGGAAAGCGCGGATTCGCGGATCTTTTCCGCGATCAGGACATGGGTTTGTACGCGATACGGTTTTTTGATAAGATCACCTCTTCCGGCATTCGAGATCGTCGATACGGCCTTTGCGGCATATGCAGCGCCGAAACGGAGAAATAATGGAAAGAAATCCCGTTCCCGTTGCTCCGAGCCGCTTTCTTTCAAAATATTGTACCAGAAATTCACCGATTTGTCATGACTATTTTGTGAACTTTCGTCCGCGAAACACCCCGAACGGCCGATCATTCGCTTTCTTGTTCTTGAAGCTGAATCGCAGCGTCCTCCAACTCTCCGTGCAAGACGGAACATCCCCCCGCCCGCCTCTATGCGTAGGGCGCGATGCCCCCTCATCGCGCCACGCCTCTCCCCCGCTCACTCATTCCTCATTAAAATAAAAGAGCACTGCATGTACAGCCATGCAGTGCAGCCCCCGGATTCAATTGGTAAATTGAACATTCTGCGCCAAATAGTCCAGACTCACGCCGTAAAACCTTGCCAGCGTAATAAAGCAGTGCAGCGGAATCTCGCGGATGCCGCGTTCATATTCGGAGTAGTATTGCTGCGTCGTTCCCAACAGGGCTGCAACCTGCTTCTGCGACAGGTCATGGTCTTCGCGCAAATCGCGGATGCGAGGATACTTGTACATGAATCTTCTCCCATGTTTTTTGCGCATTCTATCATACACGAGATATCATGTATTGACTTCACATGATATCTCGTGTAAAATGGTGAAAAGGCGACGTTTATCGGCATACGAAAACGAAAAGAAGGCCGCCTGCCGCAGTGCAGCGTCATGAAAATGCATAAAAGCCGGACCGCCGTATTCCGATTTTTATGTATTTCCCCGGCACTGCGGCTAAGTCCTGTGACGCGCTTTATCACAAGGCAAAAATACCGAACGGAAAGGATGATGCTTATGAGGAGAAGAGTAACAGCAATGATTATGGCCGTATTTCTACTGGCCGCGCTTGCGCCACCGCGCACGCCGATTTTTCGGCTGTCCTGCTTCGGTATTTCAACCCCATCGGCGCGCATGAATCCGGTCTTCTCGGCGACGACCCGAACGGCATCCCCAACAATTTGATGCCGTATATCGCCCGCGTTGCCGCCGGAAAGCTGGAAAAGCTTACGATCTTCGGCAGCGACTACGACACGCCGGACGGCACCTGCGTCCGCGACTATCTCCATGTCGTCGATCTTGCGCGGGGGCACCTGATGGCGCTGGACTATGCGGCTTCGCACTGCGGCGCAGAGCCGATCAACCTCGGCACCGGGCGCGGCGTCAGCGTAAAGGAGCTTGTCGACGCCTTCGAGCGCGCCGCGGGCGTCCCCGTCCCCTATGTTTACGGCGCGCGCAGGCCGGGCGACCTTCCCGTCGTCTACGCCAATGTGGAAAAAGCGCAGAGGCTTTTGGGCTGGACTGCGGAAAAAACACTGGAGGATATGTGCCGCGACAGCTGGAATTTTGTCCTTCATACATAAGCAGACTGCAAATAAGCTCGGAAGACAGGCGGCTCACACCCGTCGGCGTACATGGGTACGGGGACATTTGCAGACCCCGCTGGCGGCGGATACAGCGAGCAAAAAGGAGCAGCGGGGACAAAATTTGAAGCCGCCGGTACGGCGCGCAAATTTTGAGCACCGCCGCAGGAAAATCTCCTTATGGAGAGCACCTGCAAGCGCAGGATGAGAGCACTCCACTCAACGCGGAAATCCCGGTCTTGTACGTAGGGCGCGATGCCCTCATCGCGCCGCGAATTTCGGACGCAGAAGCGACGCTGCCTACCGGAACTGATGCACCCGCAAGGCGGGTATATCGTATCCCTAAAGCTCCTTCGCCGCAAACGGCTGCAAAATCTGAATGACAAGACTAATGCTTATTTGACACACCCCGGCTCCCATTCAGGCCATGACCCTGAATGGGAGCCGATTTTTATTCTGTTATATGCTCATGCGGCGGGAAATACCATCCTTTGGAAATAAATACAAAAATTGTCGAAAATTTTCTGCATTTTCATTGCTTTTTCTGAAGCCTATGCTATAATATACAGTGGGTTTGCATAGTAGCCGGAGAGAGCATAGCGGCGCTGTCGCATCGGCTTTCTCTGCTGCCTGTCGATTAAAATTATAAAGAAAAGTGGAGGAACTATCATGAATGCACGCAAATTGTTTTCCGTTTTGCTCGTGCTCTGCCTGATGCTGCAATGTATCCCGTTTGCGGCAGCGGCGGAGCCGCAGGCCGATTCAACGGAGGAACCGATCACGATCACCTATCCCGTCGCTATCGACGAGACCAACTTTCCTGACGAGAATTTCCGTAGCTATGTCGCTTCCAATTTTGACAAAGACAAAGACGGCAGCCTCTCGCAGGCAGAGGCCGAAGCGGTTACTCGTATTGATGTTGATTCGTTAAAAATTAGAGATCTAACAGGTCTGGTTTACTTTCAAAACTTGCGATCTCTTTACTGCAACGAAAACCAGCTGACTGAACTGGATGTGAGCAAGAACACTGCCTTATCATCTTTGCATTGCAATGACAATCAACTGACTGAACTGGATGTGAGCAAGAACACTGCCTTAGTATCTTTGGATTGCGATGACAATCAACTGACTGTACTGGATGTACGGAAAAACACTGCCTTAGTATCTTTGTGGTGCAACAACAATCAACTGGGCGTGTTGGATGTGAGCAAGAACACTGCCTTATCATCTTTGTCTTGCGATTACAATCAACTCAGCGCGTTGGACGTGAGCAAGAACACCGCTTTGACAAGTTTTAGATGCTACCATAATCAACTGGCCAGGTTGGATGTGAGCAAGAACACTGCTTTGCACTTTTTTGAGTGCGGAGCAAATAAACTGACAGAATTGGACGTAACGAAGAATACTGCTCTGACACATTTGAATTGCGATTCAAATCAGCTTACAGCGCTAGACGTGACGAATAATACAGTTTTAGCATACTTGTATTGCAGCGCGAATCAACTTACAGAGTTAGACGTGAGTAAAAGTAGTGCTCTGATAGACTTGTTTTGCGATTCGAATCAGCTTACAGCACTAGACGTGACGAAGAATACCGCTCTGACAAGATTGCTTTGCTATTCGAATCAGCTTACAGAGTTAGATGTGACAAAGAATACTGCTCTGAATGACTTATCTTGCGGTTCGAATCAGTTTACAGAGTTAGACGTAACGAAGAATACTGCTCTGACAATCTTGTATTGCGATGAAAATCAGCTTACAGAGTTAGACGTAACGAAGAATACTGCTCTGCACTGGTTGCATTGCGCCAGGAATCAGCTTACAGAGTTAGACGTAACGAAGAATACTGCTCTGACAATCTTGTATTGCGATGAAAATCAGCTTACAGAGTTAGACGTGGCAAAGAATACTGCTCTTATATGGTTGCATTGCGCTGGGAATCAGCTTACAGAGTTATACGTAACGAAGAATACTGCTCTGACACAGTTGATTTGCGATTCAAATCAGCTTACAGAGTTAGACGTGAGCAAGAACACCGCTTTGACATATTTGAGTTGCCGGGAGAATCGGCTGACCACGCTGGATTTGAGCAACAATAGCCTCCTGGATATAGATGATTGGCAGACAGGTAGCCAATTTGCCGAGGCCGCTATGACGCGTCATTCGGATACGTGCTTCACCTTGGATCTTAACACGCTGGTCGGTCCGGAAAACCTTTCGCGTGTGACACTTGCAGACTATTTGACACAGTACGGTGGAAGTTATGACGCAAGCACCGGCGTCGCAACATTTACTTTTGTTACTTCTGCGCCGAAGCAAATTCAATACAAGTACGACACGAACTGTCCCGAGAAGCACGTGCTGTTGGGCGTGTATGTAAATGTCACCGTAGAGTCTTTGGACTGCCCCCACGAAAACACGACTCTGACCGGCGCGGTCGCGGCTACCTGCACGGAGCCCGGCTACACAGGCGATACCGTCTGCACCGACTGCGGCGAAGTGACGGCAGCAGGCACGGTTATCCCCGCTCTCGGCCACGAGTACAAGTACAATGTCGTTGCACCGACCTGCACGGAAGAGGGCTACACCGAGGTCACCTGCGCACGCTGCGACTACAGCGACATGACCGACATCAAGGAAGCTCTCGGCCACAGCGATTATCAGTACACGGACAACGGCGACGGAACCCATAAGGTCACCTGCGGCGTCTGCTCTGCAGTCATCACCGCCTCCGA
>CAKTVW010000028.1 GCA_934630495.1 uncultured Oscillospiraceae bacterium
GTCTCATGCAGAATCTGACGCGCCCTTGGCGCTATAAAAAGCTTTTCAAGCTTTTTAACAGATTCTAGTATAAAAACAATATGAATAGTCGTTGAGGTTTAAGATCATAGTCCCGCTTCTTTCAGCTCGGCGGCGAGCTGTACATAAAACTCCCTTACGTCGAAGCCGGGGATGTTTTCGCGGTTCAGGTCGATCACGTCGCCGTGAGAAATGCCGCGGCGGCCGCTTGCCCGGAGCATGGTCAGCCGCTCGCCCCATGCGAACGATCCCGTTCCGACCAGCCCGTCGTTTTCGCCGTCAAAGTATTTTACGAACCGATGCGTCAGGTTCAGCGGGAATCGTCCGCTGACGGCCCGCCGCTGGACGGAGCCGACGGAGCGGCAGAGCACACCATCAGGGTCGCGGAGCACTTTGTTTCTTTCGCGGCAGCTTTCAGCGGTCAGATCGCGCACGGCCGCAAGAAAATCCGGCTCTCGATCTCCCAGCCGTGCCGCCGCCGCGTTATAGGCGCGTGCAAGCTGCTCCTGCTGCCGCGCGGGGACCTTTTCAAGGAGCCAGTCGGCAAATTTGCACCCGCGATGCGGGGCGTTGATCGTCGTCACAGACGCTACGCAGGCTGCCGCGCTCGGGTCGGAGAGCAGACAGCGGGCGTCGAGGCCGCCCTTGGAATGCGCAATGATATTGACCTTTCCGCAGCCTGTTTCGTTGACTAGGCGGGTGATGCGCTCTTTGAGCTGGGCAGCGCTTTCGGCTACGGAGGAAGCGCTGTTGTGTTCCCCGTAAAAAATCTGCGCGCCGTTCTGCTCCAATGCCTTCGGGATCCTGCCCCAATAGTTCAGGTGCTTGAAATCGCGGAAGAAAACGCCGTGTACCAGCAGGAGCGGATAGCGGGTGCGGCAGATCTGCTGCTCGCGGCGGGCCGCATCGCGGCGAAGCCTTGCCTTTTCAAAGCGGTATTCGCGGTCGGCCGTCACGATGAGATCAATAAGCATCACGAGGTTCGCAACGGGGACCCACGCAAGCACGAGGCCCAAGACCCGCTTCTTGAGACGGAGCTGGTCGCAGGTCGTGTAAAGCAGAATAATCCCCGTCCAGAACAGCGCCGTGCAGAGTACGACCAAAAGGACCGTCGTTACAAGAAAGGCCGTTCGATTTCGGGACCATCCGGTAAAGCCAAGCCCGCCCGCAAAGAAATCGTAGAGATACAGCCCGCCGAACAGGCACACGGCAGTCAGAAACAGCTTGAGTAAAACGGAACCGGCCTTGCAGCAATTCAAACGTGCCATTTTTCCTCCGATCTCCGGCAGACGCGGGTCAAAACAGTCTGCTTATCAGCGTGACGGCGATACCGGACAGGGCGCTCAGCGCGTAGAGCGCCGCGATGATGATCGCGTTTTCGCGGCGGTTTTTGTTGGTGCGCAGAAGCACCAGCAGACCGATGCCCGCGTTGGACAGCAGGCCCGCAAACAGGCCGCCCAGTCCCAAAACGCCGCTCAGATAGCTTTCCGTAATAACGACCGAGACGGAGCAGTTCGGGATCAGACCGAACAGGGCGACGATCAGTTCGCCGAGCACCGGGCGGTTCAGGATCGTGCCGGACAGGCGCTCGACGCCGATTACGGAAAACAGAACGTTCAGCACAAAGTTGACGGCGATCAGCATCAGCGCGATCTTAAGCGTGTGCTTGAGCGCGGAGACAAAGACATTGCCCTCCTCTTCGTCGCAGGCGCAGTGCTCGCGCTCACAAAAGCTGTGGATGTCCTTGCCGCTGCGGATAAACGGGCGGAGGACCAGATCGGCCAGATAGCCCAATGCGATTCCCAGCACGGCCTTCGCCAGAACGATGAGCGCGACGGTCCCGACGCCGCCGCTTTCGCGGAGCGAGGAGAGCATGATAGGCAGCATCTCGTCCGACGTGGCAAAGAACACGGCCAGCATGGTGCCCACGGTGATAGAGCCGGTAGAAAACAGCGTTGCCGCCGCGCCGGAAATACCGCATTGCGGCACGACGCCCAGCAGACCGCCGAGCGCAGGCCCCGCCTTTCGCGAATAGGCGTGGAGAATGGACTCGTTGAATTTCCGGCTGCGTTCCAGCAGCTCCATGAGCAGATACGCCAAAAAGAGCACGGGAATGCTCCAAAGTCCGTCCTTCAGGCCGTCCAGAGCGGCCTCGCCGAGCAGCGTCGGCAGCGGCGTGCCAGCGGCAGAGGGGTGTAAAAGCAGCAAATGAAAAAACTCCTTTGAGATCAAATTTTCCTTTCGGTACGGCGTTCGGAGGCCTCCAAACGGCTCTCTGATACGAATTTATATCAGGTATTCCTATCAGTTTTCCGCTTCAACGCCGGGTAACGGGCGCAGAACGGCCTGCTGCGCAAATCGCGTATCCTTTGACGAGGACAGGAACACCAGCTCCTTAACGCTTTCCGCGCCTCGGTAGGCCTGCGCGAAGCGCTCGACCGTCGTGCCGTCGGCGCCGGTGATGTACAGGCGGCCGGTGCAGTTTTCGGCGGGGAAATCCGTCGCGTCGGTCACGAACGAGACGGAAAAGCTGTCACCCTTGAAGATCGAGGAGACCTGCCCGACGGCGTCGGAGATCAGCTCGCTTGTCGTTACGTCGGAGGAATAGACGATGTTCTGACTTGCGGGGAAGAGGAAGTGCGAGAACGCGACCTCACTGAAGCCGCGCGATTGCAGGTCGCGGGCGACCTGCAGCAGATAGGCGATGACGTTTTCGTTGGCCGGGTCGAGCCAGTAGCAGCCGTTTTCGTCCATCCAGAGCGCACCGCCGCGGATCGGCAGTCCGCAGGACTGATTTGCCAGCGCAAAGGACGAATCGGAGAAGGCGGGCATGGAGGCGATCAGATAGAAGCCGTTGGTCTTCAGGTAGGAGATCAGCTCGTCGACAACGGTGACGTCGACGCTTGCAGTGGACGCCCCGCCGACGGAGGCGGAATAATAGAAATTGCCCCAGATGCTTTTCAGCTCCAGCATGACGGCGCACGGCTCGTCCAGCGCCTTGACCGCCGCGAGGACGGCCTGCGGGTCGCGCAGCATTTCGGTCGTGATGTAGTAGCCGCCCATTTCCTGTATGGTCTCGGCGTCGACCGGCTCCTCCTGATAGACGATCTGCGGGTTTTCCAGCGTCGGGCGCGGCTCGGTGGCGCGGACCGCGACGTCCGACTGCGGTGCGTCAAGATGCGCGCCGTCGCGGTCGTAGGTGATGCGCGGCTCCAGATAGATCAGCGCGACGACCGCGCCGATCGCCGCGAGGACGATCAGCACGGCAAGCGTCCGCAAAAGCTTTTTCAGCAGGAGCTTATTTCTGTAAGGGATCCGCATGGGCGGGCCTCCTTTCTCTGTGCAAACGCCCGGTCGGGCAGACCGATCAGGCAGTGGATCATAATGAGACGAGCTTCTGTGGTCCGCGCGGGATCACAGGAGCGGTCATGCTTCGCCGCGAAAAGGCATCAAAGCATTTTTGCGGTCAGGCAGCGCCATTCTCCATCGGCGCGGAAATCGACAATCCGCATCCCGGCGGTAGCGGCGGCGTCGCGCACCTCCTGCTCCCGTTCCGCCAGAATGCCGGAGCAGAGAAAGACGCCGTTGGGGGCCAGCAGCGTCGGGACGACGGGGAGCAGCCGCACGATCACGCCCGCGACGATATTGGCGCAGACGACGTCGAAGCGTCCGAGGCTGTTCAGCAGCGCCTTGTCCTCGACGACGTTGCCGGTGTACGCGCGGAAGCGGGGGTCGGTAAAGCCGTTGTAGGCGGCGTTTTCGCGAGCGATATGCTCGGCGGCGGGGTCGACATCGATGCCGACGGCGCTCTTTGCACCGAGACGCAGTGCACAGATCGACAGAATGCCGCTGCCGCTTCCGAGATCGGCGACCGTTTCGCCGCCGGAGATCAGCGATTCCAGCGCCTGCATACACATCTGCGTAGAGGCGTGTTCACCCGTTCCAAAGGTCAGGCCGAGGTCGAGAATGACGGGCAGCCGTCCCTGCGTGTCGTTTACGGACATCCAGCGCGGCACGACCAGAAAACGCTTCCCGACGGGCAGCGGCCGATAGTTCCTTTTCCACGAATTTTCCCAGTCTTCGTCGGGTACCTGCTCGAGCGAGACGGTCAGCGGGCCGAAATTACAGGCGGGATAGGCCAAGGGGAGCGCCGCAAGCAGCGCGCGAAGCTCCTCGATCTGCCGTTCGGCGGTATCGTCCTGCAGGTACAGGCGGATCTGCGAGAGGCCCCGCATTTTTTCCGCCAGCGCCTCGTCGACATAGTCCCAGTAGTCGTGGGACGTTTCCAGAAATTCCTCGAACTCCGAGCGATCTTCGATCGCCATACTGTCAAAACCGGCCTCCGTCAGCGCCGCACACAGCAGCTCGACGCCCTCCGGGGCGGTTTGGATCGTCAGTTCTGTCCATTGCATGGCAGCAATACCTCCTGCGCGGAAAACATGAACGGCGCACGGCGCTCCGCCGTATGCCGATACAACTCTATCCTATTTTACAGGATTCCGTCGGGAATAACAAGCATAATTTGTTTCAGCCTGTCAAAAAAGTCCGTAACCGCCAAAATCGGTCAACTTCTTATAAAATTTTTGCCCGTTGCACTTGATTCCGAAAAGGATACTCCGGACCTTTTGACAGCCTGTCGGCGCATCGAAAAGGGTTTTTCGCCATACAGATTTGTTTTTCTCTTTTATTTTTCTCAAAAAGGTGTATAATGGGAGCAGAGAAAGGATGAAGCCAATGACGGAAAACATCACGCTTGCGCCGCAGGTGACGCTGCGGGCGCTGCAAACCGATAAATTCAAGACCGGCTGCTTCAGCGTCAACCTGCTGCGGCCGCATTGCGCGCAGACGGCGGCGGAGGATGCGCTGCTGCCGAGCGTCCTGCTGCGCGGCACGGAGAAGTATCCCGAAATGGGGGATATTTCCGCGCATCTCGACGAGCTGTACGGCGCAACGTTCGGTACGCTGATCCGCCGCAAGGGCGAGGTCAAGCTGCTGGGCTTTTACGCCGATTTTATTGAAGACGCCTTCCTGCCGGAGGGCGAAAAGGTGTTTGCGCCGATGGTCGATTTTCTGCGCGAGGTGCTCTATCATCCGCGCACGGAAAACGGCTGCTTCTGCAAGCGCTTCGTCGAGGGAGAAAAGCAGAATCTCATCAATGCGATCGAGGCTTCCCTGAACGACAAGCGCACCTATGCCGTCGGGCAGATGCTCAAGGCCATGTGCGCCGACGAGGCGTACGGCGTTCCGCGTCTGGGCGAGGTCGAGCGTGTTCGCGCGATCACGGCCGAGAGCCTCTGGGCGCATTACCGCCGGGTGCTTGCGACGAGCCGCATCGAGATATTCTACGCCGGACGCCGCACCGCGCAGGAGGCCGCCGCGCTGCTGCGGCCGATCTTCCCGCAGGACGAGCGTTTCTGCGTGCCCGTTGAAACGAAGGTCGTGCGCGAAGCCGGGCAGATGCGGGAGCTTGCGGAGGCGCTGGATGTGACGCAGGGCAAGCTGGTCATGGGCCTGCGCACGGGCATCACCGTCGAGGACCCCGATTTCCCCGCGCTTCTGCTGCTCAATGCCGTTTACGGCGCGGGCGTTACGAGTAAGCTGTTCGTCAACGTGCGCGAGAAGCGTTCGCTGTGCTACTACGCCTCGTCCACGATCGAAAAGTATAAGGGCATTATGGTCGTCTCCTCCGGTATCGCCTTTGACCGCTATGAAACGGCGCGGGACGCGATCTTAGAGGAGCTGGACGCGTGCAGACGCGGCGAGATCAGCGAGGAAGAGCTGGCCTCGGCGCGGACGATGGTGCTTTCGGCGCTGCGGGCGTCGCTGGACGCGCCCGCGCAGCTTGACGATTTCTATATCGGCGCGTCCGTGGCCCGTGTGCTCGATATTCCGGAGCTGATGGAGCGCATTGCCGCGCTGACGGTGCGGGAGCTTGCCGACGCGGCACGGAAGATCACCTTGGACACCGTTTATTTTCTCAAGGGGGAGACGGCATGAAGCACGAAGTTTTTCAGAATCTCGGGGAAACGTGCGATTCCGCGCGGCTGCCCAACGGGCTGACGGTCCGCGTCGTAAGAAAGCCGGGCTTTGCCCGAAAGTACGCGTTTTTGGCGGTGGATTTCGGCTCAATCGATACGGCCTTCTCCTGCGGCGGGGAGACCGTGCGTGTGCCGGACGGGATCGCGCATTATCTGGAGCATAAGATGTTCGACCTGCCCGACGCAAACGCCATGAACCTGTTCGCCGCCGCCGGAGGCAGTCCCAACGCCTTTACGAGCTACGGCATGACGGCCTATCACTTCTCCTGCACGGAGAATTTTGAGGAAAATCTGCGGACGCTGCTGCGGATGGTCGCCACGCCCTACTTTACGGACGAAAGCGTGGAGAAGGAACGCGGCATCATCGCGCAGGAGATCCGGATGTACGAGGACAGTGCGCAGTCGCGCCTGTATGAGGACCTGTTCGGCGCGCTGTTTGCGCATCACCCCGTCCGTGTACCCATTGCCGGAACGGTCGAGAGCATTGCCGAGATCACGCCGGAGCTGCTTTACCGCTGCCATCGGGCGTTCTATCGGCCGGAGAACATGGTGCTGTGCGTCGTCGGAGACGTGGAGCCGCAGCGGGTGGCGGAGCTTGCGCAGGAGCTGTTCCCGCGCGGGACGGAGGCGCTTCCCGTGCGCGACTACGGGGAGGCCGAGGGCCTGCTCCCCGCGAAAAAAAGCGTCACGCGCCGCATGAGCGTTTCCATGCCGACCTTTTCCCTCGGCTTTAAGTGCCCCGCGCCGCCGATGGGGATGGAGCGGATGCGCCGGGAGATCATCGGCGACCTTGCCGCCGATTTGCTTGCCGGTGAATCCTCAAGGCTCTATATCGACCTTTACGACCGCGGCCTTGTCGACGCGGATTTCTCCGCCGGCTACGAGAGCATCAAGGACGCATGTCTCTTTTCCGCCGACGGCGACAGCCGCGACCCGCAGACCGTCGCGCAGGAGCTGCTGCGGGAGCTGGAGCGCATGAGCCGCGAGGGCTTCGATCCCGATGCGTTCCGCCGCCTGAAAAAATCTGCTCTCGGGCGCCGTATGCGGGACCTTGACAGCTTTGAAAGTATTTGCTATCGTATCTGTGCGTATTATTTTGACGGCGTGGACTATTTCCGCTTCCCGGAGGCCTATGCTTCCGTGCAGCCGGAGGACGTGCAGAGCTTCCTGACCGACGTGCTCCGCCCGGAAAACGCGGCGATGGCCGTGGTCGCGCCGAAGGAGGGATCATGATGTCGGTACTTTTTGACAGACCGTCGATCAGCTTCCCCGGTCTGGGGATCGGCGAGATCGACCCGCCCGACGGCTTTTACGTTCCGGGGACGGATTTTGAGATCAAATTTTACGGCGTGGTCATCGCGCTGGGCGTGCTGCTGGCCGTGCTGTACTGCTCCCGCCGCGCCAAGGAGTTCGGCCTGACCGGCGACGACATTCTCAATGTCCTGCTCGTCGGATTGCCTTGCGCGATCGTCGGCGCACGGCTGTATTACGTCGTGTTCTTCGGCGTGCCGTGGAGCGACTTTTTCAAGATCCGCGAGGGCGGCCTTGCCATCTACGGCGGTGTGCTGGGCGCGGTCATCGGCCTCTCCGTCTACTTCTTCACGAAGCGGGAGCGTCGGCAGAAGCTGCTTCCGAGCTTCGATATCTGCGGCCTCGGTCTGCTGATCGGACAGGCCATGGGGCGCTGGGGAAACTTTTTCAACCGCGAGGCCTACGGCGCGCAGACGGACTGCTTCCTGCGCATGGGCCTGAAGCTCAACGGCGAATGGAGCTATTGGCACCCCACGTTCCTGTATGAATCCGTTTGGAATCTGATTGGTCTTGTGCTGCTGCACTTCCTTTCAAAGAAACGGCGGTTCGACGGACAGGTGTTTTTGTATTACATTGCATGGTACGGCCTCGGCCGCGCCGTGGTTGAGGGCCTGCGCACGGACAGCCTCTATTGGGGCAGCTTCCGCGTCAGTCAGGTGCTGGCGGCGATCTCCTGCGTGGCAGCCGTGGGGACGCTGGCGTTCGTGCTGCTGAAGAAAAAGCCCGACGGTTCGGCGATGCTGGTCAATCGCATTGCCGCGCCGGGGGCAGAGAACGAGAATAAGGAGGAACACGCATGAAGAATCTGGACGAACTGAAGGAAATGGCGACCGACGCCGCCCAGAGCGCCGCGAGAGCCGCGAAGTTTTACGCACAGATCTCGAAAAAGCGCCTGATGATCGCCGCCGAGCAGGAGAACATCCGCCGGAATTACACCAAGCTCGGCAAGGTCTATTATAAGGACTATATCACCGACGAGGAGCCGGACGATGCCGAATATCTGCCGCTGTGCGAGAGCGTGTCGGAGTCCTACCGCCGCATCAATGAGCTGCGCGACGAGATCGACGACCTGAAGGACGCTTACGCGCGGGAAAAGGCGGGCGAGGTCTGCGCCGAGCCGGAAGCTTTCGCGGCGGCGAAAAAGGACGTCGAGGACGAGGCGTCGGAGCCGCTTCCCGAGAGCGAAACGGCCCCGGAGGCCGCCGCAGAGCCGACGGCGGAATAACGATCCGGAAACCTTTTTGACAGTCTGAGGGCGCTTTCTTTAGAGAAAGCGCCCTTTTTGCGCTGCGCGGAGAAAGGAACGAAAAAACAGTTGCAATTACCGCTATAATACGATATAATTTTATCGATATGTGTCTGCTTCGACAAAAATGCCTGCCCGGGTATCGGCGAAGCATTCCTATGCCGGCGAGGAGCGGCTTTCCCGCCCTGCGGCGGACATGCGTCCGAAGACCGCTGTCCCGGCGACCGACAACGGAACGAAAAGGAGATTGAACATGAGCAAGATCACTGTGATCGGCGCGGGAAGCGTCGGTGCTACCATCGCAAACGATCTGATGATCCAGGGCATTGCCTCTGAGATCGTATTGGTCGATATCAACAAGCAAAAGGCATTCGGTGAGGCGCTGGACATCTATCAGGGCGCGCCATTCTGTTCTCCCGCCATTGTACGGTCGGGCGACTACGAGGACGCAAAAGACTCCGACATCGTCATCATTACCTCCGGTATGCCGCGAAAGGCCGGGCAGTCCCGCCTTGAGCTGACGCAGGCC
This sequence comes from uncultured Oscillospiraceae bacterium, assembly GCA_934630495.1. GTDB lineage: Bacteria > Bacillota > Clostridia > Oscillospirales > Oscillospiraceae > JAZOXB01. Next base: position 9,143 of record CAKTVW010000028.1, read on the forward strand.
AACGTGAATATCCTCCGGGAGATCACGCCGCAGATCGTCGCCGCTGCGCCCGAGGCAAATTACATTATCGTCTCGAATCCGGTGGACATTCTGACCTATGTGTTTACGAAGATATCCGGACTTCCGGAGCACCAGATCATCGGCTCGGGGACCATCCTCGATACCAGCCGCCTGCAATCCGAGCTGGCAAAGCGCTTCTGCATCAACCCGAAGAACGTCCACGCCCATGTCTACGGCGAGCACGGGGATTCCTCGTTCGTGCCGTGGTCGCTGGTACATATCGCGAACAACCACATCGATTCCTACGCCATGAACTCCCCCGACCACGACCGCATCAACTGGAAGCGCGATTATGAGGAGATCGAGCGGTTTGTCAAGAAGTCGGGCGCACAGGTCATTCAGGCCAAGGGCGCGACCTTCTATGCCGTCGCAATGTCCGTGTGCCATCTCTGCCGCTGTGTGCTCAATACGGCCGGGACGGCGGTGACCGTTTCCACCATGATGCACGGCGAATACGGCGTTTCGGACGTCTGCCTTTCGACGCTGGTGCTCGTCGACCGTTCGGGCGTGCGCGGGAAAATTCTGAATCATCTGACCGACAGCGAGGTCGACCGTCTGCGCATCAGCGCGGAGAAGCTCAAGGCGGTCATTCGCGAGATCAAGCTTTGAGGAGTGCCGTGATGGAATATCGGATCGAACATGACTCCATGGGCGAGGTACGCGTACCCGCCGACAAGTATTGGGGTGCGCAGACCGAGCGCAGCCATGAGAATTTTCCGATCGGTGTCGGCATCGAAACGATGCCCCGCGAGATCACACATGCTTTCGGCATTCTGAAAAAGGCAGCGGCGCGCGCCAACCATACGCTCAAGCCCGAAAAAATGACGGACGAAAAGCTTGCCGTCATCGAGCAGGCGTGCGACGAGGTCATTTCCGGTGCGCTGAACGGGCATTTCCCGCTGGTGGTCTGGCAGACCGGCTCCGGCACGCAGTCGAATATGAACGCCAACGAGGTCATTGCCAATCGCGGCAATGAGATCGCGGGCAGAAAGCTCCTGCACCCGAACGACGATATTAACATGTCCCAGTCCTCCAACGATACCTTCCCCACGGCGATGCACATTGCCGCCGCCGGGGCGCTTGAGGACCGTGTGCTTCCGGCGATCGACGCGCTGACGGCGACACTGCGCCGCTTGGAGGAGGAGAACGCCGGGATCGTGAAGTCCGGCCGTACGCATTTGCAGGACGCCACGCCCATCGAGTTCCGTCAGGAGATCTCCGGCTGGAGAAGCAGTCTGGAGACGGACCGCCGGATGCTGCTGGCGGCGCTTCCGGGGCTGATGGAGCTGGCACTGGGCGGCACTGCCGTCGGCACGGGGCTTAATGCGCCCAAGGGCTTCGACGTGCTGGCGGCGCAGGAAATCTCCGCCCTGACCGGCAAGGAATTTCATACCGCCGAGAATAAATTCCACGCGCTGACCTCCAAGGACGAGCTGGTATTTGCCCACGGCGCGCTCAAGGCGCTGGCGGCCGACCTGATGAAAATCGCCAACGACGTGCGCTGGCTGGCCTCCGGTCCGCGCGACGGTCTGGGCGAAATCTTCATCCCGGAGAACGAGCCGGGGTCGTCCATCATGCCCGGAAAGGTCAACCCTACGCAGTGCGAGGCGCTGACGATGGTCGCCGTGCAGGTCATGGGAAACGACGTCGCTGTCGGCATGGCCGCGTCGCAGGGCAACTTCGAGCTGAACGTGTTTATGCCCGTGTGCATCTATAATTTCCTGCAATCGGCGCGTCTGCTGGCCGAGGCGATGAACTCCTTCAACGATCGCTGCGCCGTCGGGATCCGCGCTAACCGCGAAAAAATGCATCACAATCTGCACAATTCGCTGATGCTGGTCACGGCGCTCAACCCCTATATCGGCTACGAAAACGCGGCGAAAACGGCGAAGCTGGCCTACCGCGAAAATATTTCGCTGAAGGAGGCCTGCGTGCGTCTCGGCTTCCTGACCGCCGAGCGCTTTGACGAGGTGTTCCAGCCCGAGCAGATGGTATGAGGAGCTTATTATGACATACAGTTATTTTCCCGGCTGCACGCTCCGAACGCAGGGGCGTGCGCTGGATCAATACGGCCGCCGCGCCGCCGAGGCTCTGGGCTTCAGCCTTCAGGAGCCTGCGGACTGGCAGTGCTGCGGCGCGGTCTATCCGATGGCGCGCGACGAGATCGCGCCGCGCCTGTCGTCCGTTCGGGCGCTGATGGCCGCGCGGGAGCGGGGACAGGAGCTGGTAACGCTTTGCTCCGCCTGCTATCACGTCATCAAGCGTGTCAACAACGACCTCCGCACCGACGAGACGATCCGCGATCGTGTAAACCGTTACCTTGCGCCCGACATCCCCTATTGCGGCGAGACGAACGTGCTGCATTATCTCGAGGTCCTGCGCGACCGCGTCGGCTTCGACACCCTGCGCGAAAAGGTCGTCAACCCGCTGACCGGGCGGAGGATCGGCGCCTATTACGGCTGTATGCTGCTGCGGCCGAGCCGCGAGCTGGGCTTTGACGATCCGGAGAACCCGACGATCATGGAGGACTTTCTCCGCGCGATCGGCGCAGAGCCGGTCGTTTACGCGCTGCGAAACGAGTGCTGCGGCGGCTATACCACGGTCGAGGGTCGGCAGTATGCCGCCAAGCAGGCGCAGCGGGTCGCGGATAACGCGAGGGCCTGCGGCGCGCAGGAGCTGATCACCGCCTGCCCGCTCTGCCTGTATAATTTACAGAGCAACACGGACGGCGCGCTGCCCGTGACCTATTTTACCGCGCTGCTGGCCGAGGCGCTGGGCGTAAAGGAGGCGGCGGAATGAACACGGAAACGATCGAACGCATTTCCGGCGTGAACCCGAGAAAGTGTATGCGCTGCGGCAAATGCACCGCAAGCTGCCCCGCCTACGACGAAATGGAATACCATCCGCATCAGTTCGTGTCGATGGTCGAATCCGGACGCATCGACGAGCTGATGGCTTCGCGCGGCATTTACACCTGCCTGAGCTGCTTTGCCTGTGTGGAGCGCTGCCCGCGCGGCGTCGAACCGGCAAAGCTGATCGAGGCCGTGCGCCTGACGGTCATCCGCCGCCAGAACGGAAGCCGTTTGTCGCCCGAGCAGGCCGCGCAGCGGCTTGACGACAAGCTTCCGCAGCAGGCGCTCACCGCCGCGTTTCGGAAGTACAGAAGGTGAGGAGGGAAAGTATGCAAAGAATCGGCGTATTCGTATGTTGGTGCGGCAGCAATATTGCCGCGACCGTGGACGTCAAGGCGGTTGCCGAGGCGCTTTCCCACGAAGCGGGCGTCGTGTTTTCGACCGATTATCAGTATATGTGCTCTCAGACCGGGCAGGAGCTGATCCGCAGTAAGATCGGCGAATACGCCCTGACGGGCGTGGTGGTCTGCTCGTGCTCCCCGCGGATGCATGAGACGACCTTCCGCAAGACCTGTGAAAGGGCGGGACTGAACCCCTACATGGTCGAGATCGCCAATATTCGGGAGCAGTGCTCGTGGATCCACAAGGACCGCGCGCAGGCCACGGAAAAGGCGATCATCCTCGGCCGCGCGGCCGTCGCCAAGGTCTGCCTGAACGCACCGCTGACTGCAGGCTCCAGCCCCGTCACCAAGCGCGCGCTGGTCATCGGCGGCGGCATCGCCGGGATTCAGACCGCGCTGGACATTGCCGAGGCGGGCTTTGAGGTCGACATTGTCGAAAAGGAGCCGACCATCGGCGGAAAAATGACGCAGATCGACAAGACCTTCCCCACGCTGGACTGTGCGGCGTGCATCCTGACGCCGAAGATGGTCGACTGCGCACAGAACGAAAAAATCCACATCTATTCCTATTCCGAAGTCGAGTCCGTCAAGGGCTTCGTGGGGAATTTTCAGGTCACGATCCGCAAAAAGGCCCGCTATGTCAAGGAGGATATCTGCACCGGATGCGGCCTTTGCACGGAAAAGTGCCCGCAGAAGAAGGTCCCCAACGCCTTTAATCTCGGCATGGATCGGCGCAGTGCCATCTATATCCCGTTTGCGCAGGCCGTGCCGAAGGTCGCGACCATCGACGCCGACTACTGCATGAAGCTCAAGACGGGGAAGTGCGGTATCTGCTCCAAGGTCTGCACCGCCGGTGCCATCGACTACACGCAGAAGGACGAGCACCTCGTCCGCGAATACGGCGCGATCGTCGCCGCGACGGGCTTCAACCCCATCAAGCTGGACAAGTTCGATGAATTTGCCTACAGCCAAAGCCCCGACGTCATCTCCTCGCTGGAGCTGGAGCGCCTGATGAACGCCGCGGGACCGACTGCCGGAACGCTCCTGCGTCCCTCCGACGGGACGCATCCGAAGACCATCGTCTTTGTGCAGTGCGTCGGCTCGCGCTGTGACGGCGCGGGAAAGGGAAAGCCCTACTGCTCCAAAATCTGCTGCATGTACACGGCGAAGCACGCCATGCTCTGCCGCGAAAAATACCCCGACACCGACGTCTATGTGTTCTACATCGACGTGCGCACGCCGGGCAAGAACTTTGACGAATTTTACCGCCGCGCCGTGGAGGAATACGGCGTGCACTACATCAAGGGCACGGTCGGCAAGGTCGTGCCCGAAAACGGTAAGCTCAAGGTGCAGGCCTCCGACCTGCTCGACGGGCGTCAGCTTCGGATCGACGCCGATCTGGTCGTGCTGGCGGCGGCCATCGAGCCGGACGCGTCGGCGCGCGGCCTTGCCACGATGCTGACGGCTTCCATGGACACCAACGATTTCTTCACCGAGGCGCACCCCAAGCTGCGCCCGGTCGAAAGCCCCACGGCGGGCATCTTCCTCTCCGGCGCCTGCCAAGGTCCGAAGGACATTCCCGAGACGGTCGCGCAGGCGGGGGCCGCCGCCGCGAAGGTCATCGGCCTGCTGAGCAAGGACAGCCTGACCTGTAATCCCTGCGTGGCGCAGTCGGACGAGCTGATGTGCAACGGCTGCTCCGGCTGCGAAAAGGTCTGCCCCTACGGCGCGATCTCTTATCTTGACAAGGAGTTCCGAGGCCCGAACCGTACGACGCTCGTTCGCCGCGTCGCGCAGGTCAACCCGGCGGTCTGTCAGGGCTGCGGTGCGTGCACGGTGGCGTGTCCGTCGGGTGCGATGGACCTCAAGGGCTTCTCCAACCGACAAATTCTGGCGGAGGTGGACGCGATATGCAGATGAACGAATATCAGCCGACGATCGTAGCCTTTTGCTGCAACTGGTGCTCCTACGCGGGCGCCGACCTGTCCGGTACGAACCGCCTGAATTATCCGGCAAATGTCAAGATCATCCGCATCCCCTGCTCGTGCAGGCTCAACCCGATGTTTATTCTGCGGGCGTTCCAGCGCGGCGCGGACGGCGTGATCCTCTGCGGCTGCCACCCCGGGGACTGCCACTACACTACCGGCAACTACTATGCCCGCCGCCGCATGACGGTGCTGTTCTCCCTTCTGGATTTCCTCGGCATCGAGCGTGAGCGCACCCGCGTGGAGTGGGTGTCGGCGGCCGAGGGCGCGAAGTTTGCCGAAACGATGAACGACTTTGTGCAGACCGTGGCCAAGCTGGGCGAGAACCGAAGATTGGAGGATCTGCGATGCAAGGAGTAAAAGAGACTGCCGTCCGTTTGCTTCGCGACGGCACGGTCGACCGTGTGCTCGGCTGGCGGATGGGCGAGTTTTTCTACGATCTGACGCCCGCCGTTTTTGAAAGCCCCGAGGCTGCGGAGAACGGCTTCGTGTTCAGCGCCTTTTCCGGCGCAAACCTTTCCAAGTATTTGATCGCGGAGTCCCGCAGAGGCGGAAAGGTCGCCGCCTTTCTGAAGCCCTGCGATACCTATTCCTTTGTCCAGCTTTTGAAGGAGCACAGGATCCTGCGCGGGAACGTCTATGTTGTGGGCGTGCAGTGCGACGGAATGTGCGACATGGAAAAGCTTCGCGCCCGCGGCATTACGGGCGTTACGGCGATCGAGGAAGCGCCCGACACGCTGACGGCGAAGACGCTCTACGGCGACGTGACCGTGCAGAAGCGGGACGCGCTTCTGGGGAAATGCAAGACGTGCAAGAGCAAAAAGCTCGTCGTCTTCGATGAGCTGATCGGGCAGCAGGGCGAGGAGCAGCCGTCGGGCCGCTTCGACGAGGTGGAGCGGCTCGAACGCATGACGCCCGAGGAACGCTACGCCTTCTGGCAGGGCGAGCTGTCGCGGTGCATCCGCTGCAACGCCTGCCGCAACGTCTGCCCGGCCTGCAGCTGTGAAAAATGCGTGTTTGACAATCACGAGTCCGGCGCGGAGAACAAGGCCGCCGCAGACCCGTTCGAGGAAAAGCTGTTTCATGTGATCCGCGCGTTCCATGTCGCTTCGCGCTGTACGGACTGCGGCGAATGCTCCCGCGTCTGTCCGCAGCATATTCCGCTGCATCTGCTCAACCGCAAGCTCATCAAGGACATGAACGAGCTTTACGGCGAATATCAGGCCGGCGCGGAGCTTGATGCAAGGCCGCCGCTGATGGATTTCCGTAAAACGGACTGCGAACCGTCCGTCGTCGGCACGAGAGGAGGCGCAGAGGGATGAAAAGACTGCCGCTCAGGGAGCTTCCCGCGCTGTTTGCCGCCGTCTCGGCGCAGCAGACGCTCTATATTCCGTCGGACGACGCCTCCGGCCGCGCGCAGTTCGCGCCGTGGCAGCCCGGCATGGCGCTCTCCGAACAGCTCAATACCGTCCGAAGCGCGAAGGACCTGTTTTTTCCGCAGGTGGAAAACCTCGTGGGCTTCCGTGTCAGCGGGAAGCAGCTCGACCTGATCGAGCGCCGTGACGTTTCGGAGCCGTTCATATTGTTCGGCGTGCGCGCCTGCGACTGCCGCAGCTTCGCGATTTTGGACAAGGTCTTTCTGGCTGAGCCGGTCGATACCTATTATCAGACCCGCCGCCAAAACGGAACGGTGATCTCCATGGCCTGCACACGGCCGTCGGAGACATGCTTCTGCGGCGTGTTCGGCATCGACGCCGCCGCGCCGGAGGGCGATGTGACCTGCTGGCGCGACGAAGAATTTCTCTACTGGCAGGAAAATACGGCCAAGGGCGCCGCGCTGACCGCGCTGCTTCCGATGCTCCGCGACTGCGGGGAGGAGGCCGTCCGCGCCCAGCAGGAGACGACCCGCGCACTTCTGCACCGCCTGCCGCTGAACGGCCTGAAAACGGCGGCGTTCGGCGCGGGAAAGACGAAAGCGCTCTTTGACCGACCGGAGTGGAAAACGCTCAGCGAAGCGTGCCTCGGATGCGGGACGTGTACCTTCGTCTGTCCGACCTGCCAATGCTACGACATTCAGGAGTTCAACACCGGCAGAGAAATACGCCGCTTCCGCTGCTGGGATAGCTGCATGTATTCCGATTTTACCAAAATGTCCGCCGGTCAGCCGCGCCCGACGCAGCTTGAACGCTTCCGCCAGCGCTTTATGCACAAGCTGGTGTATTTCCCGGAGAACAACGACGGGCAATTCGGCTGCGTGGGCTGCGGACGCTGCCTGATCCGCTGCCCCATCCACATGCACATCGCCAAGGTCATTCAAACGCTGGGGGAGGAACCGAAATGAAATACGATCCGCTGATCCCCATGATCGGGCAGGTCACGGCCGTCCGCGTGGATACGCCCGATGTCAAGACCTTCCGCGTTGTGGATACGGAGGGGAAGAAGCCGTTTCTGCATATCCCCGGACAGTGCGCCATGCTGTCCGTGCCCGGCGTCGGGGAGGCGCTGTTTTCCATCACCTCGTCCCCGACGGAGCCGGATTTTCTGGAATTTTCGATCAAAAAATGCGGCTGTGTGACGAGCTGGCTCCACGCGATCGAGCCGGGGCAGCAGATCACGCTGCGCGGCCCTTACGGAAACGGCTTCCCCGTTGATACCGCCTTTGCCGGGAAGGACCTGCTCTTTATCGCGGGCGGCATCGGCCTTGCGCCGCTGCATTCCGTCATCAACTACTGCCGCCATTACCGCAGCCGCTACGGGAAGATCGATATTGTCTACGGCTCCCGCTCCAAGGAGGATCTGGTCGATTTCCCGGAGATTCGGGACGTCTGGTGCGCCGAGGACGGCATCAACGTGCATCTGACGATCGACCGCGAGCAGGAAAACTGGGACGGCCACGTCGGCTTCGTGCCGAACTATGTCAAGGAGCTTGGCTTCCCGACCGATAAGACCGTCGTGATGTGCGGCCCGCCGATTATGATAAAATTTACGCTGGCGGGACTGACGGAGCTGGGCTTCGCCCGCGAACAGATCTACACCACCATGGAGCTGAAAATGAAGTGCGGCCTCGGCAAGTGCGGCCGCTGCAACATCGGCTCGAAATATGTCTGCAAGGACGGCCCGGTCTTCCGTTTTGACGAGCTGGACGCGCTGCCGGACGAGTATTAAGGAGAAACGCAATGGAAAATACAGTCAATGTGTTCCTGTTTGGTAAAAAATATGAGGTCCCGGACAGCCTGACCATCATGGAGGCCATGGAGTACGCGGGGTATCAGCTCGTGCGCGGCTGCGGCTGCCGCAACGGCTTCTGCGGTGCCTGTGCCACCATCTACCGCATCGCGGGGGACCGGGAGCTGCGGGCGTGCCTTGCCTGCTCAACGCGCGTGGAGAACAACATGTACGTCGCCACACTGCCCTTCTTCCCGCTGGTCAAGGCGGTCTACGACGTGGAAAAAATCCGTCCGACCGAGCAGATCATGATGCAGCTCTACCCGGAAATTTATGCCTGCGTGGGCTGCAACGCCTGCACCAAGGCGTGTACGCAGGGCCTGAACGTGATGCAGTATATCGCCTACGCCCAGCGCGGCGAATACGAAAAATGCGCGGAGGAGTCCTTCGACTGCGTGATGTGCGGCGTCTGCTCGTCGCGCTGCCCGGCTGGAATCTCGCATCCGCAGGTCGCGATGCTGGCGCGCCGCCTCAACGGAAAATATCTTGCGCCGCACTGCGGCCACCTCGATGCCCGCGTCGAGGAAATTCGGGAGGGCAAGTTCGAGGCGCTTCTGGAGGACCTGATGGGCAAGCCGCTTTCGGAGATTCAGGAGCTTTACAACCACCGCGAGATCGAGAAATAAGGAGGATATGCCATGTATCAGGATGAAATGATGTTGCAGTCCATTCGCAAGGTCGAGGCCGCGCGAGAGGCGAACCTCCGACTCGAGCCGCGCCGCATGACCGCCGAGGAGAAGGAGCTTCTGCTCAAGACCTACCATCCCGACTATCGGGAAAATCAGTTTGCGGCGCTGGAGTTCGGCCCGAACAAGGGCGAGAAGGTGCCGCTCGAGCTGCGCGGCCTGCTGCAGGGCAGATCGCGCCTGCTTGACGGGAAGCGCCCCGAGCTGACGCACCCGGACTATGAGGCCGACGTGCTTATTATCGGCGGCGGCGGCGCGGGCACGGCGGCGGCGATCGAGGCCGACAACGCCGGCGCGAAGGTGCTGCTTGTCACCAAGCTCCGCATGGGCGACGCCAACACCATGATGGCCGAGGGCGGCATTCAGGCCGCCGACAAGCCCAACGATTCTCCTGCGCAGCATTTTCTGGACGCCTACGGCGGCGGCCATTTTGCGGCGCAGAAGGATTTGCTCTACCGTCTTGTGACCGAAGCGCCCGAGGCGATCGCGTGGCTCTCCGAGCTGGGCGTGGAGTTCGACAAGGCGCCCGACGGCACGATGATAACCACCCACGGCGGCGGAACGTCGCGTAAGCGGATGCACGCGGCCAAGGATTATTCCGGCGCGGAGATCATGCGTACCCTGCGCGACGAGGTCCTCAATCGCGGAATCGAGGTCGTGGACTACACGGCGGCGATCGAGCTGCTGAAGGACGGGAACGGCCGCTGTGCCGGTGCGGTCCTGATGAATATGGAGACGAAGGAGCTGCTTGTCGCCAAGGCGAAAACGGTCATTCTGGCGACCGGCGGCGCGGGCCGCCTGCACTATCAGGGCTTCCCGACCTCCAACCACTACGGCGCGACTGCCGACGGTCTTGTGCTGGGCTATCGCGCGGGGGCGAAGCTTCTGTATGCCGACACACTGCAATATCACCCGACAGGCGCGGCCTTCCCCGCGCAGATTTACGGCGCACTGGTCACCGAAAAGGTGCGCTCCGTCGGCGCAATGCTCGTCAACGTCAACGGCGAGGTCTTCATGAATCCGCTGGAAACACGTGACGTTGCGGCTGCCGCGATCATCCGCGAGTGCTCCGATCGTCATAACGGGGTCAAGACGCCCGAGGGACAGGCGGTCTGGCTGGACACGCCGATGATCGAGCTGAAGCACGGCGTCGGCACGATCGAAAAACGGATCCCCGCGATGCTTCGCATGTTCCTGAAGCACGGCGTCGATATCCGCAGAGAGCCGATCCTCGTCTATCCGACGCTGCACTACCAGAACGGCGGCCTGCATATCACCGCCGACGGGCAGACCGACGTGGAGAACCTTTTTGCGGCGGGCGAGGTCGTCGGCGGCATCCACGGCCGTAACCGTCTGATGGGCAACAGCCTGCTGGACATCATTGTTTTCGGCCGCAGTGCGGGAAAAAACGCGGCGGCAAAAGCAAAAACTGTCACTGTAGGCACATTGAGCTTAGCCCATATAGATAGTTTTGAGGCCCGGCGCGGCGCGGCTGCGGCGGAGGAGCTTTCGCCACGCCTGCTTCCCGACTATACCCGCCGACGCTGACCCCCGCGCCCCGGCAGGCACGTCGGCCCTGTTCCGCACGATGCATCCTGCCACGCAGTAGAAAAACCGCGAGACCCGTCGATAAAGCCTCCGTACAGCCCTTGAAAGCTTTTGTGACGCCCATGCGCCGCTCTGCGGCGCATGGGCCGAATTGCCAAAAAACTACCCCCATGTCATTGCGAGGCCCTGAAAGGGCCGTGGCAATCTCGCAGAATGATCCGGAATCCTCGGTAAACTCCGGCGAATCCGAAACATTTTACATGAGATTCCCACGTCGCTTCGCTCCTCGGAATGACATGACCAAGGGTTCTTTGACACGCTCGCCCATGCGCCGCTCTGCGGCGCATGGGCTTTGCCTTCCTCAAACGTGCTTTGTTATAGCTTGCCGAACTGCCCGGATACGCGATATCGCCCGATATCGGGACAATGCTTGCTTTTTTCCGCGGAAAGTGCTATAGTAACCATGATTATGATTATAATTGGGTATCAGTATCAAACTTCGTTCGATAGGAGCATTTGCAATGAAGATTGTCATTATCGGCGCCGGAAAGATCGGCGCGACGCTGGCCGATCAGCTTGCACATGAGGGGCATGAGATCAATGTGGTCGACAATGACGCGGAGGCGATCGAGGCGATCTCCACGCTGGACGTCATGACCACGGAGGGAAACGGTCTGTCTCCCGAAACGCAGCAGGACGCGGGCGTTGACAAGGCGGACCTTGTGATTGCCACGATGCCCACGGACGAGCAGAACCTGCTTGCCTGCCTGATCGCGAAAAAGATGGGTGTCGGGAACACCATTGCGCGCGTCCGCAGCCCGGAATGTGCCGACAGCGTTCAGATGCTTCAGGACGACCTGCACCTGAGCATGACCCTCAATCCCGAGTTGGCCAGCGCCTCCGAGATCGCCCGCATCCTGCGCGCGCCGTCGGCCATTAAGATCGACACCTTTGCCAAGGGCCGCGTCGAGATTCACAAGGCCCGCATTGCGGCAGGCTCCGTGCTGGACGGCCTCGTGCTGTCCGATTTGGGACGTATTCAGCCCGGCGTCCTGATCTGCGTCGTCGAGCGCGGCGAGGGCGAGGTCTATATTCCGAACGGCACCTTTGCCCTGCGCGCGGGCGACCGCATCAGTCTTGTGGCGCAGCCCAAGACCGCCGCAAAATTTTTCCATAAGATCGGGATGCAGAGCGCGCCGATCAAGCGCGTTATGCTGCTCGGCGGCGGACGCATCTCCTATTATCTTGCCAAGCAGCTCCTGGAATTTGGCGCGAACGTGAAGATCATCGAGTCCAGCCGGGCCGCCTGCGATACGCTGGCTGAGCTGCTCCCCGATGCGACCGTGATCCACGGCGACGCCACCAAGGAGAAGCTGCTCGCCGAGGAGGGCATCGAAAAAATGGACGCCATTGCCTCTCTGACGGGCATCGACGAGGAGAACGTGCTGATGAGCCTCTACGCGCGCAGCGTCTCCGATGCGAAGATCGTCACCAAGATCAACCGCACGACCTTCTCTCATGTCGTCAAATCGCTGGACCTCGGCAGCGTTTTCCATCCGCGTTACATAGCCGCCGACCATATTGTCCGCTATGTCCGCGCCATGCAGAACTCCCTCGGCTCCAATGTCGAGACGCTGTATAAGATTGTCGGCAATAAGGCCGAGGCGCTGGAATTTCGCGCAACGGCGAAATCGAACGTCTGCGGCAAGCCGCTTATGGAGCTGTCGCTGCTGCCCAATCTGCTTATCGGCGCGATCAACCGCGACGGCAATATCCTGACGCCCAGCGGCCGCGACACTATCGAGCCGGGCGACACGGTCATCGTCGTGACCGGCAACACCGGCCTGAACGATCTGGATGATATCCTCGATCGGCGGAGAGTGCGCGTATGAACCACAGAATGATCCTGTCCCTGCTGGGAAATGTGCTGCTGCTGATCGCGGCGGTGCTGTTTCTGCCCGTCCTTGTCGCGCTGTGCTATCGCGACCGCGAGGTCGTCGCGCTGCTGGAGACCATCGGCATCTGCGCGGTGCTCGGCGGCGGACTGTCGCTCCTGCGCCCCAAGCAGCCGCAGAAGCGCACGATGCACGCCCGCGAGGGCTTTGTGATGGTCGCGCTGGCGTGGATCCTGATTTCGCTGGCCGGGGCGCTTCCGTTCCGGCTCTCCGGCGCGATCCCCAATTATCTGGACGCCGTGTTCGAGACGGTCTCCGGCTTTACCACCACCGGCTCGAGCATCCTGAAAAATGTCGAAGCGCTCCCGCACTGCCTGCTGTTTTGGCGCAGCTTTACGCACTGGCTCGGCGGCATGGGCGTGCTGGTGTTCATGCTGGCGATCGTTCCGATGTCCGGCGAAAGCATCTATCTACTCAAGGCGGAGTCACCCGGCCCGTCCGTAAGCAAAATGGTGCCGAAAATGCGCACCTCCGCAAAGATCCTCTATACGATCTATCTTGTCATGACGGTGCTGCAGATTCTCCTCTATCAGCTCGGGCGGCTCTGCGGCTGGGGCAATATCTCCCTCTTTGACAGCGTTTGTCTGACCTTCGGAAGCGCCGGTACGGGCGGCTTTTCCATCCGCTGCACGGGACTTGCGGACTACTCCGCCTATGAGCAGACGGTCACGACCGTCGCCATGATCCTCTTCGGCGTGAATTTTTCGATCTATTTCTTCCTGATCTGCCGCAAATTCCGCCTGATTTGGCAAAATTCCGAGCTGAAATGCTATCTCGGCATCATTCTGGCCGCCATTGCCGCCATTTCCGTCAACCTGATCGTCAAGGGCGGCTACTTTTCCTCCGTCCGCGAGACGATCCACCACGTCGCCTTTTCCGTCGGCTCAGTCATTACCACGACGGGCTACGGGACAGCCGATTTTTCCAAATGGCCGGAGTTTTCGCGGGCCGTCCTGCTGGCGCTGATGGTCGTCGGCGCGTGCGCAGGCTCTACCGGCGGCGGCATCAAGGTCAGCCGCGTGCTGATCCTGTTTAAGACCGCCCGCGCCGAGGTCCGCCGCCTGCTTCACCCGCACACCGTCGAGGTCATGACCGTAGACGGCAAGCGCGTCGGCAAGGACGTCATTCAGGGCACGACCGCCTTTATGATCGTCTACATTTTTCTTGCCTTTGCGTCGGTGCTGCTGGTCTCGCTCGACAATTTCGGCGTCGAGACGACGCTTTCGGCGGTTTTCGCCACGCTCAACAACATCGGCCCCGGCACCAGCGCCATGGTCGGCCCGTTCGGAAGCTTCGCGGATTTTTCCGCACTTTCCAAGATCGTCATGATCGCGGATATGCTTTTCGGACGCCTTGAGATATTCCCGATGCTTCTGCTCCTGCGCCCCTCCACATGGAGAAAGCATTGACGGAATAAAAGCAACAGCCTCGGATTTCTCCGAGGCTGTTGATTTTCGTTATTCCGCGCAGAGCCAATGTGTCTGCGGCGTGGCCAGAAAGTCGGCCAGCTCCTCCCGAAATGACGGGATCAGCGCCGACACTCTGCCCATGCCGCGAACCAGCGGGTCGATGCAGCGCTTTTTGGCCGGAATGACCCGCCGATCTGCGGCGGGCGCCGCCTCGGGGTCGTTGAGCATCCGGTGCAGCGCACGGTAACGCGCCCAGCGTTCATGCAGCTCCGCGTCCTTTTCCAGCAGCGCGATCACGCTCCGCTCCGTGCCGTATAGTGCTTCTGCCGTCAGGACGCCCTTTTCCTCGGCGCGTCCGATCAGCTCAGCGAGCATCTGCATGGCGTAGCGATCCTCGTCGGACACAAATATCCGCGCCGTTTTCAGCGCGTCATGCGCGAATGCCGCCGCCGTTTCCGGACTTCGGAAGGCAAGCTCCGCCGTACCGTCCTCCGCCTGCGCGACGCAGACATCGTCGTAATAGCGCTGCAGCACGCAGGCGTTCTGCAGACCGTAACCGAGAAGATTGCCGAGCGTGTATTCCAGACGGTCGGCCGAAAGGCGCGGGCTGTCGTTGTCCGCGACCGGGTAGAGGTGGTAATCCGTAACGGCCTCCGGCGCGATGCGATGCCGCCGAAGCAGGCGCATGATCGGCTCGGAGCCTCGGATGATCGTTTCCGTTCGGCCCTCGGTAAATTCCTGCCGCAGATGATCGCCGCGGAGAAAATCGATCGTGTGCGCGAAGGCGGGCGTTGCAATATCGTGGAACAGGGCCGCAAGCGTCTGCGCCTTGTCTCCCGTAAAATTCCAGACGATCAGCGCCGTGCCGCGGCTGTGCCGATAGCGCGAATAGGCGGGCAGATGCGAAAAGCGCGGAAAGCTCGTATACTCGCAGCCGCAGTTCATGCCGACGTCCTTCAGCCGCTGCATCTCCGGAACGGCGCAGAAATCCTCCAGCCATGCGGGCACGTCGGCGGCATAGCGAACGCAGTCCATCAAAATCACTCCTTCGCTTTTTTGACTGGATTATAGCATACCCGCTTTGATCGCGCAAGTATGCCGCGCCTGCCGTATTTGTGCGCAAAAAGTCTGCATATCTCTTGTATTCTGCGGGAAATTGTGGTAAGATACATTGGATTTATTTAAGGCAACACCGTACAATTGCCTCTGCGCACTTCGGCGGATCTTTCCCGCCGATCCTGCGGTTTGAAAAGCTTGAAATGCTTAAGGAAGCTCCGAATAGATCGCCTGCGGCGCATGTCGGACCTTTTTCGGCCGTTCGCGCGGCGATTTTGTAAGACTTGGAGGTCACTATGAAAATCTGGCTGTCTCCGCCATAGCGTTTTGCACGAAAAAACGCTGATTTATGGAGGAATAAAATATTATGTCAACCTTACAACAGGAGATCAACAGACGCCGGACGTTTGCGATCATCTCCCACCCCGACGCGGGCAAAACGACGCTGACCGAAAAATTCCTGCTCTACGGCGGAGCGATCGCGCAGGCCGGCGCGGTCAAGGGCAAGAAAAATTCCCGCGCCGCCGTGTCCGACTGGATGGAGATCGAGAAGCAGCGCGGCATTTCCGTGACAAGCTCCGTGATGCAGTTCCAATACGAGGGCTTCTGCATCAACATTCTCGACACGCCGGGACACCAGGACTTCTCCGAGGACACTTATCGGACGCTGATGGCGGCGGACTCGGCGGTCATGGTCATCGACGGCGCGAAGGGCGTCGAGCCGCAGACGCGCAAGCTGTTCAAGGTCTGCGCCATGCGGCACATCCCGATCTTTACCTTTATCAATAAGCTTGACCGCGAGGCCAAGGACCCGTTTGATCTGCTCGACGAGCTGGAACGTGAGCTGGGCATCGAGACCTATGCCGTCAACTGGCCGATCGGCTGCGGCAAGGAATTTCAGGGCGTGTACGACCGTCAGAAGAGTCAGATCATCTTTTTCTCCGGTGTTTCCGGCAAAAACCGCGCCGAAAAGCTGGAGGTTTCGCTGGATTCCGAGGCGGTGGACGACACGATCGGCGCACGTCGTGCGCAGCAGCTCCGCGACGATGTCGAGCTTCTCGGCGCGGGCCGCGAATTTGACATGGATGAGGTGCGCCGCGGCGAGCTTAGTCCCGTGTTCTTCGGCTCCGCGCTGACCAACTTCGGCGTCGAACCGTTTCTGGAGGCGTTTTTGCGCATGACGCCGCCGCCGCTGGCAAGAACGGCCGACTGCGGCGTGATCGATCCGTTTTCGCCCGATTTCTCGGCGTTCGTGTTCAAAATTCAGGCGAATATGAACAAGGCGCATCGCGACCGCCTTGCGTTTATGCGCATCTGCTCGGGCAAGTACGAGCGAGAGGCCGAGGTCTTCCATGTTCAGGGCAATAAAAAGCTGCGCCTTTCCCAGCCGCAGCAGCTTATGGCGCAGGAGCGCGAGATCATCGACGAGGCCTACGCGGGCGATATCATCGGTGTGTTCGACCCCGGCATCTTCTCCATCGGCGATACGATCACCATGCCCGGGAAGAAATTTAAGTTCTCCGGGATCCCGACCTTTGCGCCCGAGCATTTCTCCCGCGTCAGCCCGAAGGACACCATGAAGCGCAAGCAGTTCGTCAAGGGAACGGAGCAGATCGCACAGGAAGGCGCGATCCAGATCTTCAAGGTGCCGAATACCGGTATGGAGGAGGTCATCGTCGGCGTTGTCGGCACACTGCAATTCGATGTGTTCCGCTATCGGATGCTCTCGGAATACGGCGTGGAGCTGCGCATGGAGGGCCTGCCCTACGAGGTCCTGCGGTTTATCACAAAATCGCCGTGCGACGAGAAGGAGCTGAACCTCTCCTCCGATGCCGAGCTGCTGGAAGACCATCGCGGGCACCGTCTGCTGGTCTTTACCAGCCCGTGGGCGATCGACTTCACCATCCGCCGCAACCCCGGCCTTGAGCTGAGTGAGACACTGGGATAAGGAAATCTCTGAATAAATCGTCTGCGGCTGCCGTCGGATCTTTTTCGTCGGCTTTTCGGCTTGAAAAACTTGAAATACACAAAGTATTCCTACGTTTTCCAAATCTCGATCCGCCCAAAAAACTCTCGACGACAACTCTTGCCGATTTAATCAGAGCTTCCTAATACTGATTCTTGATTAAAAGATTTAATCAAGAATCCCGTGTGCTACGCACACTCGCATCGTGCGAAAGCACGCTGCGCCGTCTCATGCAGAATCTGACGCGCCCTTGGCGCTATAAAAAGCTTTTCAAGCTTTTTAACAGATTCTAGTATAAGATATCAAACGGCCGCCGGGGCGATGCCCCGGCGGCCTGCTTTTTCTATAATACTGATATCCGATTAAATTTAATATGAAAGCATTCCATGCTTTCGTCAAAGCTCAGGATAAGTCCTCGGGCAGGGCGAGGACGGCGGATATCCCGCCCGGGATGCCCACGGAAAGCCCCGCGGCCTTGCAGGCAAAGCCGACGATCCGGCGAAGCTCCGCCTCGTTCAGCTCCTCCGGCCGCTTGCCAAGCTCCAGCAGCTTGCAAAGCGCCGTGCCGCCGAAAATGTCGCCCGCGCCGGTGGTATCCGCGACCTTGATGCCCTTCAGGGCGTCCACATGTCCGCTTACCGACCGATTGGCAAACAGACAGCCGTCCGCGCCGCAGGTCGCGAAGACCAGCTTTGCGCCGTATTCCTCCAGAATTTTTCGGGCGCCGTCCTCCGGGCCGAGTCCGAATAAGAAGCCAATCTCCTCGTCGCCGATCTTCACGACATCCGCCTGCGACAGCCCCCAGAGCATCTGCTCCTTTGCCGCGTCAAGGTCCTTCCATAACGGCTTGCGAAGATTCGGGTCAAAGCTGATGAGCTTGCCGCGCTCCTTGGCATACGCGACGGTGCGGCGTGTCGTCGTGCGCGACGGCTCGTCCGTGAGCGACAGCGAACCGAAATGAAACGCCCGCGCTTCGTCGATCAGGGAAAGCTCCAGCTCATCAAAGCAAAGCTGCGTATCTGCGCCGGGCTTGCGGGAAAACGAAAATTCGCGGTCGCCGTTTTTGTCCAGCGTGACGAAGGCCAGCGTTGTGAACACGTCGTCCGAAGCGACGATCCCGCGCGTTTCGATCCCCGCACGCTGCAGCGTCTGCCGCAGCAGGCGGCCGAAGGCGTCCGTTCCGACCTTTCCGAGAAGCGCGGCCCTTCCGCCGAATTTTGCGACCGCCGCAAGGAAATTCGCGGGCGCACCGCCGGGATGCGCGGCCAGCGTGGGATAGCCCTCCGCGTCCGCCGCCGTGCAGGTAAAATCAATCAGAAGCTCGCCCAAGGCAACGACATCATATTTCATGTATACGCCTCCGTTTTCTTTATTTACGGTCCTGCCGCCGACAATGGCCGGCAGCAGGATGGACCATCCTGCTTTTTAATTTATACGGCGTCCTCAGCGTGCAGGCGCTTCACCTCGGCCTCGCGCTTGCGGAAAATTCTCGGGAAGGTCGTGAAGATCACCGCCGCAGTGATAAGCCCCGCGACCAGATCAGCGATCCCCTCCGACAGATATACGCCCTTAAAGCCCAGAAAATGCGTCAGCACAAAGCATAACGGGATCAGGATCACGACCTTGCGGGTGACCGCAAGCAGCAGCGCCGAAGTGGCCTGCCCGAGCGCGACATTGACGTTTTGCAGCGTCATCTGCACGAAAAACATGATCGAACCCATCAGGAAAAACGGCGTATACCGTTTTACGATGTCCGTGACCGCGCCGCTGGCCGAAAACAGATAGGCATACACCTCCGGCACCGCCAGCGAAACGGACCAGACCGTGACGGCGAAGATAAACGCGATCACGGTAACATATTTGATGCCCTTTTTCAGACGCGCGGCGTTGCCCTTGCCGTAATTGTAGCTGACAAAGGGCTGCATCCCGTTGCCGAGACCGTTGAGCGGAAGGGAAATGAATTGCAGTGCGCTGAGCATGACCGTCAGCGCGGCAGTGTAGTCCTTATTGCCCCCGGTCGCGCGATTGAGATTGATGTTGAAAACGATCTGGATGGCGCATTCCGTCAGCGTCATGAT
Source organism: uncultured Oscillospiraceae bacterium (assembly GCA_934630495.1). Lineage (GTDB taxonomy): Bacteria > Bacillota > Clostridia > Oscillospirales > Oscillospiraceae > JAZOXB01. The sequence goes on from CAKTVW010000028.1 coordinate 28,364, forward strand.
AAACGGCGTAAAGCCGAGCGAGACGATGGCGGAAACGCGGGCGGGCGCAAGACGCATTTCCTTTACGCGGAAGCGGAACAGGCTTTTGCGCGAGAAAAAGAAACCCAGAATGCAGATGCAGGAGCAGAGCTGGGACAGGACCGTCGCAAGACCGGAGCCGCGCACGCCCATGTCCAGCACGAAAATGAACAGCGGATCGAGCGCAATATTTACGACTGCGCCGATCAGCACCGTACACATGGCGATCGCGGAATGGCCCTGCGTCAGAATAAACGGATTCAAGCCTTGTGCCAGCATGACGAAAATCGTGCCGCACGAATAGATCTTCAAGTAGGACGTCGCGAACGACACCGCGCTCGGCGGGCAGCCGAACAGCACGACGATCGGCCGCGCAAGGCAGAAGGCCGCCGCGCCGATCAGCAGTCCGAGCGCAAAAAGAAGCAAAAAGGCCGTGTTAAAAATGCGGTTTGCCTCCGGATGATTTCCTTCGCCAAGCTTGATGCCCGCCCGCGGCGCGCCGCCCAGCCCGACCAGATTGGCAAACGCCTGAATGATAAGTGTGATGGGCAGGACGATACCCAGCGCCGCCAGCGCGTCCATGCCGACGCCGCCGATCTTGGCGACGTACATTCTGTCGACAATGTTGTATAAAAATGTAATAAGCTGCGCGATGACGGCGGGGAAGGTCAGACGAAGAACCAGCGGAAGTATTTTCCCCCGTTCAAGCTGCGCGGTGATATCCTGCTTTGTTTTTTGACGGTGCTGCATGGTGTTGCTCCTGAAAACGCTCCCGGCTGCCGGCCGCGAAACGATCCGACAAGCGGGGAACGCTGTGTATTTGCCTGCGGCCGATTGCGGCCTGCTTTGATACTATTATATCATGAAGCTCCCGCTTTTTCCAGCGGCAAAACCGCCCGTTTCCGGGGAAGCGCCCTGCCGCATTGCAGCAGGGCGCTCAGCGTGTCAAAGAACCCTCGGTCATGTTATTCCGATGACGCAGCCGTTGGCAGCTCTGCCGCCTCAGCGTGGCAAAGCACCTTCGGTTATGTCATTGCGAGGAGGGCGCAGCCCGACGCGGCAATCCGTTCCTCTCCGTAACGTTTTTAAGAGAAAACCGGCACAAAGAGATGCGGATTGCCACGGTTTGCTCCGCAAACCTCGCAATGACATGCGGGGCAGTTTTTTGACAGTCTGAAAAGCACCCTGCCGCATAGCTGGGTGTACGTAAGACAGTATTGCGCTAAGATTGACGAAGCGGCACGAAACCGCATGGAGCTGATCGTGCCGGAGCTGGCGAAGCGAAACGGCGTGACCGAGAAACTGAAAGCCGACACCAAATGGAATGGGTACGGCAGATGAACGCTTGCAAGGCACAGGCAGAGGAAATTGTGAAAATCGAATTGATTTACGATTGAGTGAGGAAGTCCGGGCAGAAAACTGTTCGGACTTTTCTCATATATTCCAAAGTTGCGGTAGAATTGTTCACAAGTTTTATGGTATAATTTGAATACAAAAATTGAGCAACAAATCGGAATTTAACGGAGGAATAGTGATGTTGATACAGGAAGCGTGTAAGCTGTTGAAGCAGGAACTTTTGAAT